>NZ_JBHVQI010000024.1:0-64385 GCF_042886835.1 Paenarthrobacter sp. NPDC057981
ACCCAGGCCGGGTGCCGACGTCGGGCTTTTTTGCTTTGCGTGACTGAGCGTTGGGTTGAAGGTCGGGAGATGTGAGTGAGGGTGGAGGTCATTTGGGCGTTGGTCGCAACCTTGAATCGTTGACTGCAACGAGAAGTCACTTTCAGCCATGGGTCGTTCTCACCGTGGCATTGCCCGCCTCGAGCCAGCCGCACTGACAAATGACCTCTTGACCGTGATCCACCACACACGTAGTCTGATGCAACAGCGTTGCGTTGAATGCAACCCAAATGATTTTGGTGGACACATGAGCAATGAATCCTCTGTGGCAGCCGAGCAAGGCATTTCACCCGCCTCCGGCCACAACCACACCCCCAGCCCCAAGAACACGGTCAGCAAGAACACTCGACGGCGAGTTGTCACTGCCAGCTTTATCGGCAATTTCGTCGAATGGTTCGACTACGCCGTATATGGATACTTGGCTGGCATTATCTCCTCAGTTTTCTTCCCCGAGTCCGACCGCCAAACGGCACTCCTGGCGACCTTCGGTGTCTTCGCCATCAGTTTCTTCGTGAGGCCACTCGGCGGTTTCATCTGGGGCCACATCGGTGACAGGATCGGACGCAAACAGGCGTTGTCCTTGTCCATCCTCCTGATGTCAGTTGCCACGTTCTGCATCGCGCTGATTCCGGGCTACGCAACGATCGGCGTCATGGCGCCCATCCTGCTCCTGCTCGTCAGGGTGGTCCAGGGCTTCTCGGCGGCCGGCGAATATGCAGGTGCGTCCGCGTTCCTTGTGGAGTACGCGCCGGCCAATCGGCGCGGACTCTATGCCGCCGTCGTGCCAGCAAGTACCGCAGCGGGACTGCTGCTGGGCTCCTTGCTTGCCGCCCTGCTGAGTTCAGTCCTGACCGCTGAGCAGCTGAACGAATGGGGCTGGCGCCTGCCCTTCCTGCTCGCAGCACCCATGGGTCTGATCGGCCGCTATATCCGGACCAAGCTTGAGGACACGCCTGCTTTCCGCGAACTGGCGGAGAAGGACACTGCTGTCAAAGCGCCCGCCTTTGCCATGTTCAGGACTTACCGAAAGCAACTCATCATCGCCACGGGTGCTGTGTTGCTGAACGCCGTGGGCTTCTACGTCATCCTCAGCTACATGCCGACGTACCTTTCGGAAGAGCTGGGCTTCGGAGCCGCGGAGTCATTCCTGGCCACCACCATTGCTCTGGCGAGCTACATCGGTTTCATCTTCTTGACCGGTATTGCCTCGGACAGATTCGGCCGCAAGCGCATGCTCCTCACCGCGTCCGTCCTGTTCGTGCTGCTGACTGTGCCGGCTTTCATGCTCTTGGATACGGGAAACTTCCTCGTGATCGTGCTGGTGCAGATCCTGCTGGGCGGGATGCTCACTCTCAACGACGGCACCCTGCCGAGCTTCCTCGCCGAACTCTTTCCCACCAAGGTCCGCTACACCGGCTTTGCCGTGAGCTTCAACCTCTCCAACGCCCTGTTCGGTGGTACCGCCCCGTTCATGGCAACACTCCTGATTGGCATGACCCACAACCAGCTGGCCCCTGGCTGGTACCTCGTGGCTGCCTCCCTGGTTTCCCTCGTCGCAGTCCTCTTCGCAGCAGAAACGTCAAAGAAGCCGCTGCAGCAGGACTGAGAAACAACCACACCCATTGAAAGGAATCACCATGACCATCACCCAAAACGAGTCCGTCAACGACGTCGCCAAGCTCGAGCGCACCAAGGTCCTCAACAACGGCGAAAAGGTCTCATTGACCTTCTCCGATACCGAGTTCGAACGCCGTCTCGCAGGCCTCCGCAGCATCATGGCCGAGAAAGACCTCGACGCCGTCATCCTCACCAGCTACCACTCCATCAAGTACTACTCCGACTTCCTCTTCACCTACTTCGGCCGCTCGTACGGCATGGTGGTCACCAAGGACGACACGGTCACCATCACGGCAAATATCGACGCCGGTATGCCTTGGCGCCGCAGCTACGGCGAGAACCTCGTATACACGGACTGGCGCCGTGACAACTACATCCACGCCATCCAGGAAGTCCTGCGGACCCGCGGCATCAACCCGCGCCGCATCGGCGTCGAAGATGATTCTCTGCCATTGGATAACCGCAACAAAATCCAGGCGGCCTTCTCCGGAGCAACGCTGGTTGACGTTGCCCAAACGGCAATGCGGCAGCGGATGATCAAGTCGGAGGAGGAGATCGCGGTCATCAAACACGGCGCCCGCATCGGTGACCTCGGCGGCGAAGCCATCCGCAACGCCATTACCGCCGGGATTACGGAGTACGAGGTAGCGCTGATCGGCACCGAAGCCATGGTCCACGAAATCGCGCGTACGTTCCCGGATTCCGAAATCCGTGACACCTGGGTGTGGTTCCAGTCCGGGATCAACACCGACGGCGCCCACAACTGGGCCACCACCCGCAAGATCCAGGAACTCGACATCCTGTCCCTGAACTGCTTCCCGATGACCAGTGGTTACTACACCGCGCTTGAGCGCACCCTGTTTTACGGTGAACCCGACGCCCGTTCTCTTGAGCTGTGGAACATCAACGTTGAGGTCCACAAGCGTGGGCTGGAGCTCATCAAGCCCGGCGCCGTGTGCAAGGACATCGCCGCGGAGCTCAACGAGATCTACATCAGCCATGGACTGCTGGCCAACCGGACCTTCGGCTACGGCCACTCGTTCGGAGTGCTCAGCCACTACTACGGCCGCGAAGCCGGCCTGGAACTGCGCGAAGACATCGATACTGTCCTTGAGCCGGGCATGGTGGTGTCCATGGAACCTATGATCACTGTGCTGGACGGCCAGCCGGGTGCGGGCGGCTACCGCGAGCACGACATCCTGGTGGTGGGCGACGACGGCGCGGAGAACATCACCAAGTTCCCGTTCGGCCCTGAGTACAACATCATCGGAGCGTAAGTGATGCGGCCGGTGGGCGCAGTGCACGGCGTCCACCGGTTCCAGCGCCGCAACGCCAGCAGCCCGCAGCGAAATATAGTGAACCCATGACTCCCTCCGAATCCAGCGACGCTCCAAATAACGGTGACAACAAGAGCACCTCGGTCATCGTGAACGCCATTGCCGTGCTGCGTAGCTTCTCTGCGGACGAACCCCTCCTTGGAGTCACGGAAATCGCAGGCCGCATTGGTCTCCACAAGAGCACCGTCTCGCGGATTTTGGCCACTTTGGAGCAAGAGGGTTTGGTGGAGCGCGACGTCGATTCGCGCAGGTTCCGCTTGGGGCTGGGCATGATCGCAATGTCGGGCCCCCTCCTGGCGGAACTCGATGAGCGGCGGGTTGCCTACCCCGTTTTGCAGGAGTTGACCGAACGCACCGGCGAGACCAGCGCGCTCATGGTGTGGAACGGCGTCGAATCCATGTGTGTGGAGCAGATCCCCAGCCGACACCAGGTCAAGCATCTTGCTCCGCTCGGGGCCCGATACAGGGAAGCGCTGAGCTCCTCCGTGCAGGTTTTTCTGGCAGCCGAAGACCCGGAACGGGTCCGTCACCTGCTCCGTGGCGGGTCCATCACGTTGCCTGGGCTGGATGAAGCTTCTGTGGAGACGTACCTTGACCGGCTCAAGGAAAGCGCGGCACGCGGATGGGCCGTGAACTTCGGTGAAACGTCCATCGAAGAGGTTGGTGTTGCCTCCCCGGTGTACGACCACCGTGGAAACATCGCGGCGTCAGTCTTGATCCCGGCTCCAAAGTTCCGCGTTTCGCAGGAAGTCCTGGCCGGCCTCGGCGAGGCTTGCGCGGCGGCGGCGGCCAAGGTCACGACCCGCCTGGGTGGCCGCACCCCTCAGTAGGCGGGGCATCGCTTCGTCGAGATGCCAGTTAATGGCAATCCCGCGCCCCCACATTGTCATTAATTGCCAAGTCGGCGGGTGCGGTTCTTGACCGCGCCCACTCCTTCCTAGGGTGATCTCAGAAAACGTTTTCTTGCCTTTCTCGACACCCACTGGAGAGCTCTGTGCCTCCAAGTACTGGGGTACATCGTTGTGCCCCGGGAAGGATTTCCATGAGATCGACCCGAAGAAAACCGCAATCCCGGCACCGTGTGGCGAGCACCATGCTGGCAGCCGTAGTGGGGATGACGTCTGTTGCCGCCGTCGTACCGCCGGCAAATGCCGCCCCCGCAGGAAAGGGGGACAGCCCGGCGTGCTCCAGTACCAGCATTCTCCTGAGCGGCGGAAGCAGCAGGGTCCCGCAAAACCTGTGCGTTCCGGCGCAGGCGACGGACAGTACCAAGACGCTGCTGGTGTGGAACAAGCCGGACATTTACGACGACGTTGTGGACTACCGCGTCTACCTGAACGGACGCGCTGTGGGAACCGCCGAGGAAAACGCGCGGACGTTCTCGCCTGCCCAGGAATACGTGGCGGCATTCCGCGCCGCCGACCAGGACGGATTCCACGTTCGGACCGTTGCCCACAATTACACCGTGACGGGCTTGTCTCCGCGCACCAGCTACGAGTTCACTGTCACCGCCATCAGGACCGACGGCAGCGAGTCTGCCGCGAGTGGACCCATCACCGTGACCACCACGCCGGTACGCCACGAAGTGAACATCACAGATCCCGCCTACAAGGCTGTGGGCGATGGGACAAGCCTCAACACCAAGGCCATCCAGAAGGCCATCGATACCTGCCGGACGCCTGGCTGTACTGTGGTGGTTCCCGCCGGAACTTTCAAAACCGGTGCGCTCTTCCTGCACTCGGACATGACCCTTGAGCTCCGGGAAGGAGCCCGTTTGCTCGGATCGGACAAGGCGGAGGACTATCCCCTGGACAAGGGCTACTACCTCTATCCAGTCCCCGACCCCCTCCCAACCGAGGCCGAATACCGAAACTACCGGAGGCCGCCGTCGCTCATTAACGTGCTTCCGGACGACAACGGCAGATCCGCCGGAAATCGCGAGCCCGGCGCGGTTGCAAGCAATGTGCGCATCGTCGGCAAAGGCGTGGTGGACGGAAACGGCTGGAAGCGGACCGCCGACGGATCGATAGTCGACGAAGCCGGCAACGAAATACCCCAATATGTGGCCAGTTCCGCAAGCAAAGTCCTGGACGACGGCGTGCTTGCCGCCGATCAGTTCCGCAAAGCCAAGGAAAATCCGGTAGCCCTCACCGGCGTCATCAACAAGCCTGAAACGCTGGATGACTCCGTACTCTACGGGCAGTACCGTTCAAGCCTGATGACCTTCATGGGAGTGAAGAACCTGTACATCGAGGGGGTCACGGCGGACAACCCGGCGTTCCACGGGGTGATGATCCTGGATACCGAAAACAGCACTGTGAACGCGATGCGGCACACCACCTATAACGCCAACAACGGTGACGGGTTGGAGTTCGGGGGTGCCAACAACGGGATCGTCCTGAACAATTTCTTTGACACCGGCGATGATCAGGTCAACTTCGCGGCAGGTCAGGGCAAATATGGAGCCCTCGGCAGGCCGAGTGAGAACGTGTGGATCTTCAACAACTACATGCGCATGGGCCACGGCGGTGTTGCCGTCGGTTCCAACACTGCGGCTTGGGTGCAGCGTGTGCTCGCTGAAGACAACGTCATGTACAAGGTTGAAACGGGAGGCCTCCGGATGAAAAGTACCTCGGACATGGCCGGCGGCGGGCGTGACTTCCTCTTCCGGGACACTGCCATGGCATGCATGGGGAGCAGCGCGTTCATCATGACGCTGAGCTACAACCAGTCGCCGTCGGGATACCTCGCTGCGGATTCGGCCACGTTCAAGGATGTGCGGGTCCGGAACGTTTCGGTGGACGGCAACAATTCGCCCACGTGCGGTATGGCCGTGTCCGACAGCAAGCCGGTCATCGACATCCAGGCAGGTCCCGCGCTCGGCGAAGGAACGGCGACCCTGAGTGCCTTCACCTTCCAGGATGTGGTGTTCCGCAACGTCAACCCGGCCAACATCAAGGGCCTGACGGATTCCTCCTTCGACAACGTGATGTTCCAGAGCGTGCGGAACAACGCCAACCCCTGGCGCTTGGACCAGTACTCCACAGGCAACACTTTTACCAATGTGAGCCCTGCACCGCCCGGGAAGTGACCACGTATTCCTGCGCCGACTTGGCATTTAATGACAATCGCGGGCATCAACATTGTCATTAAATGCCATCTCGGCGGAACGGAACAGAACGGCGGCCGCCCCCGCAAAGGGGCGGCCGCCGTCGTTGTTTCCGCAAATATCGAGGGTTTACATCTTCCTTCGAGTCGCGGCTGTTTCGTCCATGACATCCCTGCCGAGCCAGACGCCGAGGCCGATCATGGCTACGCCAAGGATCAGGTGGAGCCAGTTATCGGCCGTGTTGAACGGGATGAAGTTGGCGCCCGTTCCCTGGTTGATGACCAGGCCGTAGATCCAGAGGACGATGTACACGGCGCCGCCGCCCAGAAGGAACAGGCGGGCCATGCGGTCGTTCCTTGCCATGGCCAATCCGGCCGCGCCGAACAGCAGGTGAACGATGTTGTGGAGTATGGACACTTGGAAGACTCCAAGCAGCATGGCGCCGGATTCATGTCCCGCAAAGGTCATGGCGCCGTAATTGGTGGTGATTCCCGGGATAAAGCCCAGGACGCCTACCAGCAGAAATACTATGCCAACGCCCATGGCGGTGTTGCGAAGTGTCAACCCCATCATGTGGTGGTGTTCGGCAGGGTGCGAAGCGGTGGTCATCAGTCCTCCCTTTCACGCGGTTATGCGGCTCTTCTCCTGGAGAGCCGGCCTGCGGCAAGGGGTGTGGCAAAACCTTGCCGACGCCGCCATAATACTCCTGAAATGCTCCGGATAGCAGGGGATCGGCCCGGTTCAGGAGCCGGTTAGCATGGATTCATGAGCCAAGTGCCGAACGGTCGCGTGCACACCATTTTTCATGATGTCCGGGATCTGACGCCCTTCCGTGAGGGCTACGTCCGGACGCCTGTGCGTGGCCTGGCTGACGGCGTGAATGATGTCCTTTCGGGAGTCCTCAGTGGCCGGGACCATGCACGTTTGTCCGTTGTGGGCAGCGTCCCCAGGCTCAAGATACTGTCCTCGAAGACGGCGAAGGCCATGCACGAGGCCGTCTTCTCCTCCACGGAACCGGATCGCCTCCTCGCCTTCGCGCGGACGAACCCGGGATGGGCCGGGTTGTGCCACATCATGGCCGGGCTGCTGGTCTACAAGCACGGCGGATACTTGCGCGCGTCCGAACTGCTGCAGCGCGGGTTGACTACCAGGATCGACGACGACGCCAGCCAGTTCTCGGCCATGTACCTTGGGCAGGTGGTCACCCGGGTTGAGGTCGCCGAACGCATCGAGGTCCCCGTGCTGTTCAGCGAGGAATCCGTGTTCCTGGCGCTGGCCCATTGTCTCCGGGAAATGGGGATGACCGAGGCCGCCCTT
Organism: Paenarthrobacter sp. NPDC057981; assembly: GCF_042886835.1. Classification (NCBI taxonomy): domain Bacteria; kingdom Bacillati; phylum Actinomycetota; class Actinomycetes; order Micrococcales; family Micrococcaceae; genus Paenarthrobacter; species Paenarthrobacter sp. NPDC057981. The sequence goes on from NZ_JBHVQI010000024.1 coordinate 7,420, forward strand.
GAAGCTGTGGTGGGTTTGCCGCCGTCGTTGCCTTCTGCCTTGGCCCGCTGCACAGCGGCGTTTTCCCTGGAGCGCCACCGTGACGTGGTGGTGTGGACCGAGGGTCTGCTGAATACCGACGACCTTTCGGCCGCTTTGTTGCTGATCCGGGCGAGGTCGCAGCGTGCCAGGGGTGATTTTGAGTCGGCCCAGACTGCCCTGAAGGAGGTCCTTCGCCGCAGGAAGACCAATCTGGCATTGAAGAATGATGCCCTGACGGACCGGGCTCTCCTGGCCTTGGACCAGGGGCGCCGGACCTTGACGCCACGATCCATGCGGCACGCTCCGCCGGCTGAGCTGGAATCCATGGACGTTATCCGCAAAGACGCCGAAATGCGGCGTCTTTGGGAGAACGACTTCCGGCAACTGGGCGGCGAATAGGGACTATTGTGCTGACCTCGGAAGCGGCGTACGCTCTTAATCAACCAAATCATTGATAAAGGATTTGGTTGATTACGGAAGGTTTGAGGGTAGATGGCACACGACGCTCCAGGTCCTGACACCTTGGACAGAGCCTTCATGGCTCTCGCGGATCCGGTCCGGCGCGCCATCGTTGCCCGGCTCTCCCGGGGGGATGCCACCGTCAACGAGCTCGCGGCACCCTTCGCCATTACCAAGCAGGCAGTCTCCAAGCACATACAGGTCCTGGAGCACGCGGGCCTGGTGACCCGCTCCCGGGACGCCCAGCGCAGGCCCGTCCATCTGGACGCCGCTGCCCTGGAACGCATGACGGCGTGGATTGACCAATACCGCCTGATCGCCGAGTCCCGTTTCAGGAGACTCGACCAACTGCTCGCCACCTCCCAGCAGGAACAAGAAAAGAAAGAGGAACTGAAATGAGCAATCCAACCACCATCACCGCAGATGACGGCGTCCCGTTCGTTGACACGGTCCGGGAATTCGACGCGCCCGTCAGTGCGGTCTTCAAAGCCCACGTTGACCCCGACCTCCTCGGCAAATGGCTGGGGCCGCGCAATGCCACGCTGAACGTCACCAAATACGACGCCACCACGGGCGGCAGCTGGCACTACGAGAGCGGGCACGAAGACGCCATGTTCGGTTTCCGCGGCATCTTCCACACCGTCGAAACCGACGCGCTGATCATCATGACGTTCGAATTCGACGGCGCCCCCAATCAGGTGGGCATCAGCACCACCACCTTCGAGGAAACCGGGGGCCGCACCCGGATCGTGGCCCACGAGGTCTACCCCACTGTGGAAGCGCGCGACATGGCTCTGGCCACCGGCATGAATTATGGAGTAGTGGAGGGATACGAGCGTCTCGACGAGCTGCTTGCCGCTTAGACGTGTGGCAGCAGCGGCAGCAGCTGCTCCGACAACAGCACGGTCCCCAGTCCGATCATGATGATTCCGCTGGTCAGCGTCACAGCCCGCGCGGCACCGGGCCGGGACGCGAGCAGCTTCCTCGACGCCAGGGCAACAGCCGTGTAAACCATGCCGGCAAGCAGGACGAAGGTCAGTCCCAACAGGCCGGACTGGACCGGCACAGGCAGTGCGGCCTCGGGACTGACGAATTGGGGCACCAGGGCGACGAAGAACAGGAGCCCTTTGGGGTTGATGCCGCTGGTGCCCATGCCCTGGAAGAACGTGCGGAGCTGGTTACCGGAATGCACGACGCCGTCTTCCGCACTGAAGCTCGCGCCTCGCCACGAGCGGATGGTGCCGATGCCCAGCCACAGCAGGTACGCCGCGCCGGCGATCGTCAGCCACCCCAGAAGGCCGGGGACGCCGGCGAGGAGCGCGGCCAAGCCAGCGGCCATCAGGAAAGTGTGGATAACGTAACCGCTGCAAAGGCCGGCAACTGCGGGCACGAAACTGCGTTGACGCAAACCGGCTGAAATCGAGTACGCCCAGTCGACGCCGGGTGTGCAGGCCAGCGTGGCTGCCACGATGATGAAGGCGAGGAACAATTGCGGATTCACGATCTCTCCAGGATTGGTTGGTAGGGAAAACTCTAGGGAAATTAAGCCCGTAAGTGTTCGCCTATTTAGCTCTGGGGAGTGCTGGCCGCGTAAGATTATTGCGTGATTGACGGTATTGATAGAAGTATTTTGCGGCACCTCAAAGAGGATGGCCGGATGACTGCCACAGCCTTGGCATCCAAGGTAGGTTTGACGGTGGCTCCCTGCCATCGAAGGCTCCGCGATCTCGAGTCGACCGGGGTCATACGGGGTTACCGCGCGGACATAGATCCGGCGGCGGTGGGGCTCGGGTTCGAAGCGATCGTGTTCGTTACTTTGCGGCAGGTTGACAGGGGAACCATGGCCGCCTTCGAGGCCAGGGTCACGGCCAACCCGAACATCGTCGAGGCCCAGCGTCTCTTTGGTTCACCCGACTACCTGTTGAAGGTCATAGCCGCGGACCTGCCTGCGTACCAGCGCTTCTACGACGACGAACTTGCCGCCCTGCCCGCGGTGGAGCGGCTCACGTCGACATTGGTCATGAAGAACCTGAAGACCAACATCGGGCCGCCGGTTTAGCTGACCGGAGTCACATGGACGATGATGACCTGGGTTTCCTTGGAGCCATCGAAGCGGAGGTCGTAATTGACCTCCAGTCCGGTGCTGGTGCCCGAGGTCAAGGAGTAGTCGCTTTTTGCGGATGAGTCCTTGCTGGTGGAGGAGATCCATCGCTCGGCGTCGTCGGCATCGATACCGTACTTTTCCACTCCGTCACGGATCAGCGCAGCGAAGTCCTCTGCGGAATCCGCCGTGAGGAAGTAGGTGACTTCGGTGAAATCAGGACGGGCATCGGTGGTCTTGAACCGGATGCGGTCTGTTTGCGCGTGGATCTCTCCACTGGGTCCCACAATGGTTAGCTCGATCTTTCCCGAGTCCTGGGTGTTGATCTCCGGGCCGTAGCTGTCGTCGCTTACCCGCACAGCCGATTTCTGCAGCGCCCCGCTGCTCATGTCCAGCTTGGCCCGTTTGTCTGTCCTGATCCGGTCAACACCTGCGGCATCAAGCGTGGAAAATTCCGAGGTAATCACTGTGCTCCCTTGGGACGTTGATGGTGAAGCGGGGACGGGGACCTGGCAGGCCGTGGTGGTGAGGATGCCCGCGCACACGGCTGCCAGTCCCAGGACTCTCATGATCCGGGTCATTGGTGGACCTCCGCGTCGAAGCCGTCCAGGAAACGGTCCATGATGCCCGGAATGTTGTTGGTTGGCCTGTACTGCTCAACGCGGTCGTTGAAATCTGAACCGACGATGTCCCGGGCCTGCTGGGGATTGTTGGCCAGTAGCTCCTGGTATGCCGGGAGGGTGTCCTGCTTGATCAGGGCCCAGCGTTGATCGGCATCGGCAATGTTGCCGTCCGGGAATCCGGTGGTGAAGTCCGTGCGGAACTGCGTTGGGTTGTCCCAGTTGGTGAAGGGGATGTTTTCCGGCCCGGGGCTTTCCACGCTGAACTTGTACGGGAACACTTCGGGGTAGCTCTTTGCTCCGGGAATGGAGGGTTCACCTGCCAGGGTGACCATGTAGGTCACGGCTTCCCCTCCAGGATGGCTGCGCATGGTGTCGTAATCGTCGGCGATGATCTCGTTCTGCTCCCGGTACAGCAGGGCGGTGTTGCCTTCCTTGACCTGCGCCGGGTCGCCGGAATCAATCTGTGCCCACGCCTTTGCGGTAGCTGGGTCGATTGCGCCGGAGTCCCGGAGGCGGTTGATCTCGTCAATGCCGCCGTTCATGTAGGCCTGGTGCTGGCGGGCCTGGTCCAGGAAGATCTCCTTGTTCATGTCCAGCATGGACGTCTCGTAGAACTTGATCTCGGCGTCAGTCATGCCCGCGAGCTGCTCGATCTGGTCGAGTACCGGGATGGGGACATCGGAAGCCGGGTTATCGGCGATCTGCCGGGCCAGATCGCGCAGCATGGCCATGTCCTTGAATCCGCCGGCGAAGGAAGGGCCGATCATGTTCGCCATGCCGGCCCACTGGAGGTCCGGATTGGCAAGAAATGCCTGACCGTAGAAGTCGTAGACCTTCTTGATGGTCTCCCAGTTGTATTCAGTGCCCTTGCTGGTGTCCCAGGTGGAGGGGTCTATGCCCATCTCGCGCATGGCCTGCTGGTTCCAGTAATCGCTGAGGAACTGGGAGTACTCGGGAGATTTCTTCTCGATGAGTCCCGAGTCGGCTGCCGCGTCCATGGCGGCTTTGGCTTCCTGGGGGTGCTCGAGCGCCCACTTCTTGAACTCATCGCTGCGAAGGTACTCCGCGCGTTCTTCGGGAGTCATCCCGTTTAACAAATCCGTGAGCTCCTGGCCGTTTCCGCCGGAACCGGAGCCTCCGGAGCCAGCACCGCCCGCTCCGCCCTGGGTGCTCGCGGCTTCCTGTTCCCCGGCGTTCTGCATCAGACTCCGGGAGGCTGCCTTGATGCCGGAAGCCGCGCTCTGGAGGGCGCGCAGGTGCGAGCTGTTCCAATCGTGACGGAAGCGGTCGCCGTCGTTCCCCCGCCACTGACTGTTGGTGATGGTGCCGGACAGCTGTTGGCCCAAATTCGTGAGACTGTCCGCGTTACGGGCAAGCTCCTTGGCCAACTGCCGCAACTGTGCGACGTCCGCGCCATAGAAGTTACCCGCCACGTTGCCCCCAATGTAGTGTGCCGTTGCCTGCCCCCATCCTAGGCTGGCGCCGCAACCGGGCACATGGGGACAACTTCCCTATGTGCATAAGTGACTACCCGCTGAGCAGGCCCGTGGTCCGGTAGGGAATCACTTCCCGGAGGAACATGCTGGTGGACGTCCGGACAATGCCGGGGCACAAACGGATTTCCTCCGACACGCGGTAGAGATCGTCAGGGCTCTTGGCCACCACCCGGATGATGAGGTCGGTATCCCCGGCGGGGGCGTGGCATTCGAGGACTTCCGGAATCTCGCGAAGGGCTGCGATGGCCTGGTTCAAATGGCTTTGGTCCAGTTCTGCGCTCACTGCCGCAGCCACTCCGCGCCCGAGTGCCGACGGCAGGACGCGGCTGCTGTTGGCCCGCAACGCACCGGACGCCGTCATCCGTTCCAGGCGCGACTGCACAGTCCCGCGTGCCAAGTGCAATTTCTGCGCCAAGACCATGATGGGAACACGGGGATCGTCGTCGAGTGCGGCCAGAATCCGGCGGTCTGTAGCGTCGAGTTCCTGCAAAATGACCACTTCCTGTCCTGTTCTCTAGAGATGAGTAGTCAGATCGACCAATAATTCAGAGGACTATTGCTCCTACTGTACGTCTGCTGCTGAAATAGTGGCAACGAAGCAGGACGAGGCTACCGCCGAGGCCCGCCGGCACCAGGCCCCCGGAACACCACCCGGAGTCCTGCACAGGTTTCCCGCAAGGAAGCAGCCGCTGATTGACTCTTGTTCACAGCATTGTCATTCTGCACTCGCCCGCTGGTCGGGCAGCACAGCAAGAGCCCCTGAGCCACCGGATCGTTGCGGTAGCTGAGGGGCTCTTGTGTTGTCTGCGCCGGCCCACGCCCGGCCGAGCGGCCCGCCACGGCGCCCGGCCGGTGGTCCCGCCTGGGCGCATAGGCTTGGACCATGACTTCCGCCGGGCGATTTGCCCCGAGCCCTTCGGGTGAACTCCACGTTGGCAATCTCCGTACGGCCGTGCTGGCCTGGCTGTTCGCACGTTCCAGCGGCCGCGATTTCCTGCTGCGGGTGGAAGACCTTGACCGAGCCAGATCCGGCGCCGAGGCCGATCAGCTCCGCGACTTGCAGGCCATCGGCGTCATCTGGGATGCCGATGTCGTTCGCCAGACGGAGCGCGCGGGCCTCTACGACGAAGCAATCCAGCGACTGGCGTCGGAAGGGCGCACCTATGAATGCTTCTGCACCCGCAAGGAAATCCAGGAAGCGCCATCGGCCCCACATGCTCCCCAAGGGGCCTACCCGGGCACGTGCCGGCGGCTTTCAGCTGCCGAGCGGGAGATACGGCGTGCTTCGCGTCCAGCATCCGTCCGCCTACGCGCGGACGTCGCCGAGTGGGCTGTTGAGGACCAGTTGCACGGCACTTTTGTGGGGATGGTGGACGACTTTGTGCTGCGTCGAAATGACGGCGTCACCGCCTACAACCTGGCCGTGGTGGTCGACGACGCCGCACAGGGAATCGACCAAGTGGTGCGCGGCGACGACCTCCTCCCGTCCAGCCCGCGACAGGCGTACCTCGCCACGCTTTTGGGCCATCCCGTCCCCGAATACGCGCATGTTCCGTTGGTGGTAAACCACGACGGCGTGAGGCTGGCAAAGCGCGACGGTGCCGTCACGCTGGACGACCTCGCCGCCGTCGGAATTCCTCCCGAGCGGGTGCGGGCCCTGATCCTTGAGTCCCTCGGCTTGCCAGGCGGGACCTTGCAGGAGGCGCTTCCGGCGTTCGACCCGCAGCGGCTCCCCCGGGAGCCTTGGGTGTGGATAACTCCGCGTGCTTGAAAGGTCCACCACGTAGGCTGGCTGGATGCATGCACAGATGGTCGCCCCAGGTTTCGAACCCGTCGCCGAACTTTTTGGCCGTTTCCTGGATCAGGATCCCGAGTACTCGGCCCAAGTGGCTGCGTATCATCGCGGCGTGAAGGTGCTGGACCTGAGCGGTGGTCCGCACATCCGCCCCGACTCGGTGACCGGCGTGTTCTCCTGTTCCAAAGGAATGGCCGGTCTGGTCATGGCCTTGCTGGTGGAGGAAGGGCAACTGGACCTCGACGCCGAGGTGGTCAAGTACTGGCCGGAATTCGGGGTGGAAGGCAAGGCCGCGATCACCGTTGCCCAGCTCCTGTCGCACCAAGCCGGCTTGTTGGGTCCGGAGGGTGGCCTGACGCTGGAAGAGGTTAATGATTCCAGGCTCGCCGCCGCCAAACTCGCCAAACTGGCTCCCTTGTGGAAGCCCGGTGCCTCCTTCGGCTACCACGCCCTCAGCATCGGGATCTTCATGGAGGAGCTGTGCCGGCGGATCACTGGGGCAACCCTTCAAGAGGTTTTCGAGCACCGCATCCGGGCGGTAACCGGCGCGCATTTCTACCTTGGGCTGCCTAAGTCCGAAGAATCCCGTTTCGCACCCTTCCGTTGGGCAGCTGATCCTTCGTGGCCTTGGGTGGACCCGGCCAGTCACTTCGGCCTGGCAGCCAACGCGGCCGTGGGTGACATTCTGGATTTGCCGAATATCCCGGAAGTACGGGCTGCCGGTTTGAGCTCGGCGGCGGGCGTGTCCAGCGCGGATGGTATGGCGAGGATCTATGCAGCCGCGCTCACAGGCCTCGCCGGGGATGCCGACGTCGCACCCCTTCTAACGGAGGAAACCATCCGGACAGTGACTGCCGAGCAGGTCTTCGGCATCGACAGGGTCTTCGGTGAGACGGGTTGCTTTGCCACCGTCTTCATGAAATCGCACTCCCGGATGCCCTTCGGCAGCTACCGCGCCTTCGGGCACGACGGCGCCAGCGCATCCTTGGGGTTTGCCGATCCTGTCTACGAACTCGGCTTCGGTTATGTACCCCAGCAGGCCGAGCCCGGGGGAGTGGGGTGCCGCAACTTCCAGCTGAGCTCAGCCGTGCGGGAGGTCATCGCCGGGCCGGGGGTGTAGCCCGGTAGTTCAGTTACCCGGGCAGTACATCGTGTGCTTGGGCTGCCGGCACGCCCGCAACCATTCCTGCCCACAACGTATCCGTGGTTGCTGCCAAGGCATCATCCACGGGCATTCCTTCCAGGTGCTTGCCTGCAGCGAGGATAGCGGCACCGTGGAGGCTGACGAAGCAGACCATGGCCAAGGTGCCGGGGTCGCCGGGAGCCAGTTCGCCGGCCTCCTGGGCCTCGACGATCATTCCCTGGGCTATCTCGATTCCCTGACCGCCCGTGTTTCGCAGCTCGGCACTTGAATCCGGGTGGTGCTTGGTGGAGTACATGATGCTCAACAGGGCCGGGTGTGCAACCGCAAATCCCACGTACGCCTTCGCGACGCCGATGAACCGCTCCCGCAGGCTGCCCCCGGCCTCCGAAGCGGTCTGGATGCGGCTGTTCATCAACTCGAAGCCAGCCATGGCCAAGGCGTCGATCAACGCCTGCTTGTCCCGGAAGTGCTTGGCCGGTGCCCCATGGCTGACGTTGACATCCCGGGCGAGCTGCCTGAGGGAAAGCCCGTCAACGCCGGCCTCTTCAATGGTGTCCATGGCACGCTCCAGGAGGGCTTCGCGGAGTTTTCCATGGTGGTAGGGCTGCTCGGTCATGCTTCAAGTCTAGAGCAATGTAGGCATTGACAACAATGTAGTCGCTGCCTACCATGTAGACAGCGACTACATCAGTCCCCCACACAACGACGGGAACCATCATGACCATGACCTACTCCGGCACCACCGCGCTCATCACGGGAGCAAGTTCCGGGCTCGGCGCCGAGTTCGCGCAGCGCTTCGCCGCCCGTGGCTCCAACCTTGTCCTGGTTGCCAGGCGGGTGGATCGCCTGGAAGACCTGGCACAGCAACTGCGAAGCGAATATGGCGTCACGGTGACGGTGCTCCCGATGGACCTCGGTCGACCAGGCGTGGGGGCGGAGCTTTTCAATGAACTATCCGTACGCGGCATCGCCGTGGACACCCTGATCAACAACGCAGGCTTCGGTACCCATGGGCCCTTGGTGGAGGAAGATCCGGCGGTCATAGCCTCCGAAATCTCGCTCAATGTTGCTGCCCTGGTTGATATCACCCGGGCTTTCCTGCCCGCAATGCTCACGTCCGGCAAGGGCGCGCTGGTGAATGTGGCCAGTACGGCGGCATTCCAGCCGATCCCCGGCATGGCTGTCTACGGCGCAACCAAGGCCTTCGTCCTGAGCTTCACCGAGGCCGTAGCCCACGAAACCAAGGACTCAGGGCTCAACGTCCTGGCACTGTGCCCGGGGGCTACCAAAACGGAGTTCTTCGACGTACTGGGGAGCCAGTCGGCGGCGGTCGGCCCCATGCAGACCTCGGCCCAGGTGGTGGAGACGGCCCTCAAGGCGCTCGACCGCAAGGTAACGCCCGGCAGCGTCGTCTCAGGATGGATGAACCGGGTGGCCGCAGGATTCGCCCAGCGTTTACCTCGGGCAGTTACCGTGGCAATCGCCGCGCGCGCCGTTCAGGATTGGTAGACGGTACATCCTTACCGCTGACGACGGATAGCCTGAGTAAGGGGTCACCCCGAAAATCCGTTGCCGAGTCGGAGGCCAGAATGACTGAACCACGTTTCACAGTAGAGACTGCCCAGGTTCTGGCGGAGGTGGCCCACAACCGCCAGAAGGACAAACTCAAGCGGCCGTATCGGGAGCACGTCCTCGCCGTAGGTGACGCCTTGGCCGACTTTGACGACGACATCCGGATTGCGGGCTACCTCCACGACATCGCCGAAGACACGCCCATCACCCGGCAGGCGCTGCTGGAGATGGGCGTTTCCGAGCGCGCCCTCGCCATTGTCGAGCGCGTCACCCGCCGCTTCCACGACGATCCTGATGATTACGACGCCGGCATCCGGTACGTCGCGGAGGACCACGACGCCACGTTGGTCAAGATCGCCGACAATGCCCACAATTCCCTGCCCGAACGCGTCCAGGCGCTCGCGGAGAAGTGGCCGGACAAGCCGCCGGTAACGCGGTACGCCGATGCCCGCCCGGTGCTCTACGTAGCCGTTCCCAAGGAAGAGGTCCGGATGATCCTGCAACGGATCAACCCGCACCTGCTCGCGGAGCTCGACGACATCGTTCCCGAGTAGTTGTTCCGGAGTAGTTGTAAGGCCCGATCTGCGTGACCCAGGGAAGATTCAGGGCGCAAAGCGGGCCCCGCAACTTTGGGTTGAGTTTAGCCAGCCGCGGTTTCCAGCCGGCGGAGCGCCGCAGCCCGGCCCTTGTGTCCGCGCCGTTCGTCGTAAGCAATGGAGAGGCCCAGGACCAGCATCATTTCCAGCATGCAGAGGGGCACGGATGCTCCCGCAGCGGCCATGGCGATACTTGCGGCCAAGCCGAGCACCACAACGGTGGTGCTCCACAGCAGCTCGCGGTCCGGGTTGAGCATGATGCTGTAGAGCGTAGTGAGGGAGACCTTGAAGAGAATGATGGGGATGGCGATTGAGGCCACGGCTGCTGCCCCACTGATGCTGGCCTCATGGTCGATGTAGTACGCGGCAATGTGGAGTCCGGCGCCGGTGGCAGCGATGGCGGCGAAGATGAACATGTGCCCGTAGCCGAACACCCATGAGCGGTGCCGTTGGAGATGGAGCGCGGGCCCTGCCGGCAGGATGAAGTAGATCCACCACATGGCGAAGGCCAAGCCTGTCCCGCTGAAGCCCACCAGTGCGGCATCCAGGGTCCAGCCGTGCAGGGCAACAATCGCCCGGAGAGTCTCAATGGCGCCGATCAGGCACTCACCCAGGGCAATGATGGCAAGGAGCCCGTACCGCTCGGCAATATGGTGTGCATGCCACGGCGTCCGGGCTTTGCGTTCGGCGAGCCCGGGAACTGACATCTCCAGGACGAACAGCGGTGCTGCCAATAAGAAAGTAGTGAGCACATCCGTCTCGATCACCAACGCGGCCACCCAGCCCAGCTGTACCAAGGCAAGATACTTGGCGTAACGCAGGCACGTCTCCCGGCGTTCGGGATCCTGGCGTGCAGCGCGCAGCCATTGGAAGACCAACGCGACGCGCATGATGATGTAGCCGATGAGGATGGCCACGTTGTTGACATGGTCGCCCTCCACCAGGGAGTGGAACATCGGCTCGATGCCCATCGCGAGGATGAGGACGCCCACCATCTGGACCATGGTGACCACGCGGAACACCCAGTCGTCGGTGTCGTAGGCGCTCGCGAACCACGTGAAGTTCACCCAAGCCCAGATCACCGCAAACATGGCGTAGCAGAATCCAAGCAAGCCCGGTCCAACGTGGGCTTCGGCCACGGCGTGGGCGAACTGGTTGCCTGCCACACCGAAGGCGATAACGAAAGTCAGGTCGAAGAACAGCTCAAGCGGGGTGGCGGTGCGGTGTTTCTCGTGGGGATCGCGCCCGCCCATCCGGGAGAGGGCATGGCGGAGGGGGTTCGTGGACATGGCTCAAAGATTACCGTTGCCGGCGATCCTGCGCCGGGTTCGCGGGAATGCGTCCAGCTCGACCGGAAAATTCCGGCGATCTGGCAGGGTTCCCGCGAACTCGTTGCGCAGACCCCTAAACGCGGCCCAGGACGTCGATGTCTTCCAGGAAGTCCTGGTGCACTTCGGGGCTGACGGTCGTGCGGGTGTCCGCGATCGCGTCGAGGTAGTCCTGGGTGACGGGGCCCTTCCGACCATTGGCGCCTTCCGAGGCAGGGCCGGCAGCGCCGTCGTCGTACACGGCTTTTTCCAAGGCCCGCTGGGAGGCACTGCGCGCCGCGAACTCGATATCCGCCGGCGAGAAGCCTTCGGTCCGCTCGACCAACTGGGCAATGTCCACGGAGTCCACCACGGAGGCCGGGATGAACCGTTGCCACATGGCCTCACGGGCATGGACGTCCGGAAGGCCAATGGGGATGACGTAGTCGAAGCGCCCATGGCGGAGGAACGCAGTATCCAGTGCACGGATGAAATTGGTGGCGCACACCAGCAAGCGGCCGGGCTGTTCGCGGAAAGCCGGGATGATCTTGAGGAGCTCGTTGGTGACGCCCTGCAGCGGCGACGGCGGATCACCGGCACGCTGGGAAGCGATCTCCTCCACCTCGTCGATGAACACCACGGCGTGCTCCAGCTCAGCGATCTCCAGGAATGTCTCCCGCAAGGCACCCGCCAAACCCTTGGGATCGGAGGCCAGGCGCGAGGGGAACACCTCCACGAACGGCCACTCCAGGCGTGAGGCGATGGCTTTGGCGAATGTGGTTTTTCCTGTGCCGGGCGGACCGAACAACACCACCGCGCGCGGCGGAACAACGCCGTATTCGTCGGCGAGGTCGGCTTCGGCCAGGGGGAGCACCAGTCGGCGCTCCAGCAGTTCCTTCTCGCGGCGCATGCCGGCCACGTTCTCCCACAGATCGCGCGCCAGGACGCGCCCGCCGAGAAGTCCCAGCGCACCAAGTTCCTGGCGCTGCACGGGAATGGTCCGCTCAAAGTAGCGCAGGTTCTTCTTCACCACGAACCCGCGGCCCAGGAACGCCTCGACCCGCGTTTCGGTCTCCGGCATCAGCGCGGAGAGTTTATTGAGGCCGTGCGGAGCCATCCGGTTTTCGACGGCGGCCAGCAGCGAGGTGCCGATGCCCCGTCCGCGGAACTCGGGAAGCGTCGCCAGGAAGACGATCCAGCCTTGGTCATGGGCGGCACGTCCCACGGCGGCACCCACCACTTGCTCGCCCTGAACCGCGACCACGGCGTGGTCCTTCTCGCAGGAAGCCAGGACTTCGGACAGGGCGTAGACGGGCTCCACGCCGTCGGCCTTGAGGGACTCCCAGAGGTGCAGTATCCCGTCGAGATCAGACGAGTGGAAGTCCCGGATGCGCCAATTGGTCATGAGTTCTTCTCCTGGGGCTGTCAGTGAGTCGCCGTTGATTCCTTGGAGTTGAGCATAAGGGAACCGCCGACGTTGAACGTTGCGGCTCCGTTGCGTTACGTAGTCTGACCCCGCGTCTAGGATGAGCACAGGAAACACCCAGCACGTTCAAGGGAGAAACGGTGGGAACATTCAGGCACATCCGGCGGACGCGGGGCTCCGTCAAGGCTGCGATCTTGGCGGCTGTCCTGCTGGCCGCCATGCCGGTTCCCGCCGCACACGCAGTGACGCCGGACGGGTTCAGTATCAGTGGCCCCACGTATGTGGGCAACGGATTGTCCGTCAGCGGGGCTTACGAGTACTTCTCCGCCTGCGACCCTGACCCGCAGCACGGCTATTCAATCCAGTGGCTTCGTGACGGCGAGCCGGTGATACCGCAATCGACCTTCTCCTCGTTCTACGAGCTGCGCATGGAGGACGTCGGCTCCCGGATCTCGGCTGTGGTCACGGGTTCCCAAGCCTGCAACCCCTCGCAGGTGGTGGTGAAGGAATCCGAGGTGGTCAAGAGTCAGCCCCCACGCGCTGAAGGATTCACGGGCCGGGGAGTATTTGAGCTGCTGGGACGCCGGCATGATGGTGCCCTGATGCTGTACCCGGGCCTCGACAGTACACAAGGGTGGAAGCCGCCGCGGCTGATTGGCGCCAACTGGGCTGCATATAGCAGGATCATCGGTGCCGGCGACCTCACCAGCGACGGCAAGACTGAGCTCCTGGCAACGGACGGGGCGGGCAGGCTCTGGATGTTCTGGGGAAGGGGAGACGGAACCTTCCCTTCGGAGGCCTATCCATCGGAAATCGGCTGGGGCTGGAATGCCATGGACAAAGTGGTAGGCCCCGGCGATTTCGACGGCGACGGGTACAACGACCTCCTGGCCACCGAACCCAACGGCAACCTCTACCTCTACCCCAAAGCCGCCCGGGGGTGGACACCCCGCGCCCACGTGGGCCAGGGGTGGGACGTCATGGACCTGCTCATCACGCCCGGTGATTTCAATGGCGACGGCACGGCGGACCTCCTGGCCAAGGACAAGGCCGGACGCCTGTTCCTCTATGGCGGCAATGGGAGTGGCGGATGGTTGGCGCCACGCCAAGTAGGCCAGGGGTGGAATGTCCTGAGCAAGGTGGGCAGTGTGGGGGACTTCAACCGTGACGGTTTTGCCGATGTCCACGGGGTCAACAGCTCCGGTGAATTGCTGATGTACTACGGCGATGGACGCGGCGGTTGGAAGGGCGTGGAAACCGTTGGCTGGGGATGGAACATCTTCAACGGGCTCTACTGACGCAACGCCTCTCCTGACGCAACCCCCTAGTGAACCGGACGAAGCCGCAGACCCTGCATGCCGCCGTCGACCGCCAGCGAGGTTCCCGACGTCGAGCCCGACAGCGGACTCGCCAGGTAAGCGACCGCGCCGGCCACTTCGGCAGGATCCACCATGCGTCCGTGTGGCTGGCGGGCATTGAGGGCTGCGCGCTCGCCGGCGGGATCCGCCGCCGAGTCCAGCAAGCGGCCTACCCACGGGGTGTCCACGGTGCCGGGATTGACGCAGTTCACGCGGATGCCCTCGCGCACGTGGTCCGCGGCCATCGCCAATGTTAGGGACAGGACCGCGCCCTTGGACGCCGAGTACAAAGCACGCTGCGGCAGGCCCGCCGTTGCCGCGATGGAGCAGGTGTTGACGATTGACGCCGCCGGTGACTCACGCAGGTACGGCAGCGCTGCCCGGCTCACGCGCGCGATTCCCACCACGTTAATGTTGAGGACGCGCAGCCATTCGTCGTCATTGTTCGCGGCAACGTCACCTTGCGCCCCGATTCCGGCGTTGTTGATAAGGATGTCCAGACGGCCGAACCGCTGGGCGACATGCTCGACGGCGGTACGCACCGAGGCGTCATCGGCCACGTTGCACTGCACGCCAAAGTGCGGGCTGGCTTCCGGTGTGAGGTCCAGGACCGCTACCTGGGCGCCGCCAGCGGCGAGGCGGTCCGCGATGGCCGCTCCGATCCCGGAAGCCCCGCCTGTGACGATTGCCGCGAGGCCATCAAATTCCTTGGTGGTCATGGTCCGGCCTCAGGCGTTGGTGCCGGCGACGGCAACCGGGCGGGCTGACCCGGCATGTGCCCGGAAGTACTCCTGGCGCTGGCGTCCCAGCCCATCAATTTCCAGCTCCACCACGTCACCGGGTTGGATGAACGGGAAGCGGCCGGACAACGCAACGCCCTCGGGGGTCCCGGTGATGATCACATCGCCTGGTTCGAGGACCATGTACTGGCTGAGGTGGTGGACGATCGTGGCAGGGTCGAAGATCATGTCCGAGGTATTGGAGTCCTGGCGGGCTTCGCCGTTGACCAGGGTCCGGAGGCGAAGGTTGCCCGGATCGATCTCGGAGGCGGGGACCAGCCAGGGACCCAGGGGAGTCGAGCCCGGGAGCGACTTGCCCTTGGTCCACTGTCCGGCAGCCCCGGGGATCTGGTACTCACGCTCGGAGAGATCGTTGGCCACCGCGTAGCCGGCGATGCTGTCTTCCGCTTCTTCCAAGGTGGAAAGGTATGACGCTTCCTTCCCGACGATGATGGCCAGTTCCACCTCCCAGTCGTACTTTTCCGACGCCGGCGGGATGGGAGCGGCGTCGTACGGTCCGGCGATGGTGTTGCTTGGTTTCAGGAATACGACGGGAACTTCGGGCGGTGTCGCGCCGGATTCGGCTGCGTGCGCGGTGTAGTTCAGGCCGATGGCGATGACGGATCCAGGGCGGGCGACAGGCGCGCCGATGCGCAGTCCTTCGGCCGGAATTTCGGGGAGTTCCCCTCTGTTCAGGGCTTCGCGGGTGCGTCCGATACCGTCCGAGGCGAGGAAGCCGCCGTCGAGGTCCTTGGTCAGGGGCGCAAGGCTGTAGTACTTCTCGTTGCCTTTGGCATCCTCGGCGATGACTGCCGGTTGTTCGTTTCCGGCCGTGCCCAGCCTGGCGAATTTCAAGGTCATGGCTTCCTCCGTGCGTTCGGGACTAACATCCGAGCTCTAGTGTGATGTTTCCTCCCATAATACGGAAATGTGACCCATTGACAAGCCATACATCGGATGTTTAGCTTCAACGGAGAACAGCTACCCAACCAGGAGCCCCATGAGCATCATCACCGACGTCGAAACTTTCGATATCCGCTTTCCCACCTCCCGGGATCTCGACGGCTCCGACGCCATGAATCCGGACCCGGACTACTCAGCCGCCTACATGATCATTCGCACGGACGCCGGTGATGGCCACGAGGGCCACGGCTTCGTGTTCACCATCGGCCGTGGCAACGAGGTGGAAACGGCAGCGATTGAGGCACTCCGTGGACACATCCTTGGGCGATCTGCCGAAGAACTCCTCGACGACATGGGAGCCACCTGGAAACTCCTGGCCCACGATTCCCAACTCCGCTGGCTCGGGCCCGAAAAGGGTGTCATGCACATGGCGATCGGGGCCGTCGTCAACGCGCTCTGGGACTTGAAAGCCAAGCGCGCCGGACTGCCCCTGTGGGAACTGCTTGCAGGCATGGCGCCGGAAGAAATCGTGGCGTTGGTCGACTTCCGCTACCTCACGGACGCCCTCACCCCCGATGAAGCCCTGGGCATCCTCCGCGCCGCCGAACCCGGAAGGTCGCAGCGGAAGGTGGCACTGCGCGCCGAAGGCTACCCCGCGTACACCACGACGCCGGGCTGGCTGGGTTACAGCGACGAGAAGCTGACGCGGCTGGCCAAGGAAGCCGTGGCTGACGGATTTGCGCAGATCAAGTTGAAGGTGGGGGCGTCCCTGGAGGACGACATCCGGAGGGTCCGGACTGCCCGCGAAGCTGTGGGACCTGACATCAAAATCGCCGTGGATGCCAACCAGCGTTGGGACGTGCAGGAGGCCATCGACTGGATGGCCCACCTGGCCCCCTACGACATCGCCTGGATCGAGGAACCCACCAGCCCGGACGATATCCTGGGCCACGCAGCGATCGCCCGGGCTGTGGAACCCATTCCAGTGGCAACAGGGGAGCACGTGCAGAACCGGGTGGTGTTCAAACAGATGCTGCAGGCGGGCTCGCTGCAGGTCCTGCAGATTGATGCGGCGCGTGTGGCAGGCGTCAACGAGAACATTGCCATCCTGCTCTTGGCCGCCAAGTTTGGTGTCCGCGTCTGCCCGCACGCAGGCGGGGTGGGACTGTGCGAGGCCGTGCAGCACTTGTCCATGTTCGACTACGTCGCGGTGTCCGGGACCAAGGAGGAACGGACCATCGAGTTCGTGGACCACCTCCACGAACACTTCGTTACCCCGGTGAAGGTCGACAACGGCGCGTACTGGCCGCCGTCGTCTCCTGGTGCCGGCAACGAAATGCTCCGTGAAACACTGACCGCATACAGCTTTCCGAACGGCCCGATATGGAAGGAAGACCTGTGATCCAGCACGCCGCGTGGTTCGAAGAAGCACGCTTCGGGATGTTCGTGCACTGGGGCATCTACGCCCTCCCCGCACGGCACGAATGGGTCATGAACAGGGAAGAGATCACCGTAGAGGAGTACTCGAAGTACTTCCGGCGCTTCGATCCTGACCTGTACGACCCCCGGGAATGGGCGAGGGCCGCCCGCGCCGCCGGAATGAAGTACGTTGTCCTCACCACCAAGCACCACGACGGGTTCTGCCTGTGGGACTCAGCCCTGACCGATTACAAAGCCACGAACACCCCGGCCGGCAGGGACCTCATCCAGCCGTATGTCGAAGCACTCCGTGCCGAGGGACTGAAGGTGGGCTTCTACCACTCGCTTGTTGACTGGCATCACCCCGACTTCACCATTGACGGCGTACATCCCCAACGCAACGCGGCCGACGTCGAACGCTTGAACAGCGGCCGGGACATGGCCCGCTACCGTGAGTACCTCCACGGCCAGGTCCGCGAACTCCTCAGCAACTACGGCACGATCGACTACCTGTTTTTCGACTTCTCCTATGCCGGACTGGGCAACGCTGAGTTCTGGGGTGGCAAAGGGCGCGAGGACTGGGATTCGGATTCACTGCTCGCGATGGTTCGCGAGCTGCAGCCGGGCATCGTGGTCAACGACCGCCTGGACATCCCGGGAGACTTTGTCACGCCGGAGCAGTACCAGCCGGCAGCTCCCATGGTGCTCGACGGCGAACCGGTCACCTGGGAGGCCTGCCAGACGTTGAACGGCAGTTGGGGGTACGACCGGGACAACCAAAACTACAAGTCCGTGGACCTGCTCATCCGGATGCTGGTGGACGGAGTGTCCAAGGGCGGAAACCTGCTGCTCAACGCAGGCCCAACGGGGAGGGGCACCATCGATCCGCGGGCACTGCAGTCACTTGAAGGGATAGGGGTGTGGATGAAACTGCATTCCCGCTCCATCTACGGCGCCGGGGTCTCAGCCTTCACAGCGCCCTCCGACATCCGTTACACCCAGCGCGGGGACCGGCTCTATGTGCACTTGTTCGCCTGGCCGTTCGAATACGTGCACCTGCCTGGCTTGGCCGGGAAGGTGGAATACGCCCAGTTGCTCAACGATGCTTCGGAAGTGTTCCTTCGCGAGGTTGACCCGGACCAGCAGGCCATGAACATGACACCGGGAGGCCAGCCGCCGGGAACACTCACCATTAAGTTGCCTGTGCAGAAGCCCGATGTCGCAGTCCCGGTGCTTGAACTCTTCCTGAAGCCCTCCGCCGTGGAACCGACGGAGAACCATGGTTGAGAGCATCGCCCTGCACACCAGGCTTAAGCCCGGAACGGAAGAGGAGTACGCCGACGCCCACTCGAACATCCCTCCGGAACTCGTCTTGGCCCTGAAGGAAGCCGGGGTACGGAACTGGCGGATCTGGCGCAGCGGACTCGACCTCTTCCATGTCGTGGACGTGGACGACTACCAGGCGATGCGGCATGCGCTCGCCGAACATCCCGCCAACGTGCCCTGGCAGGCCCGGATGGCTGAACTTTTGGACGTCCAGGACGATTACTCCGGGACGGATACGGGTATCCCGAAAGTATGGGAACTGCCATGAACTCAGTTGACCTCCACAGGCTGGGAAGACTCGGCTTCGGCGGGGCCGGAATTGGAAACCTTTACCGGGCCATCCCGGACGGCGAAGCCCTTGCCACCGTGCTGGCGGCCTGGGATGCCGGAGTCCGTTATTTCGACACCGCGCCGCACTACGGACTGGGCCTGTCGGAGCAAAGACTCGGTGCCGTCCTGCGGGATAAACCCCGCGATGAATTCCTCATCTCTACCAAGGTTGGCCGTTTGCTGGAACCCAACCCCGCAGGAGGGCGCGACTCCGAGGGCTTCGACGTCCCCGCCACCTCCCGGCGGATCTGGGACTTCAGCGAGGCAGGCATCCGGCGCAGCATCGAGGAGTCGCTGGAGCGGCTTGGGCTAAGCCACGTGGACATCGTTTACCTGCATGATCCCGACGTCCATGACCTTCATGCCGGAATCACGCAAGGGCTGCCCGCGCTGGAAAAACTCCGCTCAGAGGGCCTTGTCTCCGCCATCGGCGTCGGGACCAACTCCGCCGAAGCCGCGCTGGAGTGCGTCGAAGCGGCCGATCTTGACCTGGTGATGCTCGCCGGACGCTACACCCTGCTGGAGCAGCCCGACGTTCCCCTGCTTGAACGCTGCAGGGAGCGCCGCACCGGCGTCGTAAGCGTCGGCGCCTATAACTCGGGCCTGCTGGCCCGTCCCGACGTCCCGGACGACGCGCACTACAACTATGGGCAAGCACCCTCGGCTGTGCTGGAGCGGGCCCGGGCGCTCGCGGCCATTTGCCGCGATTTCGGCGTGGAACTTCCGACGGCGGCCCTCCAGTTCCCGCTGCGGCATCCGGCCGTGGTGAACGTGACCGCCGGGGCGACATCCCCTGAACAAATGGTCACCAACGCTGAACGGATGGACCAGCCTGTTCCCCAGGAACTGTGGGCGGCGTTGCGTGCCGAGGGGTCTGCCGGTGATTGATTCACATCTGCATCTGTGGACCTTGGACACTTTCGTCACTGGAGGGGAGCGCCCCTATTCCTGGCTCGGCCCGCAGCATGGGGCCTTGTTCCGCAGCTTTGGCGAGGACGAAGCGTGGGAGACGCTCGATGCCGCAGGGGCCAGGGGTGCAGTACTGGTCCAGGCCGATGACACAGTTGCCGATACCGAGAGCATGCTGACCGTGGCTTCCCGGAACCCCTGGGTTATGGGGGTGGTTGGCTGGATCCGGCTTGATTCTCCGGGCGAGGCGGCTTCCCAGCTGGACCGCTTCGCAGCCAACCCGGTGTTCCGCGGCGTACGGCACCTGGTGCATGACGATCCCCGGCCGGATTTCCTGGACCTTCCCTCTGTCCGGGAATCACTGGCGTTGGTGGCGGGCCGTGGCTTGGCATTCGACGTCCCGGACGCGTTCCCGCGGCATCTGGGGGCGACGGTCCGGCTCGCCCGGGAGCTTCCGGAACTGATCGTGGTCCTTGACCACCTGGGCAAACCACCTTTGGCCGATGCTGCGCTCATGGACTCCTGGCGCAAGGACTTCCTCGCTTTGGGACGTGAGCCGAACACCGTGGCGAAACTGTCCGGGCTTCACGTCGCGGGGCAGCCGTACACCAGCGAGGCATTGCGGCCTTTGTTCGAGACAGCCATGGAGGCTTTCGGGGCCGGGCGATTGATGATCGGCGGCGACTGGCCGGTGAGCACCCTCGGGGCGCCGTATGGCCGGACCCTCGATGTGCTGCTGGAACTCGTCTCGTCGCTGAGCCCGGCTGAGCAGGACTCGATTCTGGAAGGGACAGCGATCCGTACCTATGGGCTGGCAGCCAACCCGATGGTGGATGCCTAGAGAGCTTGGATGACTAGAGCGCTTGGCGCAGCCAGTTCTCCACGCCGCTGATGTGCACAGTGACCAGTGCGCGGACCAGCTCCGCGTCCCCGCGCTCCAGTGCGTCCGCGATCGCCCGATGCTCCGCCAAGGTGTGTGACACAGCCTTCTCTTGGGTCAGTCCGCGCCAGATCCGGGCCCGCACTGTGCTGCTGGACAGGGCCTCCAGGAGGCTGCCGAGGTAGTCGTTCCCGGCGGCTTCGGTGATGATGCTGTGGAATTCGAGGTCGTGGGCGACGAGTTCCTCTACGTCCGTGGTCTCGTCGATTCCGTCCATCGTTGCGCGCAGCGCCAGGAGTTTCTCGGGGGTGATCTTCGCCGCTGCAAGATGCGCTGTGGCAGGTTCAAGGATTCGTCGGACCTCGAAGAGCTCAAGGATGGAGCGGTCCTGGTGCAGGTCCACGACGAACGCTACGGCTTCGTTGAGCAGTTTGGCGTCGAGGCTGGTCACGTAGGTTCCGTCACCGCGGCGCACATCCAGCACCCGGATCAGCTCCAAGGCCTTCACCGCTTCGCGCAGCGAGCTTCTGGACAGGCCGAGCCGCTCGCTCAGTTCCTTCTCCGGCGGAAGCCGATCGCCGGCCTTGAGTTCGCCCCGGATCAGCATGTCCTTGATCTTGCTGATCGCCTCGTCTGTGACAGCCATGGACCAATAGTAGCCACGAATGATCGGATGTCTGTCTCCGCCGCGTCCGAACCCAACTGGGGGACAGCAAACGTCGTATTGAGACGTCATTGCGACATGTGCTGTCCCCTGGTTGGGGCGTTAACGGACGACGGCGGCACCCAAGGTTCCGCTGGTACGGAACCCGGGTGCCGCCGTCGTGAGTCAGGCGTTGCTTTACTTGTCGCCGCCGCCAGGCAGCGGGCGGTTGGCGATCACCGGAGCGCTGCCGGTGTAGCCATCGCGGGTGGCAGCAAGCTCGTGGATCTGCTTACGGCACAGGAACCAACCCCAAACCATCAGCGCGCAGGCGATTGCCGTGACCAGCATGGTGAGAGGCGACTCGATGAACACCATCACCAGGACGCCGGCAAGGAAGAGCAGCGACAACCAGCCGGTGTACGGGGCACCGAACAAGCGGAAGGACGGGCGCTTGACCCAGCCCTTGTCCGACCAGCGCTTGAGCTGCATCTGGCACAGGACAATGGTGGCCCAGGTGACGATGATGCCCACGGAGGCGACGTTCAACACGATCTCGAAAGCGTCGGACGGGACGAGGTAGTTCAGCGGAACACCGAGCAGGGAAACGCCCGCGGTGATGGCGATTCCGCCGTAGGGCACGCCGGCCTTGTTCATGCGCTGTGCGAACTTCGGAGCAGAACCTGCAACGGACATGGAACGGAGGATACGGCCCGTGGAGTACAGCCCGGCGTTCAAGGAGGACAGTGCGGCGGTGAGGACAACGAGGTTCATGATCACGTCAACGCCCTGGACACCGATTGACCCGAAGAACGTCACGAACGGGCTGACACCCTTCTCGTAGGAGGTGTACGGGAGCAGCAGGGCCAGCAGGATGACCGAGCCGACGTAGAAGACCGCAATACGGAAGACCACGGAGTTGATCGCCTTGGGCATGATCTTCTCGGGTTCCTTGGTCTCGCCCGCCGCGGTGCCGACGAGTTCGATGGAGGCGTACGCGAACAGGACACCCTGCATGAGGATGATCATGGGGAGGATGCCGTTCGGGAAGATGCCGCCGTTGTCCGAGATCAGGCTGAAGCCGACTGTTTGGCCATCAACCGGCGTGCCGAAGATGACGAAGTAGGTGCCCACCAGCAGGAACGCCACCAGGGCAGCAACCTTGATCAGCGCGAACCAGAACTCCATCTCGCCGAAGACCTTGACGGAGACCAGGTTCAGGCTAAGCACCACTACCAGGGCGATAAGTGCCCACGCCCATTGAGGCACGGCGCCCATCCACGGCACGTATTTGCCGAAGAAGTTCATGTAAAGGGCTGCGGCCGTGATGTCCACGATGGTGGTGGTGGCCCAGTTGATCCAGTAGAACCAGCCCGAGACGAAGGCTGCCTTCTCACCGTAGAACTCACGGGCGTAGGAGACGAACGATCCGGACGAGGGGCGGTGCAGCACCAGTTCGCCCAGTGCACGGAGGATCAGGAAAGCGAAGAAGCCACAGACGGCGTACGCGATCACAAGGGAGGGGCCGGCTGCGTTGAGGCGGCCACCTGCGCCAAGGAACAGGCCGGTGCCGATGGCGCCACCGATAGCGATCATCTGGATCTGACGGGGCTTGAGGTCCTTGTGGTAGCCAGTGTCCTCTTTGTGGAGGGCTTTCTCACTGGCGTGCGCTTGGGCCGGAACCGTGTGGTCAGTGATGGGATTGGTCATTGGAATCCTTAGGAGTGTCCTGTTGGGGTTGTCATGGGCGCAGCCGGTCGGGGTTCCGGGCACACAAGACAGCGCCTCGATTGGGGTATGCCTCATCGGGCGGGACGGCTGAATGAAGCCGCTGGGCTTTTGGCCGTTGTGGGCCTATTTGCTCAAGTTGGCCAGACGTTCTGGACTGAGCAATTCTTCGAGCTGGGCAGCGGTCAAGAGGCCGTGCTCCAAAACAAGTTCTGCCACACCCTTGCCCGTTGCCAGCGCCTCCTGGGCAATGGCGGTGGCGGAGGCGTAACCGATGTGGGGGTTCAATGCCGTGACGAGACCGATCGACTGCTCCACGGTAAGCCGTAGCCGTTCGGTGTTTGCGGTGATGCCCCGGACGCAGCGTGCCGTAAGGGTGCGGCACGCTGCTTCCAGGTGGGAGATGCTCTTGTGCAGGCTGTGCACAATGATCGGTTCGAAGGCATTCAGCTGAAGCTGGCCCGCCTCCGCGGCCATGGTGACGGTGACATCGTTGCCGATGACTTCGTACGCCACTTGGCTGACCACTTCCGGGATCACCGGATTGATCTTGCCGGGCATGATCGACGAACCGGACTGCACTGCCGGAAGGTTGATCTCGCCCAATCCCGCGCGCGGTCCGGAGGACAGCAGGCGGAGGTCGTTGCAAATTTTGGAAAGCTTCACTGCCACTCGCTTCAGTACACCGGACAGGTGGACGAACGCTCCCACATCCTGGGTGGCCTCGATGAGGTCAGCGGCAGTGAGCAGAGGCAGGCCCGTGATTTCGGCCAGGTGCCGGCAGGCGGCTTCGGCGTAGCCAACCGGGGCATTCAGGCCTGTGCCGATGGCCGTGGCGCCAAGGTTGATCTCGTGGATGAGCATGTGGGACTCGTCCAGGCGTGCGCGGTCCTCGCCAATGGTGACGGCGTAGCCCCCGAATTCCTGGCCTAAAGTCATCGGAACGGCGTCCTGCAACTGCGTACGGCCCATCTTCACGACGGTGCGGAACTCGCGGCCCTTCTCGGCGAAGGCCTCTTCGAGCTCCTCCAGCGCTGCCAGGAGTTCCTTCACTGAGAAGATCGTGGCGAGGTTGACCGCCGTCGGGTAGACGTCGTTGGTGGACTGGCTCAGGTTGACGTGGTCGTTCGGGTGCAGCTTGGAGTAGTCGCCCTTGGGGTAGCCCAGGATCTCCAGAGCACGGTTGGCGATGACCTCGTTGGCGTTCATGTTGGAGCTGGTGCCGGCTCCGCCCTGGATCACGTCCACCATGAACTGTTCCTGCAGCTTGCCCTCCAGGATGTCCTGGCAGGCCTGCTCTATGGCATTGGCACGTTCTGAGTCCAGAAGACCGAGCTCGTGGTTGGTTCGGGCGGCTGCCTGCTTCACTGCAGCCAGCCCGCGGACCAGGTGCTTGTTGGTGGAGAGCGGCTGCCCGGTGATGGGGAAGTTCTCGATGGCACGCAGTGTGTGGACGCCCCAGTAGGCTTCCGCGGGTACATCGCGGTCGCCCAGGAGGTCGTGTTCGGAACGGAGGGGGATCGCCTGATCGACGGTGGTCATAGCTGTCCTTGGTTGATTGCTGAAAAATCTGATGCGCGGAGTTCGCCGACCGGAAGGCCGCCACCCAGCACAGGGGGGCTTTGAAGCGTGTGCAGGCTGCCGCCGTCGACACCCAGACGGCGGAGGACCTCAAGGGTGACGGGCATGCGCGCGCGGTCGCCGCCGTCGGAAATCTTCACTGCCAGCCCGGTGCCGTCCGGAAGGCCGACGAGCTGGAGTCCTTCGAAGCCGTCCTTGGCGAGCAGGCCCGGTACGGCGCGCATGAGGGCGGTGACGTCGCGGCCTTCGCCGGCCACCATCTCCGGGAAGCGGCGCATGGCGTGGGCCACCTTGCCTTCGAGGGTGTCCTCGTCCGCGGCGGCCAGACGGCCATATGCGCGGGCCATGCCGTGCAGCGAGTGGGCGAACAGCGGGGTACCGCAACCGTCCGTGCTGACGGCGGCAGCCTCCTCACCGGTCAGCTCGGTGATGGTGTCGCGGACCAGCACCTGCAGCGGGTGCTCCGGGTGCAAGTATCCCTCCACAGGCCAGCCGTTGATAACGCAGACGGCGGTCATGGAGGCGTGCTTCCCGGAACAGTTCTGCGTGATGTGGGTGGGGCCATTGCCGGCCCGGAGCCAATCCTCGCGCTCTGCGACGCCGTAGGGAAGGTCCGTGCTGTTTGCCAGGGCCGCGTCGGTGAGGCCGTGGAGCTTCAGGATTTCAGTGGCGCCGTCACGGTGCATTTTCGCGCCGGAATGGCTGGCAGCTGTGAGGGCCAGGAGGTTTTCGGGGATGTCCAGGCCGGCCTTGAGCAGCGCGACGGCCTGCAACGGCTTCAGGCTTGAACGCGGGTACATGGGGGCGTCGGGCTGGCCGGCTTCGACGATGCTGCTGCCGTCAGCGGCAAGCGCGATCAGCGAACCGTAGTGGACGCTCTCCACCAGTCCGTCGCGGGTTACTTCGACAAGGGGGACGTGGTTGGGGACCGTCGCTTTGTGGGCGGCAGGTTCCGGTGCCGGGGGTGCCGTGGCTTCGTGTGCCGGTGCTTTGGGGGCGGGCATGGTGTCGGTGTCCTTTGGATGTGTCATTTACTGAGGATTGTGTCCAGTGCCACGCTGACGGCCTGCAGGTGGGCGGCCATCGCCTTGCTTGCGGCGTGGGAGTCGCCCGCCTCGATGGCGTCGAGGATGGCGACGTGTTCCTCGTCCGAACGGTGTTGCCGGTCAGCGACGAGGTTCAAGGTTTCGGACTGGTGGGCCAACGCTTCGCGGATGTCCGACACCACGCTCGCGAACACCCGGTTCCCACTGGCCCGCGCAACGGCCGAGTGGAAGCTGGCATCCAGGTTTACCCAGGCTTCGGGGTCGTTCTCGTTGAGCATTTCCTGGATGATGTCCTTCAGGTGCTCGAGTTCTTCTTCCGTCCTTCTCTCAGCCGCCAGGCCGGCAGCCGGGATCTCGATGTGAGGACGTGCTTCGTTAAGATCGCGCGCGCTGTACTGGCCCAAGGTAAGGTCATTAGCAACCTTGTTGGCCACAATGAAAGTGCCCTTGCCGGTTTTGGTGACAGTGAGGCCCAAGGTGTTGCACGACCTCAGCGCTTCCCGGATCACCGAACGGCTGACGCCATACTGGGCAGCCAGGGTCGCTTCAGAACTCAGCTTGGTGCCGATGTCGAACTGACCGCCTTCGATGGCCCGGCGGAGCGCGGCAAAGACAGCCTCAGCCGCGGAAATCCGCGAGATAGGCATATGCGCTGAGTGGCCGCTCTGGGACTCTTGCTGTCCGGCTGTCCGGCTGTCTGACAGGTTCACGTTTCGAATATGGCACGGGTCACAAGATGCTGTCAACGCTGAAAGGCTTGCTTCATGGTTTGGGGGCTGGTAAGGGCGTCAGCACAATGGATCATGCTCTTCACCAGAAAGTCCCTCACTGAGGACGGCTTCACCGGCTTTCGTCCCCTCGACGAACTCGACCCCATGCGAATCCCCCAAGGGGCGGGGGTGTTCGTGATCCTCCGGAAGGGCGACTTTGAGCCTGTTTTCCTCAGCAAAAGCGCGGCCGGGACCTTCAAAAAGAAGGACCCGTCGCTGAAGCGTGAAGCGTTGGAGGCCCAATGGGTTGCCGACGCTTCCGTGTTGTACATCGGCAAGGCCAGCGCCGGCAGCCAAGGGAACAGGGGCCTGCGCAAGCAGATCCAGGAGTTTATGGATTACGGCCGCGGCCGGCCGACCGTTGTGTGGGACGCGCGCCTCATCTGGCAGTTGCGCGATGCCCTGGACCTGATCATCGCCTGGAAGGAGCTCCCCGCTTCCGAGGTCAATGCTGCCGAAGTCGGCTATCACGCGGCTTTCGTTGCGGCCCATGGGCGGCTTCCGTTCGCGAACCTGGTCCAGGCGCGCGCCAGGAAATAGCTCGGGGAGGCCGACGGCGGGAGGCGGGTTCCGCCGTCGGCCTCCCGTTGGGTGCGTGATCGGCGCATAATGGCGTCCATGACGGCCAGCAACCCCGACAAGCCGCGCATCACCGTTGAGGCGCCGGTTCTGCGCGTTGGTGCAGGAACCGCTGACTATCAGGGCCTTGATCGATTCGTTGATTCACTGCGCAAGCCCCGAGGACTGCACATGACCTTGCTGCATGTGGGAATCCTGGATGAACTCGTCGGGGACATTGCCGCGTGGACCAAAGGCAGGGCGGAGCCTGGGAAGGTGCTGCCCGAGGTCACCAGTTGGCTGACCGAACTGCCGGTGTTGCAGGGTTTTCTGGGTAAGTCGGACAAGCTGGTGCCCCTGGGTGGCGGCCGACTTATGGGACTCGAAGTTGACGTTCCCCAGGACGTACACGATTACCAGGCCCTCCTGGTGCAGGGCCTGCACGTGTTGCTTGATGAGCTGGGCCTCGACAACATCGACGACTTTATTCTGGGCTCACCCGCATTGGGGTACAGGTCGCCGCGGTGGTTGCCGCATATTGCCGTGGGGAGGGCCCGGTCCCGTCACGAACCGCCAATGGAAATTTCTCCGGTGGCCATCGAGTTCGGCGATTCACGGATCCGTCACCGGGAGGCGTTGCCTGCCGATTCTTAGCCACTGGTCAGTCACGGTAGGTTGGAGATGTCTCCCGTTTCCTACCCGAGGACTCCCATGCAACCCCGCGCCTTGTTCCGTACCGTCGCTTTTGCCGAGGCCGTGACATGGACGTTGCTGCTGATTGGGTTGTTCCTTAAGTACGTCACCCGGACCACCGATGTGGGCGTGAGCATCGGTGGAGGCATCCATGGATTCGTGTTCCTTTGCTACGCAGCGACGGCCGCCTTCACCTGGATCAACCAGAAGTGGACAGTGCGCACGGGCCTCCTTGCCATCTGCTCGGCTGTGATTCCGTATGCCACCGTCCCCATGGAAAAGTCGTTGGATCGCCGCGGCCTTCTTGCCGGCGGGTGGCGCTTGGCCGCCGACGGAGATACGCCGCGTGGGGGCGTTGAAAAGGCCCAGGCTTGGGTGCTGCGGAATCCGATCCTTGCTGTTGTGGTGACGCTGGTTGCCGTGGGGGTCGTGTTCAGTTTCCTGCTGTTCATGGGCCCTCCAGGGACGTGGTTCTCCTAATGTTTGCCGCTGGGAAGCATCAGTTCTTCGGAACTGGTGCTTTCTTCTTTTAACCCGCAGTTCCCGCCTTTGGGCGTGCGGCCAGCACCGACTTTGGCACTGTGATGGCCTGGACGCGCCGTTGGAGTGGTGTGTCACCGGGGGGTTGGCGGTCAAAGTGGGTGGTGGCGGCCCGATTCCGTCCCGAGGAAGTTAGTGTCGGTGGCTTGGTGGCGGCACGGGTCTGGACCTCGTGTGGCTTCCTGACCTTGTTTGAGGCCGTTTTGCGTGATTTTCCGGCGGTTTCGAGCTGTTGCGGGTTTAAGCGGGTCAGGAAGTTGCGGTGCCTCGGGTCTCTACTTGGCTTCGGTGCCGGGGCAGCCCCAGGATTGGGGGTTTTGTTGGCAGGTGTCGGCGACGAGGGCTCGTTCTGTTTTCCAGACTTGGATGGTGATGGGCGGGGTGGTGAGGTTCAGGGTTCCGTTGATGGGCAGGGGTGGGCCGTTGTTGACCGAATAGGTGCCGGTGAAGGTTGTGGTGACGGTGGCGGGGTAGTTGCCGGTGTTTGTGTAGGTGTGGCTGGTGCGGGTTTGGGTGGTGAGCCATTCGGTTTGGGGGATGGAGTATCCGGTGGCCGGTGTTGGTCCGAGGGTGGTGCCGTCGCCGAAGGTGTAGGTGTAGCTGGTCGGGGTGGCGGTGAGGTGGACTGCTTGGCCGAGGATGGTGACGTCGAAGGTTTGTGCGGTTGTGGTGGTGTAGAAGTTGGTGGGTGCGCCTTTGAGGGTGTGGGGGAAGGGCTGGGCTTGGAGGGTTCCGGGGTTGACGGGGAGTTGCCGGAAGTCGGTGAGGATCCGGGCAGCGATGTCGGCCAGGACGTTCTGGGGCTCTGCGTCATAGAGGCACGCAGGTTTACCGTCCGCAGGCTGCCAATCCGTGAATGTCGGGTTAGTGACGGCTTTCGGTGCTTTCAACCAGATAACCGGTGAACCCTCTTTCCCTCCGGGTGTTGTAGGTGGGCATTCAAGGGTCAGACAGCCCATTTCACGTGCCCCGGGGCCACCTAGAGTGCAGCGAAAGTCTGGCTTGTATTGGTAGGGATCACCTGCTGAAGTGCCAGCGCCCCCGAGGCTGGGACTGGATATTCCGGTGGATGAATCGAGAACCCAGCGAGCTCCCACATCGATGGTTCCGGCTGCTTTGTTCGCAGTTACCCACTCTTCATCTGCCTGAGCGACTTGAACTGACATCGGGATGACGAGCAGGGCAGCGGATAAACCAAGGCCTAGAATTCCGCGATGGGCCCGGTTAACGAATAACACCGGCGTCCACAACTTTCCACGTCGAATCGAAACTAGCGACGATAATAAACGCGTCATTCGTTGCCGCGTCTGCCGGGCGTCCTTCCGTCCCGTCTGCGTTGTAGTAGGTAGCTGCCTCCTGGATAACTTGGACTCTGGCTTGGTGGGTGGTGTCCTCAGAGTTCCAAGAAACCTCAATCCTTGGGGTGCTCACTTTCCCGCCTACAATCCACCGGCCATTTTTAGAGCCATCTGCGGCAGCCTTCTGGAATTGGGTACAGGCCTTACATTCGGGAGTGCTGAGAGCGATCAGGCCAGAAACATCGCCGGTCTCATCAGCGTAATTTCCGACGGCGTACCAGTACCCAATAAACGCCTCCAACCCCGCCTTGGAGTTCTCTTTCGCCAGCTCAGGCATCACCGGAACCGGAACGTTCTGTGCCTTACCCTTCGCATCAGCGGGCTTGTAGGCACCAGAGGTGGACGAAGTAGGCGAAGCAGCCGGAACCGAAACGCTCACGGTGGGTGACGCCGTCGTCGAGCCTGTCCCGGAAGGGGAGCCGCTGGCTGTTGCGGAGCTCTGGCAACCACTGAGAAGCACAGCGGCCCCGACGGTGAGCACCACCACCCGTCCTCGTAAAGACAACAAAGCGGCAAACGTAACGCGTGACATAAAGCTCCCCAAAGCTGTTCCGGCGGTGTGGCGGCCAGTCTAAGCAGCGGGCGCGAGGGGATTCACGTCAGAAAAATGCTCCTGTGGATAAGTGCCAGGTAATTTCTGCTGGATGATCGGGACGTTGATGTCGCAAAAAGCTTGGGATTCCGCGGTTTCTGGCGGGCGCCCAGCCTGATGATCCAGCAAAATTTGCGCTGAACACCGCAAGGTCAGCCGCGGAGCTTCTCCATGTCGCGGCGATCCTTCTTGGTGGGTCGTCCGGCGCCGCGGTCGCGCTGGGGCAGACCGAGCTTGGGTGCGACCGGCCGTGGGGGCGTGTGGTCGGTGAAACAGTGCGATGCGGCCTCGGCTCCAACACGCTTGGCGATGAGTCGCCGGACTTCGAGGATCCGTTCCCAGCCCGACTCACGGATGCGAATGGTGTCGCCGATGATCACGCTCTGGGAGGCCTTCACGGGGTTTCCATTGATCCGGATATGCCCGGCGCGGCAGGCAGCAGTGGCCGCGGAGCGCGTTTTGTAGGCACGGATGGCCCACAACCAGGCGTCGATCCGGACGTTCGCAGGGGATGAGGACGGAATACTCATGATTAAAACGAGTCTAACCGGGTAGTCCGCGCACGACGAGGACGCGGGAAAGCGTCGAATTCGCTGGAACGTTCCGGCTTGTTCGCAGTGTTCCAGCGAACTCGGCGCACACCCATCCAGCGAACTCGGCGCACCCCCACCCAGCCAAAGCGGCGCACCCCGCGCAAGCAAGCTACCGCACCGTCACCTCTACCCGCTGCGCCATGTTGTTCCCCAGTCCTTGGTAGTTCCACACCTGTTCAGTCGACTGCAGTGCGCCCGATGTGTCCATTGCCCTGCACCGCAGCACATGCTCGCCCGGACTGGCCACCCACACCATGGACCACCGCCGCCATGCGAAGTCGCCCAGTGCCGGTTCGAGGTGCGCGGGCATCCATTCCCCGTCGATTCCCACTTCCACCCGTTCCACTTCGCCGTGGCCGGACCATGCCCGCCCTTCCAGCATCACCGGACCGCCATCCACAACTCGACGTCGCGTGAAAAAGTCAGGTATTCCCGGCGGCACCATCAGTGAACGAACCCGGATGTGGGAAACGGGCAGACCAGGTCCATCTGGGCCTTGCAGATAGTGGTACGCCACAGACTGCTGCCACCCCATGAACCGCGACCGCACTGCCTCAATGGAAGCCAGCCACTTCACACTGGCCATGCCGTACCACCCCGGCACCAGCAACCTCAGGGGGAATCCGTGCTGCGGCGGCAACGGTTGGCCGTTCATGGCGTAGACCAGCACGACTTCGGGATGCATGGCCTCTTCGATCGATAGGCTTCGGGCATACGGCTCTTCAACCCCGCCTTGGATGCCGCTGTCGGCGCCCGTAAAAACGAGTTCGACGGCGTCACTCGCCAAACCTGCCTCCTCCAGCAGCGGCGCCAAGGGGGTCCCGGTCCACTCGGCCGTGCCCACGGCACCGAGTAC
This sequence comes from Paenarthrobacter sp. NPDC057981, assembly GCF_042886835.1. Lineage (NCBI taxonomy): Bacteria > Bacillati > Actinomycetota > Actinomycetes > Micrococcales > Micrococcaceae > Paenarthrobacter > Paenarthrobacter sp. NPDC057981. The sequence continues at coordinate 38,822 of NZ_JBHVQI010000024.1, forward strand.
CCAGGGCTGACTCAGGGGCCGCGGCTGGAGGAGGGAACGGCCGTTACCGGCGCATTCAAGAGTTACGGGCATGGTGACGGCGGGCCGGGCTTTGATGTCCTCAAGGCTCAACTCCATGCTGCGGTCCACGGCACCGCCCAGCCTCAACCGCCAGGACTCCGCAGACACCTGAGGAATGTCGAAGTGGATCAAAAGGTAATGCAGGCCGGCAGGAGTGATGTCCTCGTGCAAGGCTTCCAACGGCATGGAGTGGTTGCGCCCGGAGAGTTGGAGTTCCTCGTGGGTGAGGGGGCCTTCGGTGGGTTGCCCTGACGTGGCGGCCCGTGCAGCCTTTTGCTTGGTGTGATTCTTGGACATGGACGGCGGCGTTCTACTGGAAGCGAAACGCTGCGGAGTGCCGCAGCACTTAGCTCAAGGATCACGCCACGGCCAAGACCCGTCAATAGCTCGTTGCGGGGCCTGCTTTGCGCGCCAACCCACGAATGGAGCGCGCAAAGCGGGCCTCACAACGGATGGTGGCTACCGGCGTCGTAGTTCCGGGTACTCAAGGTGAGGGGCCACCGTGCCGGCGTCGCGCTCCAGGAAGTTCACGGCCGGGGCAACGATGTCGTCGATCTCGTCGAGGATTGCTTCGCTGAGCACCACATCGGCTGCCTTCAGGTAGTCCGTCAGGTGGTCCTCCGTGCGTGGTCCAATGATCACGCTGGTCACCGCGGGGTGGTTCAACGCAAAAGCAACCGCCAGCTGAATGAGGGTCAGGCCGTGACGTGCTGCGAGCTGTGCCAACGCGTCTGCTGCGTGCAGCTTGCCCTGGTTGAAGGGCGCGGTCACGTCGAAGCGTCCGGGAAGTGCGGAGAAGCGCGAACTCTCGGGCTGCCCGGCTCCAACCCGGTAGCCGCCGGCGAGCCAGCCGCCGTCGAGCGGTCCGTAGCTCAAAACTCCGACGCCGTACTGCTGGGTGATGGGGAGGACGTCGCGTTCGTTGGCGCGCACCAGGAGCGAATAGGGAACCTGGTCCACCACCGGCGGGGTCAGATGGTTGGTGTTGGCGATCCATTGCGCTTCGACCAACTGGGCCGGGCTGAACACGGACGTTCCGTAGTACAGGATCTTGCCTTGGCGGATGAGGTCGTTGAGGGCGGTGATGGTTTCCAGCAGGTCGGTGTTGTAGTCCGGCCGGTGCGCTTGGTAGAGGTCGATCCGGTCGGTGTTCAGGCGTCGCAGACTGTCCTCGACGGCACGGACGATCCAGCGCCGGGAGTTGCCGGCGTGCGCGGGGTTGGAACCCATTTGGCCGTGGAACTTGGTGGCGAGGAACACGTCGTCGCGCCGGCTGTGAATGGCCTGGCCCACCACGGTTTCGGACTCGCCTTGGGAGTAGATGTCGGCAGTGTCGATGCTGGTGATGCCCGCGTCGAGGGCGGCCTTGATGATCCGGATGCTTTCTGCCGGACCCGTGGGCGCGGCGCCTGTGCCGAAGTTCAGGGTACCCAGCGTGAGCGGGCTGATCAGGGCGCCTGTGCGTCCAAGCGTTCGTAGCTCGTTGAGGCTCATGTCGGCTTCCTGTGGGGGATAGTGCTGGTGTCCAAGCCGGGGGCGTTGGCCATGGACGGGATGTTCAATCGAGGCTACACACGGCGGGGTGGGGCATAAACGCAAATGGTAGAAGTTCTTCGTTTTTCGTCTTGCGGAGTAACGGAAGGGGCCACACTTCGCGACATTTCTTGACACACGGCAACACAAATGACTTGCGAATCAACAAATATTGCTGTTCCTCCAAGCACGTGAATTATGGGAAAGGAACTTACGAAACGCACGAAAGGGACAGCGGGATGACACAGACCACAGTGGAAGAAACGGCGGCCATCAAGGCGGCCTTTGCGCAGTTCCCGTCGGGAGTGGCAGCCTTCAGTGCGATGGTGGACTTCACGCCGGAAGCCCTGGTGGCGTCGTCCTTTACCGTGGGTGTTTCGCTCGAGCCGCCGCTGGTCATGTTCGCGGTGCAGAACTCCTCCACCACCTGGCCCAAGCTTCGGCAGGCCCAGCGGCTTGGCGTTTCTGTCCTCGCAGAGGGACAAGAGGCCCACGCACTCCAGCTGGCGTCGAAGACACGGGACCGCTTCGCCGGTCTCGATACCAGCGTCAGCGACTCAGGCGCTGTACTGATAGATGGTGCGGTGCTGGGCTTTGAATGCGAAATCGTCTCTGAAGCACCCGCCGGAGATCACGCGATCGTGGTTCTGGAAGTCAAGGCGATCAACGTCAACCTTGAGTCCAAGCCGCTGATCTACCACGGTGCCGCGTTCCGTCAGCTCGCCGCCTAGACCCCAGCCGTCTCGCGCTAGGAGTTGCGGGCGACGCCGCTGAGCGAACCTTTTTGGGCAGCACCTTTTTTGCCAGGACCTTGAGGCTTTCCTTGTGAGGAAGCCCCGGGGTTCTGTTCTTTGGCCGCGGTGGCGGGCTTGGCCGCGCTGGTCGGGTTCGCAGCACCGGCTCCGGACGGCGCCTTCTGGCCGTTCGACGACGGCGCGGGCTCGTCGAGGTCGCGGACCGTCACCTTGATGGGCGGCGGCTGTTGGGCCTTGGAGCGCTCGGCCTCCCGGCGGTCTGCTTCAGCAACTGCGTCGGCCCAGTCTTTCGCGAGAACGGGCGGTTCTTTGGTGGCCGCCACGACGATGGGGTGGTGCGCAGTCTGGTGTTCGACGGCCGACTTGACCTCCGCCGGTTTTGGCAGCTTTCGCGGATCCACTTTGCTCTTCCATTCACCGTCCTTGACGGCTGCAGAAGCACCGGAGATCTTGCGGCGGGCCCCTCCGAGCAGGTCCCGCTTGGGAGCGGCGGGAGCGGCCTGAGCGGTGGCCGCGGGAGCCGCAGCGGTGGCGCCAGTAGCCACAGGCTCCCCGACGGCAGGCGCAGCAACGCCGGCCGGTACAGGAACAGGCGCCGCGTCCGGTTCCAAATCTCCGGCCTCGTCAAAGGTGGGATCCGGGGCGTAACCCGGCCGCGGAGGAAGGTGGACGATGGGCGTGTTGTCCTTCTTGGGGAAAATTCCGATCAACGCCAGGAGGATGACAGACACAAGCCGCCCCACCCCGGCAACCACCAGGGTGATGATGACGATCATCCCAAGGCCCAGGAACATCAGCACTGCCAGGCCCAGCGTCCCCAAGTACGTCAGGTTGATGGCGAGTGTTGTCGGATCCTCCACTTAGCCTCCCCTGGCCGTCGTCTTGCGATGCGCGCAGTGCCCACCAACTTGCTTATCCAGCCTAAGGTCCGACACCGACGGAATCACGCGCCGAGGCCCACTCCGGCAGGGTTGTTTTGAAGCTGTTACATGGCATGGGAAAATATGTTGCCCAGCTCTCATTTCCAACCCGGATTGGCGCGTCGTGACTCCTGATACCACCCGGCTCCGCAACGGCGCATGCCCCTGCCTTTCCGGCGAACAGTACAACGACTGTTGTGGCCGGTTCCATCGCGGTGACGCTGACGCACCGACCGCTGAACAGCTCATGCGCTCCCGGTATTCAGCATTCGTGGTCCTCGACTCCGAATACCTGATCCGCACGTGGCATTCGAGTACCCGTCCCGCCTCCATGGACCTCGACCGGGACCTCGAATGGCGCCGGCTGGACATCCTCGGCACGAGCGACGGCGGACCATTGGACTCCGCGGGGGCCGTTGAGTTCGCGGCTCACTACAGGTCCGACGGCGAACGCGGAGTCCAGCGCGAAATCAGCCGTTTCGTGCGGGAAGACAAGCGTTGGTACTACGTGGACGGGGACGTCCGGCAGTAGGTCACCGATACTTGCGGTGCAGGTTCGCCTTGGTGGATGCCCCTGGTGCGGCATCGCCGATCCAAGGACCGGTTCCTTCGGACTGATCGAGTATCCCGGCCTCCAACCAGGTGTAGTCGCCGGCCAGGACCTTGCGCGAGAGGTCGTGGTCGCCGTCGTCGGTATTCCTCCACAGTTGATCGAAGTATTCGTCAACCCGCACGCGGGCCTGTTCGCAGAAGGCCTCGGCCAATTCAAAGGCTGCCGCGCCTTGTTCAGGATGGGTCCGCAGCAGTGCCTCGGCGCGTGAGCAGCACGCCGCCATGGCGAACAGCTCCGCCCCGATGTCCACGATCCTGCCCAGGAACGCCTGCTTGTACTCGAGCTTGGCTTGCCACCGGCCCATGCCATAGAACGTTTGCCGCGCCAACCGCCGCGAGGACCGCTCAACGAACCGCAGCTGCTTGCCGAGGCGTCCGAACTCGGCGAAGGAGCGCGGGTCCATGCCCGCGCCGGCAACCAGCTTCGGCAGCCACCTCGCGTAAAACCCGGAAGCCCCGACGGCGGCCCTCGCCTTGTCCTGCAAGCTCGCATCCACCGAGGCCAGGTCACCGGCTGCGGCAAGGTGCGCGTCCACGGCCTCGCGGGCAATCAGCAGTTTCATGATCTCGCTGGAACCCTCGAAGATCCTGTTGATACGAAGGTCGCGGAGCAACTGTTCGGCAGGCACTGCCCGCTCGCCACGGGCCTCCAGCGAGTCGGCTGTTTCGAAACCCCGGCCACCACGGATCTGCACCAGTTCATCGGCGATCCTGCAGCTCAGTTCGGTGGACCACAGCTTGGCCAAGGCGGCCTCGATTCGGACGTCCTTCTGTCCGGCGTCGGCCATCTCGGCGGAGAGCTCAAAGACGGCTTCCAGTGCGAAAGTGGTGGCAGCGATGAACGCGATCTTCTTGCCAACGGCCTCGTGCTTGCCCACCGGCTGGCCCCACTGCGTGCGGGCGTTGGACCATTCGCGGGCTATTTTGAGGCTCCACTTCCCGGCGGCCACGCAGAGGCCCGGGATGGAAAGCCGCCCGGTGTTGAGCGTGGTCAGGGCGATCTTCAGTCCTTGACCTTCGCGGCCCAGCCTGTTTGCCACAGGCACACGCACTTGGTGGAACCGTGTCACGCCGTTCTCGATGCCGCGAAGCCCCATGAAGGCGTTGCGGTTCTCCACGGTGATGCCGGGCGAGTCCATCTCCACAACGAACGCCGTGATGCCGCCCTTGTGTTCAACCCCGTCGGCATCCGTGTGGGCGGGTACGCGGGCCATGACCACCACGAGTTCGGCAATGACACCGTTGGTGGTCCACAGTTTCACGCCGTCCAAAACGTAAGAACCGCCGTCGTCGGACAGTACGGCAGTGGCGCCCATGCGCGCCGGGTCGCTGCCGACGTCGGGCTCTGTCAGGAGGAACGCCGTGATGGCGCCGGCGGCGCAGCGCGGCAGGTATTCCTTCTTCTGTTCGGGCGTGCCGAACTCTTTGACGGGTTCGGGAACGCCGATGGATTGGTGGGCTGAAATCAATGCACCCAGGCTCGGATGGACTGAACCCAAAAGGGCAAGCGCACGGCCGTAATAGACCAGGGAAAGGCCCAGGCCTCCGTATTCGCGCGGGATTTTCATACCGAACACGCCAAGCTCGGCCAGTCCTGCAAGGTATTCGTCCGGAATCCGGGCGTCGCGCTCAATCACCCGGCCGGACAGGGTCTTGGCGAATGCGAGCAACCGTGCCATGAACTCTTCGCCGCGTTCCACGTCCTCCGTCTTGGCTTGTGGCCAGGGGTGGATCAGGCTGAGGTCGAAACTGCCCAGGTACAAGCCTTTGGCGAAGCTGGGCCGGTTCCATTCGGTGTCGCGCGCGGCTTCGGCGACGGCGCGGGCTTCTTCTGCTGTGGCGTTGACGCTGGCGGCGGTGAGGCTGCTGTCAGTAGCGGACGTCATGGGAGAACTCCTTTGACCGGTTGTGCCGGTGGTGGAGCCAGGGTCCGCCGTGGGTGGGAACCCTTCAGCTGTCCCTCAATGCTACCCGCGGGTAGCTACCCGTGCCAGAGGAAACCTGCGGCTGGAATTCTGCCGGAATTTCCACTTGTCCAGCGTGGTGAACCAAGCGGTCCCACGCAAAGTTAATGCCGTGGACAAGGCCGCCCAGGACACCCTTGACGGTGTACCAGACCATGCCCATGGCGCCGATAAGAACAATCGTGACCATCGCCGCGGCCGCAATGAATGCAGCCAGAATGACAGCGAAGAACAACGTCCCAATAACTACGTACGTGCCCGTTTCAAGCGCAGTGACATCGAAATCCATGGTTCCCCCCGGAGCGACATTGCGTGGGTCGACGCGGCGTCGTTGCGTCGATGATCTGACATTAGGGGCGGGGGTGCTTTCCGGCCAGCGTTGACGCGCGCCATTCCGGCGTTGATATCCGATCGAAACAGTACCGAAGGGTAAGTCACGGAATGGTTGCGGCCGGCGTGTGGCAGGCGCCCGACGGCGGCACTTCCGGGCCGCCCGAACGCCGCCTCGACGCTCTGCGTTAACCTTGTACGGGGCAGTTTCCGCTGCCAGCCAGGTTTCGCAGCAGCTGAAGGAGAGTAGTTGTCCCGTTCAGCCATGTCCTCGGCCGATGCCATAGGCGCGAGGCTCCGCGACCTCGAACAGCTGACGAAGGGCCCTGCATGGGCTCTGACGCGCTCGGCGCCGTGGGTCATCGCCGTCCTCCAGGCTTCGTTTACCCGCACCAGGCCGCAGCTTCCGCTCGAAGAGTTCCACGCCGACGTCGACGCTTTCCTTGAGCAGCTCCGTCGCCAGGATCCCGCGCTCGGCGGGCAGCAAAACGGCAAGGCCTTCGGCGATGAATGGACGCGCAAACAGTTCCTGACCCGGCGCAACCAGTCCGGCCAGATCGTTTACGAAGTCACGGAACCGGCGGCCCGCGTGCTCGCGTTTCTGGACAGCCTGTCGAGCGAGCGGTCCACGCTCAACGGTTCGCGACTGGGCACGCTCCTCGGCGACGTGGAGAAGCTGGCCAACGAAACCAACCCGGACCAAAGCGCCCGCCTGGAAGCCCTGGAAGAGGAAATCCAGGAGCGCCAGCAGCTTGTGGAAGACATCAGCTCCGGCGAATTCGATGGCTTGCTGGATGACGAAGAGGCCGTGGAAGCCGCTGGCAACATACTTGACCTGGCCGCCAGCCTGCCCGCGGACTACAAGAAGATGCGCGACCGCATCGAGGAACTGGTGGGTGAACTCCGCAACCAGATCATCGAAGAGTCACTCAGCAAGGGCGCCACCATGGCACAGGTCCTGGAAGCGGACAAACGGCTGCGGCAGAGTCCCGAAGGGCGCACGTTCCGTTCCTTCACCGCTTTCCTGGAGGACCCGCAGCAGCAGCTTCGTTTCCGCTCGGCCATTGGCGAGGTCCTCAGCCGGCAGTTCGCGGATGATCTGTCCCACGAGGACCGCGAAACGCTGAAAAACCTCGTGGCTGAACTGCGTTACCAGCACAGCCAGATCCAGCGGATTTACGGCAAGCTCTCGGAGAGCCTCAACACCTATATCCAAAGCGACGACATCCGGCAGTCGGTCAGTCTCCGCAAGGTCCTGGCCGAGGCCGAGCAAGCCATCCGTTCCCTGCCCTACGAGCGTGACAGGCCCGGCCTGGTGCCCGGACCGGTTCTCTTCAACGCGGGGTTTGAATCACTGGCCATGGTCAAGCTCTTCGACCCGGACGAGTTCGCAACACCCCCACGGCTTGCGGATCCCATCGCCTTCAGTGACTCGGACCGGGTCCGTTCCGCCCGCACCGGCAAGGCGAGGCCCGCCGTCGTCCGTGCTGCCATGGCGGGTTCGGCAACCATTGCTGAGGCGTGGGAAAACCTGCCCGCCGAAGAACGGCACATCAACAGCGTCCGGACCCTCCTGTCCATGGCGCTTCAGGGCGGCGCAGCCTTCGATCGCGCCGCATGGGAACACATCGACTTCGAACAAATCGACGGCAGCATCCGCACGGCATACCTGCCGGTCGTCACGCTGAATGAGGATTCCAATGACTGAGGACATCACGACGACGGACGTCACCTTTGAGGAGGACGTCACCGTGGCTGAACAGGACCCGGTTGAGGTCCCCGCAGAGGCGGCCGACGTCGTTGAAGCCGAGTCCGGGCACCAGCCGGACCCGTTCCGCATCACGCCCCGGGACACCTTCGTGGACGGCGCCGCACTCTTCCCGGGCGACACCGGCGTGCTCCCCATGAAGGTCCGCCATGCCTTGGTGAAGCTCCTCAAGGGTCCCTACATTGACGGTGGCCGCGACGAGAAACTGTGGACCTCGCTCCTGGACAACCAACAGATTCTGCGCAGCCGCCTGTCCGAGCTCTTCCTCACGCTCCAGTTGGACCACGACCGCAAGATCGCTGTCCTCCGACCCGTTGATCCGGAAATCGTCGGGGCGAGCTCCCGCTCCAGCATTCTTCGCCAGCAGCGTGCTTTGAGCCGCGTTGAAACCATCGTGCTGCTCCGCCTGCGCCTCCTCCTTGACCGCCACGTCACAGCCCAGACCGACCCCACGATCACCCGCGAGGAGATCTCCGACCTCGTGGCCAACTACACCCCGGCCGGCCAGCAAGATGCCCTGCGCGACTCCGACGTCGTGACCCGCACCATCACCAAACTCCTGGCCCGCCAACTGCTGTTACCCACCCCCTTGGACGACTCCTACACGATCAGCAACGCCCTCCCGCTGGCCCTTCCGTTCGAAAACATCGGCGACATCCCGGCCCACATCGAAGCCCTGGTGGCAGTGGGAACAGACGAATCCGGTACGGAGCCGCTGCTTGAGCTCTCCGATTCGGAATCCGAAGAAGACGACGCATCCTCGAACACGAATGACGCTGAAGGGACCACGAAGTGACCATCGCAAGCATGCTCCCGCTCGGCGAACTGACAAACCCCGGCCAGATGCGTTTGGCGTTGGTCCAGGTGGTCAACTGGGGTACGTTCCATGGCGCCCACACCATGCATGTGGACCGCAAGGGCACGCTGCTGACGGGTAACTCGGGTGTGGGCAAGTCGACGCTTTTCGATGCCATGCTCCGCGTTTTCGATGCCCGTCCGCGCTCCAATGAGGCCGCTGCCCAGCGTGCCGGCGGTGCTGTGGAGGACAAGAGGACCACCTTCACCTACATGCGCGGCAAAGTTGGTGATAAGGCAGTAGGGGACAGCTCAGCCAGTGCCTTCCAGCGCCCCGGTGCCACCTGGTCCGCCGTCGCCCTGACGTTTGATAACGCGGCCGGCACGAAGGTGACTATATCGGCGCTGTTTGACCTGCCAAAGAACGGCACGGAGTCCAGCGTCGGGCGTTTCTATGTGATTGACAGCAAGCCGCTGGATCTCGAGGCGATCGAGGGGATCGCGCAGAAGAGGTTTACCAAGGGCGCTTTGGAGGGGATTTTCCCTGAGGGCCAGGTTTTCGACGTCCACAAGGCGTTCGCTGAACGCTTCCGTCGCTTGCTCGGTATCAACTCCGACCAAGCACTCCCGTTGTTGCGCGTGATCCAGGCGGGCAAGGGCTTGGGCGGCAGCGTCAACACGTTCTTCCGTGACCAGGTCCTGGACGCCCCGGCTACCTTGGCCGCGGCGGACGATGTGGTGGAGGAATTCAGCAACCTGATGTCCATCCGGCAGCGGCTGGAGGACGTTCGGCTGCAGCGCGACCAGTTGGCGCCCGTGCCAGCCCTCAACAAGGAGTACGCGCAGGCTTTGCTGGACGCGAACCGCCTCCGCGAACTGGCCGGCGAGGAGTTCGAGGCCTACAAGCAGCAGCTCGCCGTCACGGTGCATGCCAAGACACTGGCCCGTTTCAAGGAGCTGGCGCAGTCCAAGGCGCAGGAGCTTGCCGCGGAGCGCGTGGTGCGTGACGCCTTGGCCAAGGAACTGCGCGACCTTGAGCTGGATTACAACAACCGGGGTGGCAACGCCATCTCGGCCATTGAGCAGGCTCTGGAGAACGCCAAGGTCGGTCTGAAACTGCGCAAGCAGGTTGAGGATTCGGCCAAGAAAGCTTTGACGGACGCCGGGTTGAACCTGGAGTGGTCGGCCGGGGGCTGGGACCAGGCGCACGAGCAGGCTGCGGCCCGCTCGATCGAGTTGAAAGACGATTCGGAAGCGCTGAAGGAACTCCGTTTTGAGGCTTTTGATGGCCACGCAACCAGGAAGCGGGAACTTGCTGCGGCCCAGCAGGAGCTGTTGTCCCTGCGGTCGCGCAAGTCCTTGCTGCCGCCGTCCAGCATTGAGAACCGGGCCGCCATCGCGGCCGCCACGGGCGTTCCCGAAGAGCGGATGCCGTTCGGTGGCGAGCTGATCGACCTCGCCGAGGGGCAGGACCAGTGGCGGCCAGCCGCTGAGCGGGCACTGCGGAACCTCGCCACCACGTTGCTGGTTCCGGGGGAGCACTTCGCCGCAGTGACACGGTATTTGAATGACAACACTGTCCGTGGCGCGCTGCGCGCGGTTGATGTGTCCAAGCCGTTCGCCGGTGGCGCACTGGCTGTGGAGGACGTGTCCGACGGCGACCTCTTGACCAAGCTGAGCATCCTCACCTCGGGTCCCAACGCCGACGCCGGGGAATGGATCCGCGAGCGGATCGCCCTGGACTTCGCCTACCCGTGCGTCGAAAACCCGGACGAGCTCGCGTCGATGGACAAGGGCCTGAGCCTGGGCGGCGTGGTCAAGCGGAACCGGCACACGGTGGAAAAGGACGATCGCTTCACCAGCCGGCAGGACTACGTCCTGGGCTTCGACAATGCCTCCAAACTGGAACTGGTGGCGGCCCGCGTTGGCGAACTGGAAAACGAGCTTGCAAAGGCCGCGGAACTGGCGCAAAGCCGCGAGGATTCGCACCAGGGGATGGCACGCCAGCTGGAGGCCCTGCGTCGCGTGGCTGAAGATGAGCGGCCTTGGGAGCAGGTTTCCGCCGATGTTGCAGCTGAGGAGCTGGCCCGGATCGAGCAACGCCTCGTCGATGCCCTGGCAGCCCAAGCCGACCTTGAACCCCTGCGCGCCAACATCGAAGCGGTCCGCGAAAAGCACCAGTCCTCCACAGGGGTGGCGGCTGTGCTGCAGAGCGAATACAAAACGCTCGATCACCAGATGACCACAGCTGACGGCCTCCTCGATGCGGCGAGGCTCAAGCTCGAGCAGTCACCGCCGTCGGCCTCTACCGTCACCGCGCTGGAACCGTACTTTGCCGGCGCCGCGGACGTTTCCGAACTGCATGAGCTGGATAACCTGGCCAACAGTGTCCGCAACAAGCTCCTTGACGAGCTGCACGCCGCGGAATCCCGGGGCCAGGCCACCGCCGAACGGCTGACGCGCATGTTCGAGGCGTTCGTCCGCGACTGGGGGAGCGCCATCAGCGCCGACCACGGCACCTCAATTGCCGCGGCCGGGGACTTCGAGGCCCGCTATCACGCGATCGTCAGCGATGGCCTGCCCTCGCAGGAGGCCGAGTTCCGGCTGTTCTTCAACCAGCGCACCCACGAGTCCTTCAGCACCCTCCTGCATTTGCTGGATGAGGAGCGGCGCAGCATCACCAGCCGCATCCTTCCCCTCAACGGCATCTTGTCGGAGGTCAATTTCCACGAGGGCAGCTTCCTGGAATTGGACATCAAACAGACACTGCCCGCAACGGCCAAGGTGTTCAAGGATGCCATCCAGAACGCCTTGAAGACCAAGCACACGCGGCCGTCCCGCGGCGCCGCCGCCGGTTCGGCTGAAACGGACGACGACGCCGAGCTCACCGCCCGCTACAAGTCGCTGGAAACGCTGGTGAAGCGGCTTGGGTCGCAGACACCTGAGGATCGACGCTGGCGTGCCGAGGTGCTGGATGTTCGTGGGCACGTCTTCATCCAGTGCAAGGAACACCGCGAGGTTGCGTCGGGTAAAGCGGGTAAAGCCGGCAAGAAGAAGACCGAAGTCTTCATGCATGCCGATACCGGCTCGATGTCCGGCGGTGAGCGCCAGCGGTTTACCGCGTTCATCATGGCGGCGGCGCTGAGCTACCAGCTGGGCATCGCCGAGCAAGGCTTCACCACGTACGGCACCGTGATGATGGATGAGGCTTTCGTGCTGGCTTCCGAGGAATTCGCGGGTGCAGGCATCAAGGCGCTTCACGAGTTCGGCTTCCAGTTGCTGCTGGCCGCTCCCGAGAACGTGATCGACCTGTCCCGGCACCTCGGCTCAGTGACGGAGATCCTGCGGGACAAGCGCACCAACCGATCGGGCGTGCTCACGGCTCCGGTCATTTCCGGGCAGGGCGAGCCCGGAGCCTGGCGCTCCGAGGCCAACCCCGTGGATATCGTCCTCCGCTAGAAGCAACGCGGGGTCACTTATGGCCCTTTGAGCGCCCCATTATGGGCCAAAAGTGACCCCGCGTTGCTTTGCTCTAGCTGCGGACGCGGTCCAGGAACTGCCCCGTCCGGGTCTCCAGCCCTGCGATCTGCTTCAGGACCACGGCTGCCGGTTCCGGGTTGATCTCGTTGACCGGCGGTTCCTTGCGCACGTTGGCACTGCAACCGAACTCGGCGCAGATCAGGGTGCCCACGGTGTTGCCGTCCTTGCCGGATTGCCCGGCCTTCCTGGCAACCCAGAGGTAGACGTCGTCCTTGGAGAACACGTCCCTGCACAGTTCGCAGAGGACTGCACGCTTCTTCCCGGACCCTCCCTCAGGAGCTCGGAGCATGATCCCGGTGAGCTTTCCCCGATAGGGAACTACGAGGTAACCGCGCTGGGGCATCTTCTCGTCGCGCCACCCCAGGAACTCGAGGTTTTCCCAATCGAGGGTGTCGAAATCGCGCGGAAGGTTGGCCTTGGCCGCCTCTGAGCGGCTGGCGTTGATGAACGATGAACGGATTTGTTGGGCAGTAATTTTCTGCATGGCAATGCTTCTTTCGAAAAAGGTCGACGTCGGCAGCGCGCCTGGCGCTGCGGGTGGCACTGAAGCGTCGGTCACCGAAGAGGGCACGCCAAAAGAAGCCCAACATTGTGTTGGTGTTTTTGAGTGCTACTTGGCTGGTACCGACGCGCAGGGGTGTGCCAAGCAGGCCAAAGCGGCCACCTCGCCAACCATGGCGGCAGCAACTGAAATGCGCACGCTCATCCCCTCGTCATTTTCCAAAGAAGCGGTAGTCCGCCCTCAACATCCTAACCCCACCAAAAAGCAACGCGGGGTCACTTATGGCCCATGGAAGCCCCGAGCATGGGCCATAAGTGACCCCGCGTTGCAGGTGAAGAGATTACGTGACGCAAACGTTTCGTAATTATCCAGAGGGTAGGCTAGCCTTACTTAGGTTCGATCACTTACCTAAGGAGTCCCGTGGCATCCCTTCTTCCACGCCGCGCCCTGCTCAAGACTGCAGGTACCGCGACGGCCGCTTTGGCCGCCGTCGCCCTTTCCCTCACCGGCTGCTCCACTGGTCCGGCCACCTCGACGCCGGCGTCCGAGCAGGCTGCGTCCGCCGCCTTCCCCGTCACCATCAAGAACGTCTTCGGCGAGACCACCATCAAGGAACAGCCCAAGCGCGTCGTCACCGTCTCCTGGGTCAACGACGACGTCGCCCTCGCCCTGGGCGTAGTGCCGGTCGGCGTTCCCAAGAACGAGTGGGGCAACAACGACAAGGGCTCCACGCCGTGGAAGGACGCAGCCCTCGAGAAGCTCGGCGCCGGCTTCGGTACCGATAAGGCCCCGGTCCAGTTCTCCGAGGCCGACGGCATCAACTTCACCGAGATCGCCAAGCTCAACCCGGACGTCATCCTGGCCGCGTACTCGGGGCTGGAAGAGGCTGACTACAAGAAGCTCAGTGAGATCGCCCCAGTCGTGGCCCAGCCGGAGCTGGCCTACGGTACCCCGTGGCAGGAAAGCACCACCCTGATCGGCAAGGCATTGGGCAAGGAAACCGAAGCCAAGAAGCTGATCGAAGACACCGAAGCCACCATCAAGGACAAGGTATCCAAGTACCCGCAGATCAAGGACAAGACCTTCATCTACGGCAACCTTGAGCCCGCCAAGGGCGACGGCGCCAACGTCTACACCGCCATCGACAACCGCCCCCGGTTCCTCTCCGAGATCGGCATGAAGCTGGCCCCCGTGGTCACCGAAAACACCAAGTCGAACACGGAATTCTTCATCCCGTGGTCCGCTGAGAAGGCCAACGAACTCGCATCCGACATCTTCGTCACCTGGGTTCCTGAAGCCGCAACGGCCGACGCCATCAAGGCGGACCCCCTGCTCGGCCAGATCCCGGCCATCAAGAAGGGCGCCCTGGTTGCCGATTCGGACCAGACCCTGACGCTCTCCATCTCCGCTTCTTCGCCGCTGAGCCTGCCGTGGGCGCTGGACAAGTTCCTGCCCCAGCTGGGCCAGGCCGCTGACGTGGCGGGCAAGTAACCGCAATGAAACTGAGTACGACGACGGCGGCTACCGTGGGGCGGGTTGGTGGCACTTCGGTGCCGGGTAACCAGCGAGGCATCGCGCCCGGTAGCAGCGACGCGGCCGGACGGGGAACCCGGCCGCGCAGCGCAGCCAAGCGGACCGCCTGGCTGCTGGTCGCCGTCGTCGTACTCGCCGCGGTGAGCGCCGCATCCTTGGCGATCGGCGCCCGCGGCCTTCCCCTGAACACCGTGTGGGAAGCCATCACCCACTTCAATCCTGCAGATGGCAACCACGCCGTGGTGGTGGCCCGCGTTCCCCGGACTGTCCTTGGCCTGCTGGCCGGAGCCGCACTGGGCCTGGCCGGCGCCGCCATGCAGGGCGTGGCCCGCAACCCCCTTGCCGATCCCGGGATACTGGGCCTCAACGCCGGCGCAGCACTGGCCGTGGTTGTTGGCATTTACGTCTTTGGTATCGGCTCCCTGACGGGCTACATCTGGTTCGCTTTCATCGGCGCCGCGGCAGCCGCCGTCGTCGTTTACGCCATCGCCTCCCGCGGACGTGACGGTGCGACGCCGGTCAAACTCGCCTTGGCGGGTGCGGCGCTCAGTGCGGGTTTGTTTTCGCTGATGAACGTCATCCTCGTTTCCAGCCAGGACACCCTGGACCGCTTCCGTTTCTGGCAGGTGGGAAGCATCGGCGGGCGCGACTGGTCCGTGCTGCTGCCCGCGCTGCCATTCCTGGCCATTGGCGCGCTCATTGTGTTGGGCGCGGGACGTGTCCTGAACAGCCTGGCCCTGGGGGACGACATCGCCCGCGGCCTGGGCCAGAACGTCGGTTTGGCCCGTGGAATCACGGCCTTGGGCATCGTGCTCTTGTGTGGCTCGGCAACCGCGCTGGCTGGACCCATCGGCTTCCTCGGCCTGGTGATCCCACACGCCGTTCGCCTGCTGACAGGCCCGGACTACCGGTGGATCCTCCCGTTCTCCTTGGTCTCCGCACCTATCCTGCTCATTACCGCCGACATCATTGGCAGGGTGATCCTCCTCCCGGGCGAAGTCCCTGCCGGCATCATGACCGCGATCGTCGGTGCACCCGTGTTTGTCTGGCTCATCCGTCGGGGGAAAGGGGCCGGACTGTGAGTGCCCTCAAATCCGCACGCGAGCTGGCAGTTAATGACAATGCTGGGCCCAAACATCATCATCAAATGCCAACTCGGCGCGCGTTCCGTGCCTGGGTCCTGGTGAGCCCCACGTTCTTCCTGGCCCTCGCTCTGTTGGTCATGTTTGCCGTGTATGTGCTCCTCGGCAGCTATACAGTGACCATCCCGGACTTTTTCAGGATCGTCATCAATCACTTGACCGGCGGCGAGAAGATCCCGGGTGCCAGCTTCATTGTCATGGAGCACAAACTTCCCCGCGCCGTGGTGGGAACAATGATCGGCATAGCCTTCGGACTTGCCGGCGCGCTCTTCCAGACGATGCTGCGCAACCCGTTGGCCAGCCCGGATATCATCGGCATCAGCTATGGTGCCAGTGCGGCCGCCGTGACGGCCATTGTGGTTTTCGGTGCTTCCGGAGCCGTGGTGTCGGGGGCAGCCCTGGGCGGTGCGCTCGGCGTCGCGGCCATCATCTACGCGATTTCCCGCAGCACGGGTTCCGGCGCAGGCAGCGGCCGCGGCAACGCTGCGGGCAACCGCCTCATCCTTGCCGGCGTGGGAATCGCCGCAGCCCTGCACGCAGTGGTCAACTTCCTGATGACCCGCGCCGATATCCGGACCGCGGCCGACGCCCTTATCTGGCTCAACGGCTCGCTGAACTCCGCGACGTGGGACCGGGCGGGCGTCCTGACGGTCTCCTTGCTCATCCTGATCCCCGCTGTGATTGCCCTTGCCGGCCCGTTGCGCATCCTCGAACTCGGCGACGACGCCGCTGCCGGACTGGGCATCAGGGTCAACGCGACCCGGCTGGGACTCGTGCTGACCGCCGTCGCACTTGCCGCCGTCGCAACCGCCGCCGCCGGTCCGGTAGCCTTCGTTGCCTTCCTCGCAGGCCCGATCGCCCGCCGCATTGTGCGCAAACCGAGCCTTCCGGCGTCGGCCCTGACGGGTGCGCTGATCGTGTTGGCCGCCGACTTCTTTGCCTCCAACATCGCGCCGGTGGTCCTGGACGGAACAGTCCTCCCGGTCGGCGTCATCACTGGCGCCCTCGGCGCACCGTTCCTGCTCTGGCTCCTCCTCACGTCGAACCGAAAGGAAGCCTGACATGGCCCTCCTTCATGCCAAGGACCTGACACTGCAATACGAGCAGCGCAAGGTTGTTGAGGGACTCTCCACGGAGATCCCCGAAGGCAAAGTCACCATGATTGTCGGCGCCAACGCCTGTGGAAAGTCCACGTTGCTCCGCGGTTTGTCCCGGCTCCTGAAGCCAAGCGGCGGCGCCGTGACGCTTGACGGCAAGGATATCCACACCCGTCCTGCCCGCGAACTTGCCCGTACGCTGGGCCTGTTGCCGCAGCACCCTACCGCGCCGGACGGCATCACCGTGCGCGACCTCGTGGGCCGTGGGCGATACCCGCACCAGGGCTTCTTCCGGAGCTGGAGCGCCAACGACGACGCCGCGGTGCAGCGCGCGCTCGATGCCACCGACACCCTGGGGCTCGCTGAGCGCAGCATCGACGAACTGTCCGGTGGACAGCGCCAGCGTGTATGGATCGCCATGGCCCTGGCCCAGGAAACTGACGTCCTGCTGCTCGATGAGCCCACCACGTACCTGGACCTTGCCCACCAAGTGGAGGTCCTGGACCTTGTCACGGACCTCAACCGCAGCCGTGGCACGACGGTCGCGATCGTCTTGCACGACCTCAACCTGGCAGCACGCTATGCAGATCACGTGATCGCCATGAAGGGCGGCTGCATCGTTGCCGAGGGACCCGCAATCGAGGTGGTCACCGAGGAACTGGTATTCAACGTTTTCGGCCTGGAATCCCGCGTGGTTCCGGACCCCATTTCAGGAACACCGCTGATCGTCCCCATTGGACGGCACCACGCACAGTCCGCACGAACCAACGAACTGGAGATTGCCTCATGAGTGCACAACCGACACAGGCCACCGCAAGTGCCGTCGTGGAGCCCATGACCCTCGCCTTCGACGTCACTGTGACGGCCGTGCAGGAGCTCAGCCCGAACTTCCGCCGCATCACGTTCGGTGGTTATTCGCTCCGCGGTTTCGGGGTTGCCGGCGACACTTTGGACCTTCGCGTGAAGCTGATGATCCCGTCCTTCGACGCCGAGGGCAACGCCATTCCACTGCCGCCCTTCAAAATGGAGGACGCCGGCTGGTACAAGGAATGGCTTGCCATGGACCCGTCGGTGCGCGGCGACATGCGCACGTATACAGTCCGGTCAGAACGCCTTGATGCTGTGTACCCGGAGATCGACATCGACTTCGTGATGCACTTTGATGAGCACGGCAATGGAGGTCCTGCCGCGAACTGGGCCGTGGCCGCGAAGCCCGGCGACGCCCTGACCATCATCGGCCCCAACAACCGCGCCGCGCAGTGCACCACCGCGGGTGCTTACGGCGGCATCGAGTGGCGCCCGGGTTTGGCCCAGCGTGTGTTGCTCGCGGGTGATGAAACTGCCGTTCCCGCCATCAGCGCCATCCTGGAGAGCCTGCCCGCGGACATGACCGGTCACGCGTTCCTTGAGGTGCCGTCGGCAGCAGATTTCCAGGACATCACCACCGCCGCCGACATCGAGATCACCTGGCTTGCCCGGGGCGCGGCCATTGGACGCTCCCGCCCGCACGGTGAACTCCTCAAGGAAGCCGTTGCCAAGGCTGTTCCCGTTCCGGGCTGGGTGGGCCTCAAGGGAACCGACAGTGCTGCCGGCCCGGAGCCCGAGGACGTTAACGTGGACCAGGACATCCTCTGGGAAACCCCGCAGCGCATGGACGCAGCCGCCATTGAGGCCACCAAGAACCCCACGCTTCCCGCCGGTGCGCTGCCGTTCTACGCCTGGATCGCCGGCGAGGCGTTCGTGATCAAGGAAATGCGGCGCTACCTCGTGCGCGATGTTGGCATCGACCGGAAGCAGGTTGCGTTCATGGGGTACTGGCGGCGCGGCAAGGCGGAAGGCTGACCTTCGCTCACATCCCTACCGCTTGAACGCATCCCTCGCTCACCTGTTCACTTTGGGTTGGTACGGGCTTAACCGGCGGCGCGTAGCGTCCGGAGGGTGCGTGAGGATTTCGGGGACGGAAAAAACGTTCGACGGCGGTACGTCGCCATCGGGGATTCCTTCACCGAGGGCGTGGGGGACCCGAGCAAGATCCTGCCCAATGGGGTCCGCGGCTGGGCCGACCGGGTGGCCGAAAAACTGGCAAAGGCACAGCCCGGCTGGGAGTATGCCAACCTTGCCGTACGCAGCAAGAGGCTGCGGCACATCATCGACGAGCAACTGCAGCCGGCTCTCGACATGGAGCCGACGCTGATCACGGTCTATGCCGGTGGGAACGACATCCTGGACTTCGGCACTGACATGGAGGCGCTACTGGATGACTACGAACTCCTGGTTGCCCAGCTGTGTGAAACGGGTGCAACCGTGGTCCTGTTTACCGGTTTCGACGTCAAGGTCTCGGCTGTCCTTGAGCCTTTCAAGAGGCGCAACACCCTGTATAACGAACGAGTCCGCGGGATCGCCTCCAAGTATGGTGCCGTGCTGGTGGATTACTGGTGCTTCGATGCCTACAAGGATTCGCGGATGTGGGCCCCGGACCGGCTTCACATGTCCAAAGCCGGGCATAAATACCTGGCTGCCCAGGTCCTGGACCACCTGAACGTCCCCCACAAGATTTCGCACAAGGAATGGGAACCGCCCTCGCGCTTGACCCTGCGTGAATGGGAACGCCGGCAACGCCGGTGGGTCAACGACTGGGTGGTGCCGTTGTTCGGCCGCAAACTGCGCGGAGTGACGTTGGGGGATTCGCTGCAGCCGCGCTGGCCCCAACCGGTCAAAGTCCCACGAAAAGGGGGCTTGAAGAAGCTCGTGGAGGACAGGGAAGCAGCCCAATGACCACCAGACTGACGGCGGTAATACGACTTTCGTGCCTCGCCATAATGAAATCGGTGAGAAGTTGGCCAAGGGAGAGGACACCAAGTGAAGCTCGAAGTAACAGCCAGCCGCGACGGCCGGCTTTGGTTCCTGGAATCAAAGCAGATCGAAGGTCTGACCACGCAGGCCCGAACCGTGTCCGAAATCCCGGAGATGGTGCGTGACTTGGCATCCCTGCTTACGGGCCGTCCCGAAACGGATTTCGACATCCACATCACCTTTGACGCACCCGAAGTCACCGAGCACCTCAGGGCTGCTGCGGAGTTGGCTGCGAAGGCTGATGAGCTGAAAGCAGCGTCAGCGCGGGAACGTCACGAGGCCGCGATGGTGCTCAAGCGCCAAGGGGTTACTGTCCGCGATATCGGGGCCGTCCTGGGAGTCTCGCACCAGCAACTCGTCAGCCACTAACACGTACCTTCGTGCTTGCAACCGGCAGGAACCCGGAGAGCTCAGCTGTCCAGCAGGTTCTCGTAGCCCTCGGCGACGCTGGTGGCGGTGAATTCGATGATCTCGAAGTCGGCTACCCCGTTGCTGTAAAAGGGGTCTTGTGCCAAGGAGGCGTCCAGGGCTTCCCGGTCCACTTTGGAGAGCAGCACGCCTCCCGTGGCTGGTACGCGACGTCCGGACGCGAGGAAGACGCCGTCGTCGAATGCTGCTTTGAGCCAGGCCATATGGCCTGGCCGGTGAAAGTCGACGATTTCGTCCGGAACTTTGTAGGTCAAGGAGACTACGAACATGCCGTCAGCCTATCGCCAGCGCAGTGTGCTTGGAGCTACCAAGGCAGTGGATTCTCATAAGATGGACCCATGAATCAACCCCGCTGGCTGAACGCCGACGAGCGCCGCGCCTGGCTGGCCCTGCTGAGCATCAACACGTTGCTCCCCTCGGCGTTGGATACCCAGCTTCAGTCTGCCGGCAAGCTGTCCCTCTTCGACTACAACGTGCTGGCGATGCTCTCCGAAACCGAGGGCCGGTACCTTCCCATGAGCGAGCTCGCAGCCCGTACCAGTGCCTCGTTGTCGCGGCTTTCCCACGTTGTTACCAAGCTGCAGAAACGCGGTTGGGTGGAGCGGCAGGCGCACCCCGGAGATGCCCGGGTGACGGTTGCGCACCTGACCGAGGCCGGTATGTCCACCATCGTTTCACTGGCCCCTGCGCATGTGGAATCGGTACGCACCCTGATGCTTGATTCGCTGAGCCCCGAGGACGTTGCCGACCTCGCGCGTATCGGCGAAAAGATTGTTGCCCGGCTGGATAACAACCACTGGATTCTCCGCGATTCCTAGCAGTTCCACCGGGCTTTGGGGCTGTGGCCGCGGAAGTGGCAAACTGGCGGCATGGATTTTTCTGCCCGATATGTGGCCCTGGGAGACTCGTTCACTGAGGGCGTCGGCGACGACGATCCCACGCGCCCCAACGGGGTCCGCGGTTGGGCTGATGTGGTGGCCACGCAACTCGCCCTGGGCAATCCGGGGTTCGGCTACGCCAATCTTGCCATCCGCGGGCGCAAACTCCGCCAGATCATGGCGGAACAGGTGGATGCCGCCGTCGCCATGAAGCCCACCTTGGTGAGCCTCTATGCAGGGGCGAACGACATCCTGCGGCCCAGGATCGATATCGACTCGCTGTTGGAGGAGTACGACGCCGGCATCGCCAGGTTAAGCGCGACCGGAGCCACCGTGCTGCTCTTCACTGGCTTTGACGCAAAAGGCTCGAAAGTCTTCAGCACCATGCGCGGCCGCACGGCAATCTACAACGAACTGGTGCGCGAGATCGCCGAGGACCACGGCGCTTTGCTGGTGGATTACTGGCGGTTCGACGAGTACGACGATTGGCGCATGTGGGGCGAAGACCGGATGCACATGTCCACAGCAGGCCATCTCAACATGGCCAAGCGGGTGCTCGATGTCCTGGAACACGAGCACGTGATGGAGGTTCCCGAGCTCGCCCCCGTCAGGCTGTTGAACCGGGTGGAGACCCTGAAGGCCAACGCACGGTGGATCCGTGAGTCGGCTGCTCCGTGGGTGTCCCGCCGTCTCCGCGGCGTCTCCTCCGGTGATGGTCTCAGCCCGAAGTACGCCGGGTTGATCACGCCGCTTCCCTGAATCCGGGTGTAGCGAGCAACGATCCGTCCCGACGTACGGCGATCACTTCTACGCCCCACTTTTCCACGGCCTGGTCGAGTGTCCTCGTTCCGCCGGAAACGATGGCCGTGGCAAGGACGTCGGCGGTGACAATGTCGCCGGCAGCCACGGAAACCTGCTCGAACTCAGGCGCCGCACCGCCAACAGCCCAGATGTGATGACCCCTTTCGGCGGACCCCGACGTCGCCAGCGCAGGCAGCCGCCGCATCGGGTACGTGAGCAGCAAAGCCTGCCGGTCCAGGGGATCCACCACCCCGGCAAGCCACGGCTCGCGCATCTCCGGCGTTGGCGAGCCACTCACCAGCACGTCCCCGCCGGCGTTCAGGCACCAGTCCTTCAAGCCGAGCGCCTCCAACGACAACGCGGCTTCCCGCGCCGCGTGCGCCTTCACGATCCCGGAGAGGTCCAACACTCCGTCGGGACGTTCGGCCGTGAAGGCCCCGTCGGTCGCCAACCGCCATTCCGCCGCCTCCGCATACAGGTCCCGCATCACTTCAGACGCGTAGGCCAACGTCAGTTCCCCACGGGCCAGCCGGCTCGCTTCGGAACCGTCCCGGTACAGGCTGAAGGTCCGGTCCAGCTCGGCGAACTTATCCTCGACGACGGCGGCAGCTGACTCGAGCTCGTCGGCGGCGGTCTGCGCGTAGTGGCTGCTTGCAACGGTCAGGCTCACCACGGTGCCCATGCTGTGGAACGTCCGGGCCCGGAGCTGCGGACTGCTAGAAGTGGGCTGCATCGAGGGCTGCCTGCAGGGAGGTGAGGTAGGCGTCGCTGGTCACCGTGGCGCCGCTGACGGTTTGCACGTTGGCCGACTGTGCCTGCAGTACCTCGGAGCGCAGCACCGGGGCAGCGCGGCTGCTGATCTGGGCCGACTTGCGTTCAGCGTCGGTGAGCTGCAGCGCCGTGACTTCCGTGATCTTGCCGCCTTGGATGGTCACCCGGACCTGGACTGTACCGAAGCGGGTCTGGACGGACGCGCCGTCGTACGTTGCCGCCGTCGTGGTTCCCTTGCTGGTACCGGTGCTACCGGCACTGGTGCTGCTGCTCAGGCTGGTAGTGGTGGTTGAGCCGGTGTCGGCGACGTGCGCGCCCGACTGCCAGCCGGCCAACAGGATGCCCGCCGACGCCAGCGCGGTTGCCATGGCTGCCCTTATTCTCACCAGTCGAACCTTTCGTAGTGGAGTTGTTCCGCGGGGACACCTGCGGCCCGGACGTCATTGATGACTGAGGCAGCCCAGTGCGATGGGCCGCATACATACACGTCGGCCTGGGCGATCCTCGGGACGAAGGAGCCGATGTTGAACCCGGCCGCAGCCGCAGACTGGGGGAGCCACGGGTGGGCACCGATCGAGCGACGCCCCGTGAGATGGAAGAGGGTAGCGCCGCGTGCTTGGCACAGCTCCATGATTTCCTTGCCAAGGAAAAGCTCGGACTCGTCATGGCCCCGGAGCAGGACCGTGGCGTGGCCGGGTTCGAAGGGGGTGGACTCCAGGAGCGACCGCAACGGTGTGATGCCGATTCCGGCGCCGATCATCACCACGGTGTTCCGCGTGCGGGCCGCCGTGCTGAACATGCCGTAGGGCCCCTCGATGGCAACCCTGGTTCCTGGCTTGATCCCGGCAAGCCGGGCCGAGCCATCGCCCAGGTTCCGCACGGTGATGCGTACTCTGCCTGTTGCGGTCCCGACGCCGGCCACCGGCTCGGCCGACAGGCTGAACGGATGCGGCTGCCACCAATGCCCCGGAGCGAGGAACCTCCAGAAGAAGAAGCGGCCGCCGGCTCCCGAGAGGCGCGCAAGCTGCAGGCCCGTCATCTCGATGCTGAAGACATCCGGCGAAACCCGCACCACCCGGCTTACCGTGAGCTGGTGCCGGAACGTCGCCACCAACGGCTGGCAGACCCTGTAGAGGAGAAGTGCGGCGCCGGTCGCGATGCAGATGGCCAGCCAATACCAGCGCTGCCAGGTGCCCTCCGCGAACAGCCCGCCCACACTGAACTGATGCGGGATGGCGGTGCCTACGGCGGCGTAGGTGAGCAGATGGATCGCGTACCAGAACTCGTAGGGGAATTTCCGGCGGACAGCCACCAGCGAGGTCACCACGACGGCGATGAACAGGGCCATGGAGACGAACGCGAGCCACATGTCAGGGACGTTGACCCACAAGGACACTGATTCGCTGATTGGGTCCAGGCCCTCCGCGGCGCCGTAACCGATGGCGATCAGCAGTCCATGGGCCAGCAGCAGGTAGAGCGCCGGTTTGCCCAGCTTCTTGTGGACCTCCAGGGCGCGGTCATGGCCGATCGCGTTGTCGACAAAGGGAATCCGGGCTGCGAGCAACAGCATCAGCAGTACCAGGTCCATGCCGATCAGTCCGGCGACAATACCTAAGGACGTCATGGTCGCCGCGAACGACGAGAACCCGCTGGCACCGCCGTCGGCAAGCCATAACGACACCGCCGCAACCGGCGACAACCACCCGGTGAAACCCAGGACATCGGCGCGGGCCAGCCGCCGTCGTGCTTGCGGACGGAAGCGTTCGACGGCGGCAGGTGCTGTCCGCGGGACCGGCGGGGCGGGGCTGTCCACGCTGTAATCTGTGGCTGGGAACGAGGTCATGTTCCAAGACTCGCCAAGCTTCCTTTCATTCTGCTGTGAAAGAGCTTTTGAGGGCGTATGATGCCCGATTGGTCTTAATTTCGCCTGACCCGTAGAATAGTTAGGCGCTAGGTAGTGCGGATCGTGTGCAATTGCTCCGGTTGGTGGTGACAGTCAGTCTTGCTGATGTCCCGGTGGCCGGTAGTTAGGGGCTCAAGTTGCGTGCATTCCTGTATTCGCCCGGTATCCCAGGACCTGAGTTATTGCGGTCTTGTGGCCAGCCTTCTTCGCCGCACTTGATGCGGAAACTACCGAAATGGTGTGGACCGGATGCGGACACTGCCTGACGCACGGCAACGCAGGAACATCTGCACGCCGTTACATTCAATCTTTGGAGGAGAGTCATGGCAGCACACTGCCAAGTGACCGGAGCCGAGCCGGGCTTTGGACACAGCATTTCGCACTCGCACCGTCGCAACAAGCGTCGGTTCGACCCGAACATTCAGAAGAAGCGCTACTGGGTTCCGTCCCTGCGCCGTAATGTCACGCTGACCCTGTCGGCCCGTGGCATCAAGACCATCGACGTACGTGGCATCGACGCAGTCGTCGCCGACATCCTGGCACGAGGAGTGAAGCTCTAATGGCAAAGGACAAGGACGTACGTCCGATCATCAAGCTGAAGTCCACCGCGGGCACCGGTTACACCTACGTAACCCGCAAGAACCGTCGTAACGACCCCGACCGCCTGGTCTTGAAGAAGTACGACCCCAAGATCCGCCAGCACGTCGAATTCCGAGAGGAGCGCTAAACACATGGCAAAGAAGTCCAAGATTGCTCGCAACGAGCAGCGCAAGGTCATTGTTGAGCGTTACGCTGCCAAGCGTCTCGAACTGAAGAAGACCCTGGTTGACCCCAACGCGACTGACGAAGCACGCGAAGCTGCACGCCTCGGCCTGCAGAAGCTGCCCCGCAACGCCTCCCCGATCCGTCTGCGTAACCGCGACCAGATCGACGGCCGTCCCCGCGGCACGCTCCAGAAGTTCGGTATCTCCCGTGTTCGCTTCCGCGACATGGCACACCGTGGTGAGCTCCCGGGCATCACCAAGTCTTCCTGGTAATCACGAAGCTCTGAAAGGGCCGGCAACCGTTATGGTTGCCGGCCCTTTTTGTGTTTAACGCTCGCTCATGTTCCCCGGGTTTGGGGGCGGATGCTCGCTCATGTTCCGCGGGGTTTGGTGTGGACGCTCTTTCAGGTGGGTGTTCGACGGCGGGTGGTTGGGTTGGTTGGTTGTGTGTGATGGGGTTCACGGGATGGGGTTTTGGGTCTTTTGGGGGTGGTTTTGGGGTGGTGTGGGCTGGTTTGGCTTGTGTTTGCGGGGTTTTTGGGTGGGGTTTGGGTGGATTTGGTGTGGGGGTGGTGCGCGTGTAAAGTTATTCGAGTCGCCGCCGCTGATGCGGT
>NZ_JBHVQI010000025.1:0-64104 GCF_042886835.1 Paenarthrobacter sp. NPDC057981
GGACAACACCTTCCAAGGCGCCACCTCCACCATCGCCTTCGCCTTCACCGGCACCCAACGCACCGAAACCACCAAGTAACCACTGAGCCCCGCCGGGCCTGGTCGGGCGCCCCCCTGCCCGATCAGGTCCGCCGGTACTGCTTCCGCTATCCCACAAAGCAATCCCCACAGAACGAAAGGAACGCCAGGACATGAGCGCCATCGAGACCCTCAACGGACCAGCACTCCACGGCCGGCGTTCCGCTGCGAAGGCTTCGGCTTTCAAGGTCACTGCCCGGAAAGGGAGCACCACCATGAGCGACACCGCCGTCGTAAGCCCCGCCGTCGTAAGCACTGCTGTCGTAAGCCCCGCCGAAACTGCCACCAAAGCGGTCGTAGCCCCGGCAGCAAAAGGTCCCCTCCGCCGCGTTGCAGGTGCCGTGGCGCGGGTCATCGGCGTAGGCTTGCTGGTTCTGGGCGCGCTGGTGTTCCTGTTCCTGGCCATCGGTCCCCGTGTTCTGGGCTACCAAACGTCCACCATGCTGACAGGATCCATGTCTCCCCTGATCAATCCGGGAGACGTCGTAGTCACCGTTCCGACGCCGATCCAGGACATCAAAGTGGGCGACATCATCACCTACCACATCCCGGTGGAGGATCAGCGGGTGGAAACCCACCGCATCGTCGAGATCACGACGACCGCAGATGGTGGGGTCGCCGTGCAGACCAAGGGCGACGCCAACAACGGCATAGATCCTTGGATCGCCACCCTTCAGGGCAAGACCGTGGACAAGCAGGTCGCCACCATCCCCTACGTGGGCAACGCAATCCGGGTCCTCCGTGAACCGATGGTGCTGAACACACTGATGTATGGCGCGCCGGCAATTTTGGTGATCGGAATGCTGGCTTCCATCTGGACCAAAGACCCCAGCAAGACGGCGTCGGAAGGCGCTGCACAGGCCCAGGCAGCAAGCGGTGAGTGACCGTCCTGCACCCAACCCGGGCTCCAACCCGCTGGAACCGTGCAAGCTGCAGGCGCTGGCCGAGGAGTTGGGCGACTCCCGGCTGGCGCAGCGTTTCTTCTCCACCTATCTCGCGATGCTGCCCGGTCGCCTGCTCAAGTTGTCCAATGGCCTGGGCCGCCACGACCTCGACGCCAGCATGGACGCGGTTCTCAGCCTCAAGATTTCCTCGGCCATGGTGGGTGCCGTGGAAACGGAAACCCAGTGCAGGGCCATCGAAATGATGATCCGGGAGGACCACTTCGACACAGCAGTAGAGGCACTCCCGGAACTGAGGAAGTCCACCGACCGTTGTTTTGCCGCCGGGCCACAACTCCTGGGGACAGTTGGGGATACCTCCTGCCGTAGTCCCCGGAACCCGGCTAGCGGTCGGCCGTAACTGCTTCTTCGCTGTTCCTGACCTCGCGCGGGACCAGGAACAGGGCAGCAACAGCCAGCACGCCCGCCGCGGCGAACACATAGAAACCAGCCGGGTAGGCGATATTGGCCGCAACCAAGGTTCCCGTCACGGCCGGGCCGACGATGGCGCCGAGTCGGCCAACCCCAGCGGCGAAACCAAGGGCGGTTCCGCGGAGCGTCGAGGGGAAGAGCTGGCTGACCCAGGCGTACACCAGCACCTGAGAGCTGAAGACGAAAATGCCAGTCACGAACACTGCGGCGTTGAGCAGGAATTCGTTCTGGATTTTGACGCTCAGGATGGCCAGGAACACCGCCGAGAGCCCGAACCACATCAGCACGATCTTCTTGGTCCCGTGCTTGTCGGCCAGGACGCCAGCCAGGAACAGCCCTGCAACAGCCCCAAGGTTCAGAACCAGCAGGAGCGTCAGTCCAGTGCTCACGGGGTATCCTGCGGCAGCCATCAGCTGGGGCAGCCAAGTGTTGAGACCGTAAACCAGCAACAATCCCATAAACGACGCCACGCCGATTCCCAGCGCCACCACCGGATACGGCTTCTGGAGCAGGTCGCGGAAACCGGTCTTGGGTGCTGCTTTGGGTGACCGCTCGACGGCGGCAGCCGGCTTTGGAGCCGCGCCCGTCTGCGCCGGTGCTGCTTCGGGCAGAGACTCGGGCAACTTTGCCCAGAGGAACGGCAAGAGCACCAAGCCAGCAACGCCACCAATGATGAACATGAGGCGCCAGTTCGGCACGATGATGATGGCCAGAAGGGCCGTGGCGACGGCACCGACGTGATATCCGGTCATGGTCCTGGTGGTCGATTTTCCAGCTGTTCCGGCCGGGGCGTAGTCGTTCATATAGGCCAGGGCTGCGGGAAGGCATGCTCCAAGGCCAAGACCAGCCAGAAGACGCAACACAGAGAACACGGCCACGTTGGGCGCAAAAGCCACTCCAATGGTGAAAATCGAGAAGCCTGCCACGCAGGCGATCAGCAGCTTGCGGCGACCGAACTTGTCCGAGAGCGGTGCAATGAAAAGTGCGCCCAGGCCGACACCAACCAAGGAGATGGTGGCAGCGAAAGTGGCTCCAACAGCGTCAAAGCCGAGTTCGCCGGTCTTGATCAGTGTTGGGATGACGGTTCCCAGGACCACAAGGTCAAAACCGTCCAAGACCATGGCCAGCCAGCAAAGCCACACAGGCCATTGTGAGCGGTTGGCAGATGACATCGTTGGCATAGCGTCCTCATTATTGGGGGTGCCGGTCACCTGAACGACCGGTCAGTACGAGATTTGTATCACTGCTCCTTGTAACGCTGCACACGTTCTACCATTGAATGGAATCCTGACCGGTAAGAGTCTCGATTCTGAGTGAAGGCGTCATCGTTCGACGCCTTCGAGTGGTGTCACGCGTCGATGATGCGCGTGCAGGAAGGTGGCGAACCGTGGCCAACTCAACATCCGGGGACTCCGTGGTGGAGCGGGTGGTAAGGGTTATCTCCGCATTCCCGGAGGGTGCGACTTCGCTGCAGCTGAGCGAGCTCGCTGAGCGGGCTGGACTGCCGTTGTCCTCAGCCCACCGGCTGGTGCGTCAACTCGCGGAGCAGGGTCTGCTGGACCTTGGGGCGGGCGGAACGGTACGCCTCGGGCTGCGTCTGTGGGAACTCGTCAACCGGAATTCGCCGACGCTGGCACTGCGGCAGGCCGCGATGCCGTTCATGGAAGACATCCAGCAGGTGCTGAA
Source organism: Paenarthrobacter sp. NPDC057981 (assembly GCF_042886835.1). NCBI lineage: Bacteria > Bacillati > Actinomycetota > Actinomycetes > Micrococcales > Micrococcaceae > Paenarthrobacter > Paenarthrobacter sp. NPDC057981. The sequence continues at coordinate 3,138 of NZ_JBHVQI010000025.1, forward strand.
CCAGAACGTCAACCTGGCCGTACTCGACGGCTGGGAAGCTCTCTTTGTGGAGCGTCTTTCCCGGCGGGGCTCTGTGGCGAACCGGGCCAAGGTCGCAGGGAGGATGCCTGTCCACATTTCCTCGGCTGGGCTTGCGTTGATGTCCAACCAGTCCCGCGAACTGCAGGCGGAGTACCTCAAACAATTCCGCGACCCTGCCGGAAAGGTCACTGCCGACGTCGTCCGTCATCTCCTGGCCGAAGCCGCGCAACAAGGGTATTCCCAATTGGCGGGCGTGGTGGACCCGGACACGTGGGGGATCGCGGTACCGGTCGTGGACGCCAGGCGCCGGACGGTGGCAGCGCTGGGGGTGGTGGTTCCCATTGCGGAGATGCGTCTGCAGGCGTTGGTGCCTGCCCTGCAGACTGCTGCGCGCGGCATCGGCCGCCAGCTGGGTGCTACCAACGACTTCCGTTCAATGGAATTGGTGTAATGCCACTCACTTCCCGCAAGGCACACTGATTCCAAGCTCAACCCGTCCACCAGGAGGCGGGAACCGCAACGAAGCGAGGAATCATGGCACGCACACCCATCACCACACAGGTAGCCATCATGGGCGGAGGGCCCGCCGGGCTCATGCTTTCGCATCTGTTGGCCAAGCAGGGAATCGACTCCGTGGTGGTCGAGATCCGCAGCCGCAAAGACATCCAGGAGACGGTCCGTGCCGGGATCCTGGAGCACGGCACAGTGAACCTCTTGGTGGACTCAGGCGTTTCGGACCGCGTACTCCGCGAAGGCGACCGCCACGATGGCATCGAACTGCGCTTCAATGGCGAGAGCCACCGCATCAACTTCAAGGAACTTGTTGGTGAATCCGTGTGGTTGTACCCGCAGACCGACGTTTTCATGGATTTGGCCGCTCGTCGGGAGGCCGATGGCGGCGATGTCCGTTACAGCGTTTCGGACACGACCGTCCACGATCTTGAAGGCAAGCCGAAAGTTTGGTTCACGGACTCGGATGGCCAGGAGTTTGAGATCCAGGCCGACTTCCTCGTGGGGGCCGACGGCTCGCGTAGCCACTGCCGCTTCCAAATTCCTGAAGCCAACCGCAAGTGGTACTTCCACGAATACCCCTTCGCCTGGTTTGGCATCCTGGCAGAAGCCCCGCGCAGTTCGGATGAGTTGATCTACGCAAATTCCAAAGACGGCTTCGCCCTGATCAGCCAACGCACCGAGACGGTGCAGCGCATGTACTTCCAGTGCGACCCCAAGGAGAATCCCGCCGACTGGAACGACGAACGCATCTGGTCCGAATTCCGCAAGCGTGTCAACGGCAACGGCTTTGAGCTCAAGGAGGGGCCGGTCCTTGAAAAGATGGTCCTCCCCTTCCGCAGCTTTGTTCACACTCCGATGCGCTACGGCAACCTCTTCCTCGCCGGCGACGCCGCCCACACGGTCCCTCCGACTGGGGCGAAGGGTCTTAACCTGGCCATCCATGACGTCAAGGTACTGTTCGAGGGGCTCGACTCCTTCTACTCCAATGGTTCTACGGCCCTCCTGGATTCGTACAGCGACCGCGCCCTGGACCGGGTCTGGAAGGCTCAGCACTTCTCATACTGGATGACGTCCATGCTGCACACCGTTCCCGGAGCCGATGACTTCGACCGTGCCCGCCAACTTGGCGAGCTGCACTCTGTAGTCACTTCCGAGCACGCCAAGGCTTACCTCGCTGAGTCGTACACGGGGTGGCCGACCTTGCGTTGATTCGGGCGCGTTGTTTTATGCCGGGATAGCTGAGTGGACGTCTGCACCACCTCGGACCCAAGTCGCCTTGTTCTTTGCGTCCGCGTTCGACGAAACGCACCAGCGCCTTGCGGCAGGGGGGCGGGCGCACGGCATGCTTCTCTGAGCGCCCCGTCCGCGACACCCTTGCTGTCGAATCAGGCGCGGCCGACCACTTGAGTAATCGCCGACCGCCTGGGTGCTCCATGCTGTCCGCGCCCCTTCTTAGCCCCGTCGTACCTTAACCATTGGCCCGTTTCTGCTGCTGCTTTTGTTTATGTTCGCAGTGGTGTGTGGTGGTGGTTGCGGCGGGGTGTTTGGTGGGGGTCGATGTGGGGTGGGGGATGAACCAGGGTGTGCCGGTTTTCATGTCGATGCGCCATTGTTCTTTGTGGATGAGGTGGTGGTGGTGGGAGCAGAGCAGGGTGCCGTTCTGTGTTCCTGTGGTGCCGCCGTGTGACCAGTAGGTGATGTGGTGGGCTTCGCACCAGGGGGCTGGGATGGTGCAGTCGGGGAAGGCGCAGCCGTGGTCGCGGGCGGTGATGGCTTTGCGGATGTGGGGTGGGAAGATCCGGGTGCTGCGGCCGATGTCGAGGATTTGGGAGTCGGTGCCGAGCAGGACGGGGATGATGTCGGCGTCGCAGGCGATTTTGCGGATGGTGTTCGGGTGCAGGGGGCCGGTGAACGTCGCAGATCCCGTACCCATGCCTGTGCTGGGACCTGTGCTGGTGCCGGGGTCGGTGCCGGTGAACGTCGCTGTGCCGGTGCCGTTCCCGGTGGTGGTTGGTGTGGGTGTGTGGTTGTAGCGGGTGATGGTGTTGAAGAGTTCTTGGTGGTCGATGGTGACGGTGAGTTGGGGTCGGAGTCCGCCGTTGGAGGGTAGTTTTCCGGTGGTCATGGCTACGGCGCAGGCTCCGACGAGTCCGTCGAGGAGTTTCTGGGCGCGGGAGCGCCGGTCCAGTACCGGCCCGTGGTTGGCAGTGTCTGGGTCTGCTGTGCCGGTGTTGGTGTTGGTGTCTGGTTTTGTGGTGTTCGCGGTGGTGGTGAGTCGGGGGTTGGTGGCGGTGTTCATGGCGGTGGTGAGGGTTTCGTATTGTTCGGCGGTGGCGAAGATTTCGAGGTGGTGGAGTCCGTAGCGGTGTCGGCGTCGCAGGAACGCGCCTTGGGTGTGGCGGAGGGCTTCTTCGGAGGGTTCGGGGCCGTTCTGGTCGATGGCGTCGGTCCAGCGTCGGGTCATGGTGGTGAGGAAGTCGGGGTCGGATTGGGTTGCTGTGCGGGTCAGGGCCTGTTCCATCCGGGTAAGGGTGTCCGCGTCGGTCAGGTGCTGGATCTTGTCCAGGGCGGTGGCGATGATCGTGGCGGACCGGGAGGGTACCTGGGTCAGAGCGAGGGCTTGGGCGAGGTGTTCGCGCCGGGCCGGGACCTGTTGGCCGGTCATTCCCTCCCCGGGCAGGGCATCCGCGGCGAGGGCGAGGCGGCGTCGGGCTTCACCGATCCCGATCCGTAGCCGGGCCCGCAGGAACTCCGCCGGGTTCCGGTACCCATCATCAAGCACACTGCCTGCACGCGCCCCGGCACTATCAACGCCTGTACCCGCCCCAGCACCAGTCGCGCCCCCGGTTGCTGTAGGCTCGGTCCACCCTGTCCGCCACTCCGGCCCGCCCGATCCCTGCACCTGCAACCGCGCCTCATTCCGGGTCCGTTCCACGGCCTGGGCCGCAACCACCTGGACGTACTCAAGGGCCCGTGAGATCTCCTCGACCCTGCCCGCGAAATCTGCGGCTTCCATGAAGTCGAACAACCGGGCGTCCGCCGCAGCACATGAGCGCAGGAAGTCGACGGCTTCTGCGCCATCAGCAAGAGCCTCGGCCACTCCTGCGCCGGCCGTGCGTATCCCATCGCTGGTGCGCCGCGACGCGGAACCCTCGCCCGGCTGCGTGAAGGCTCCGTCTACGGCTGGGACCAGCTGACCCGTTTCGATCAACGCGGCTGTGCGTTTGATCTCGCCGGGCGGTATTAACCGCAGGACTGTGTCACTCCGGCGGGCGCGTCGGGGCAGCGCTTTGGCACCGGGCGAACCTGCCCGCCGCGCCAAGACATCCCCAATGCTTCCCATGAACCAACCCTGTCACCTGGCTCTGACATTATTGGCACCCTTCTTCGAAGGGCGGGCTATGGGGTCCGGGCATAGCTGACGCGGGCCGAAGAGTCTGGGGGAAAACTCCGACCCGCGCCAGGTTTTTGGGGTTGGCTAGCCGATTATTGTCATGGCTTGCCAACCGGTACCGAGGCTGGTGGGTGGGACGTTGCTCAGCGTCCCGCTGCCGCTGCCTGAGTAGAGCCACAGGGTGTCGCCGATCCGGCCGATCACGTCGTTCTTGCCATCGCCGTCGAGGTCCCGGGGTCCTGCGATCAATGTTCGGTTGTCCCAGCCTGCGGAGATCTGCTTCCAGGGGAGCCATCCGCGGGTTCCGTCGCCCGGGTAGAGCCAGAGGGCGCCTGTATCCGTGCGCCTGGCCAGCACATCCGTCGTACCATCTCCATTAAAGTCCCCCGTGCTCAGAATTGCATTCATAACATTCCAGCCGGTTCCAATGGTGGTTGGTGTACGAAGACCACCGCTCCCTGTGCCCTCGTAGAGTCGCAGATCCCCGCTGCTCCTCCGGGCGATGACATCCGGTATGCCGTCGCCGCTGAAGTCGCCGGGGGAGAACAGCTGGCTCATGGTGGTCCACCCAATGCTCACCTGGACCCGTGCGCCGAAGCTGCCGGCGCCGTCGCCCGGGTAGAACCACAGCACATCTCCGCCGCGGGCCAGCAGATCCGGCTTGCCGTCCTTGTTGAAGTCGCCAGGGGTGATGATGTCGGTGATGGTTGACCATGCCGGCGCAGGAAGCGCCGTCTGCCGTGGGCCGAGTCCGCCTGCGCCGTCACCCGGGTAGAGGAAGAGGTTGCCGGCGCTGTCGGAGGACAAGACATCTGACTTGCCGTCCCCATTGAAGTCATGGGACGACGGCGGACCGGCTGCGGGAACCGTGTACGTCTGGGTTCCAACGGGCGAGGCGTTCCCTGCCGTATCCACTCCGATGTACTTCAGGTTCAGTTGCGTCGTCCCCATGACAATCGGGGTGGAGTACTTGATGTTCGTTGCAGATGCCGTGGCCGTAGGAGTGCTGCCGTCGGTGGTGTAGTAGACGCTGGCGCCCGGCTCATCGGCGGAGAGGGTGATGGTTGCTCCGCTGGCCAGTGCCCGGCTGGTGGGGCTCGCCGTCACCACAGGTGCCCTGGTGTCCGGCGGAACGGTATAGGTCTGTGTCACGATGTCCGAGACGTTCCCAGCAGGATCCGTGGCGAAGAACTTAAGGGTCATCGGATCCGGGCCCGGGAACACAATGGGTGCGGAGTACGCCACGCCTGCTGCCAGGGGATCACTGCCGTCCTTGGTGTACTTGATGACGGAGTTTGCTTCATTGGATGTCAGGGTGATGGTGGTGCCCGGAGCGTATGGACCGCTTGTCGGGTTGGCCGTCACCACTGGCTTGGTGACGTCAGGACCGGTGGAGTAGTTCTGGGTGACAACGGCCGACGTGTTGTTGGCAGTATCCACCGCGAAATACTTCAGCGTCAGCGGACCATTCACGGTGATGGGAGTGGTGTATTTGGCGCTGGCCGTTGTGGGGGTGGTTCCGTCAACGGTGTAGTAGATCGTCGCGGGCTCGTTCGCGGCCAGTGTGACCTTCTGCCCGATGTCGTACGTTCCGCTTGCGGGTGTCGCTGTGACCTCCGGCGCGATGACATCGGCCGTAATGTAGGCCTCGAACTCGGACAGGCCCACGTTGGTGGTGGAGGCACTGACGGAGCTGATGTTGAAGCGGACCGAGGTGACCGTCCGGGCCGGGAAGTTCACAGTCAATCCGGAGCCGTTGTTGGGCAGTGCCCCCACAGGTACGGAGCTGCCGTCGGAGAAGGCCAGGTTGCCGCCGGTTACTTGATCGCTGAGGACCGGCCGGTCAAACAGCGTTACGGCGTTGATGGTCTTGGCAGGGGAGAAGTTGTACTGGATCCAGCTGCCCGCCTTGCCGCCGTTGGTCACCCATTCCCGGCCGGCGTCCATGGGGGAGCCCCAGGCGTACCCGTCGCGGGCCTTTTCAGGGCTCTGAGCCGAGGCCTTCTGCGAGGAAGCGCTCACGGTGGTTCCTGCCGATTTGGCGGCGTTGCCGGTCCACTCGATGGCAGTGATGTATTGCCGCTTGAGCCAGTCGCTGTAAGGGGGTGCCGGGCAGGGTGTGTCGCAGAGGTACTTGTCGAAGTCCGCGAAGCGTACAAAGGTGTTGACCTTGTTGGTCAGATCAGCGCCGGTGACATTTTGGGCGTATTCGTCGATCACGTAGGCGTCGTATGCCGATGCCGTATGGGGACCGGTGTAGGCCCTGCTGGCCAGTTGGGCGAACTTTGCCGTAGCCCAGTGGTCGCTGTGGTCGTACGGGTTCTGATAGCTCCCCGTCCAATCCTGGGTGCGGAAGGTGGTGGGTCGGTAATTGGCTACCAGCTGGTTCAACGTTGTTTGGAATTGGCTCTTGGTGAAGGCTGCCGCTCCATCAACCGGGCGGATGGAGCTGAGCCTGCCATCCCACAACTTCAGGATGCTCTGGCCGTTGTAACGATTGCTGCCCGTCCCGTCCGGGAAGCCGTCCGGAAGCCGCATGAAAACGACCGAAATGTTCGGGGCCGCGTTCAATGTTTGAAGAGTGAGGGGACGCCCGGGTATGCCGGCGTCGGAGGTGGTCCAGGCATCGGCGACGCCGGCCATCTTGGAGTAGCTTGCCCGGATTCCGGCTTCGAGGCTGTTCCAGTAGGCAGGGCCCTCGCCTGCCTCGCCGGCTGTGGTGTAGACCGTCTGCACACAGCGTTTGGCTTGGATGTCCCGCATGAAATCCGGGCTGATGAAAATCAGGTCATCATCGGTGTGGGCCACAACCTGCATGGCGCCCCCGGTGCCCGGACAAGGCGGAACGGCTGCCGAAGCAGGGGCCGCGATTCCAACGGTCAGTGCAGAGAAGGCAACTGATGAGCCCAGCAGCAAGCCAAGGATTTTTTGAGTACGAAACAGGGGAAACTGACGACGACGCCGAGCGTATTTTGGACGGTCCACAACCATTGCTCCTCGAGCAGATGTTGGGCCCCCCAGCCGGCAAATTTACGACGCCCCCCGGACGTCATTCAGTTGGGTACTGCGGTTCCTCCAACAAATGGAAGTGAAGCAGTGATCGTTACTGTACTCCTTGGGGTAACTCCATGGCTAGGGTCCAGGCCGGACCATTCGCCGGATCCCGGCAGGCCGGTGTGCACGGCCACTACGCTGAAACCATGAACCGCACCGCAGCGTTGAATCCCAGCCCTCGAACACTCGACGTCGAAAGCGTGGTTCACTTCGATCGGTTGCTTGGTGCCGGCGCAGTCTCAATGCACGGCTGGCACGCACAATCGTTGGATCTTCGGGGGTACTCACGCCAGCTCAAGGCCATGGACCCCCAGGGGGCGATCTTCCTTGGCTGCACCTTCGACGCCGGTGTGGAGGACAGCCTGCGAAGCCGCGGTGCGCTGATCTTCCCCAAGCTGCAGGGCATACCTTTCGACCCGTACCGTGGCAGTCTCTACACCCCGGCGGAACTCTATCCGGACATCCCAAGAACTGAGTACGAGGCCACTCTCGATGCGCAGGTCTACCAGTGGAGCATCCTGCCCGGCCAGCGGCAGAGCCTGGACGCGACGCTCGCCGCCGCCCTGCACGACCACGCCGTAGGCGATGCCTTGGACGAGGCACTTGACCAAGGTGCTTTCGCCGGCAGCGGGATCGTGGGAGTCATGGGTGGCCATGCTGCCCAGCGCGGTTCCAAAGAGTTTGCCGACGCTGCCCGCTTGGGGAGTTTGCTCGCCCGGGCTGGCTTTGCCGTCGCCACCGGGGGAGGCCCGGGGGCCATGGAAGCGGCGAATATGGGCGCGTACTTCAGTGAAAGGCCCGACGCCGAACTGAAGGCCGCCGTCGGTTCGCTCGCCGAGGTTCCGGGGTTCAGGCCCTCGGTGACGGCTTGGGCGCGAAAGGCGGCCGCCGTCGTCGAACGTTATCCCGACGGCACCCCGACGCTGGGCATCCCCACCTGGTTCTACGGGCACGAGCCACCCAACCTCTTCGCCACCCATATTGCCAAATACTTCGCCAATGCCATCCGGGAGGCCATCCTCCTGGAACTTTGCAACGGCGGGATCGTGTTCCTGCCCGGGGCCGCAGGAACGGTACAGGAAATTTTCCAGGACGCCTGTGAGAACTACTACGGGGCACCGGAAACCATCACGCCCATGGTTTTGGTAGGGCGCGAGCACTGGGAACGGACCTTTCCGGCGTGGCCCATGCTGCAAAGTCTCGCTGCGGGCAAACCCATGGCGGAGCGGATCTTCCTGGTGGATTCAGTGGACGAGGCACTCGCGGTCCTGACGGGTGAGCGGCGGCAGTAAGCACCCCGCTCAAAAGTCCTTGCTGCAGGGTCCGGCACCAAGCTTCGCCAGGCCCGTCAGGTCACCGGCCGCATAGTGCCGGACCCAGGAGGCCTGGCCGTACATGAGCTGCCGGGGATCGTCCACGTGGTCCAGCCCCACGAGATGGCCCAGTTCGTGCATGATGACAGCGACGCCGATTTCGTCCCCGTTTGGTGTGTCCACGATGCCGGCAAACTGCGGGGCATCCAAAGACACTGTCCCTGTTACGTACGCCTTGTATCCGTTGCTCAGGCCGATGGAGGAACTCCCGCCCAGTCCGACGGTTTGCCCGGTCAGGCGCGGAACCTGTTCCGGAGTGCTCCACGCGATGAGTACCGGCGCCCAACGATCGCCATACCTGGCAGGTTGGTAGCCGGAACGGTTCGGGGAGGGGATCTCGGAACTGGGCCCGTCGTAGATGAACCTTAAGCCGGTGGCGTTGCTGGCTTGCTGGACGGCCTTCTCCACCAAGACCTGCCAGGAAGCCGGTGCGAGGTCCGAATTCACCACGTAATGGATGGGCCTGCAGGGTGAATAGGCCAGTGGTGTTCCGTCCTCTTTGACGGCCAGGAACCTGTACGAGCTGCTGGCTTGGGCCACAGGTGGAGGCGTCCCGAGTGGTGCATCCGCTTCTTCCCGGCCGGGCAGGGGATCATCACGTTGCCCGAAAGGCGCCAGCCCGGGGCGCGCCGGCTGGCTTTGCGTTTCTGATGATCCGTAGAGAAACTGTTGCAGTTCGCCGCCGAAAAAAGCCCCGGCGCACACGAGCCCCAGGATTCCCAGCAGGAACAAAATGGCGGCGATACTGCTGTGCTTGATGGGCGGCCGGGGTTCAGGTGGTTCGTGCGGACTTGACGCCGCGGGAAGGAAACGGGGCCGGGGAGGATCCGGGTCCGGCCACTTGGACGGCCCATAAGGTTCCATGGAACCCCCTGACGTGGAGGCCGCGGACGTGCGGTGGGGCGCCGCCGTCGGCCGTATCCGTCAGCATAGGTCCAGTCCGGTCCGGAGTCCATGGCGTCGGTTTTCCGGTGAGGAAATCCGCTAGATGTCCTTGCGGCAGGGAGCTGAGGCCAGGAGATGGAGGCCGTTCAAGTCACCGGCGGCCAGGCCGTCGGGGGCGCCGATTTCCGGGTACATGAGCTGGATTGGATCGTCCACGTGATCCAGGCCCATGACGTGTCCCAGTTCATGCTGCATGACGGCGAGGACATAGTCCGAGCCGCCGGGATCTGAGAGGAGTTCGGCGATCTGGGGTGTGTCGAGCTCAAGGCTCCCGGTGATGTAACTCTTGGGGCCCTTGTCAAGGGAATACATGGTGCTGCCGCCGGTGCCGATGACCTTGCCTTCGAGCGCCGGTGCGGCGTTGGGTGTGGTCCAGGAAATCAGCAGGGGAGCCCACCGGTCGCCATAGCGCGTGGGTTGGTAAGGCTCGCGCTTGTCTGCGGGCTGTTCATCGGTTGTTCCATCACTGACGAACTGGATGCCGGAGGCGGCCGAGATGTTGGCAATCGCCGTGGCCAGGAGCGCGTCCGTTCCCTGGGGTGCGGTGGCGTTGTTCACGACGTAGTGCAGTGGTCGGCAAGGGGAGTACCCAACGGGGGTGCCGTCGTCGTTGGTCGCCAGGAACTTGTACGAATCGTTCGTGGTGCCGGGCGCCGTCGGCGAGGCCAGCGGGGCATCCGCTTCCTCCAGACCCGGCGGTGGCGCGTCCGGGACGCGCGCCGCGGTTGGCTGGGGCTTTCCGATCTGCGGGCTGCCCGGGACGTTGACCCCCGGGAACAGCGCCGTGATGCGGGGGTCAGCCTTCAGGAATCCGGTGACCAGGACCGCTGCCAGTGCGGCAACGACCGCCATGAGCAGGACACGGAGAACACGCCCGGCTGTTCCCGTGCGCCGGTGCTTTGGCACATGCGTTGTTTCCCGCTCCGCGTCCACGGTTCTCCATTCCTCATGCCCTTGGTCACGCGGGGCAGCGCGGAGGACGAACCAACATTACGGTCTGCCGGCGGAGCCGTCCAAACTCAAACGATCGCTGCGCCGAACAGCAACCCGAGGCCGTAGGTGGCAGCTGCGGCTCCGAGCCCGATGGCCAGTTGCCGCAGACCACGGCTGAGCGGTGAGGTTCCGGACAGCAAACCGACGACGGCGCCGGTCGCCAACAGCGCGACTCCCACCAGGACACCTGCCACCAGGAGGGCGGCCATGCCCGTCATGCCGAAGATGAACGGAAGGATGGGCACGATGGCGCCCGAGGCGAAGAAGCAGAAGCTGGACATCGCCGCGCCCCAGGCCGAACCCACGGATTCGTGTTCGTCGGCGACCGGTTTTTCGGGCTGCAGGGAAAGGCTGGGATCACAGTCGCAGCTGAACAGTCCCATGCGCTCGGCGGCCCGGTGCTCGGCTGCCTCCCGAGTCATGCCACGGGCCAGGTAAACGAGCACCAGTTCGTTGTGGTCGATGTCCAACGACGGGGCTGCGGTGAGTGTCGCCTGTGTGGGGAGTGTGGCGTTGAGCAGTTCGCGTTGTGAGCGGACGGAAACGTATTCGCCGGCACCCATGGACAGTGCGCCTGCCAGTAGTCCGGCCACGCCGCTCATGAGCACCACGGAGCTCGACACACCGGTGGCGGCCATGCCCATGACCAGCGAGAGGTTGCTCACCAGGCCATCGTTGGCACCGAAGACCGCTGCACGGAAGGTGCCCGACAGCCTGTTGCGGCCCCGGGTTGCCAAGCCGCGGACGACTTCCTCGTGGATTTGCTCGTCAGCAACCATCGCGGGCGTCGCCGCGGGTTCGGTGCCGTACGGGGAGCGGCCCTCTGCACGCTGTGCCAGGGCAAGGACGAAGACGGATCCAAAGTTCCGGGCCAGGAAACCCAGGAATTGGCTGCGGGCCGACGCTGCTTTGGGCATCCCGGCCTGGTCGCCCAGGAGTTTGAGCCAGTGGGCCTCGTGCCGGCCCTCGGCCTCGGCCAGGGCCAGCAGGATCTGGCGCTCCTCTCCGTCACGACGCTGGGCAAGTTCGCGGTAAACGGCGGCTTCGGCCCGTTCATCGGCCAGGTATTGCCGCCAGCGCCGGATGTCCGACGCCGAGGGCGTGGCCGTGCCTTGGGATTCTGATGATTCGGGGGTGGGATCCGGAGCGGGGCTCGACGGACTCTGGGATTCCTGGTGCATTTGCACTTTATCTCCTGTGCTTGGTGGGGTAGTTGCGGCCCCATTGCACGCCCCACACTACCGCTTATCGGCGGGTATTTTTGGCCGGTATTCCTTAGCTGGAATGTTCGGTGCACCGTAATTTCGGGCGCCGGGTGCTCCGTTTTCCGGGCCTTGACCCGCGCTTGCCCGGGTGCTCAGATGGAAGGACAGAGGCGGGTTGTTCGCAACCTCGCATTTGGCCACCGGGCTCCCGCGGGCCCACGAGACGGAGGTAGCAGCATGGACGCCACCGAATCACACTCGAACTATCCCGAACGCACAACCATCGAGTCAGACCCGGCTTACGACTACGCCGAAGACCAGGAAGTGGACGAGCCCTGGGTGGAGGAAGTGGACGCCCCCGAAGACGACGAACGGGTGGTGCCGATCGATGAGACCGAGGACTTCCGCGAGGAGGACGAGGAAATCTAGGCGCTTTCCCGGCTAAGAATGAAGGTGCATGGCCGGCCTTCCCGTTGGCCTGCCGCGGCTACGGTGACCGTCAGCGTCCCCGAATCCTCACACCACGTGGAAGGCCGGACCGCCTGCGCCAGCGCTGCGGCAATCTCCCGCGATTGTGGATGCCGGAAACACACGGGCCGGTTCCGGGCCAGTATGGTCACCGTGCCAAGGTAAAGGTCGACGGCGGGGATCACCTTGACGGTGGCGGTTGCGGCGGGGGCGCTGCGGGCGTGGCTCAGTTCGCCGTGGATCGGCTCGTTGTGGCTCGGCTGGCTGTGGCTCGGCTCGTGGTAGGGCACGGGGCTGCTCCTGTGGAGAGTGCTCTTGCCCGCTCGGTTGTCTCAGGTCCGGGACGGGCCGCTTCCTCATCCGAACCACCCGTGAACATGGGGTTGGTGCATGGCCAGTCGGAGCTTGGCGCCACATCTCTTGAAGCTGGGACAACCCTACCGCACCTCCCCCCCGTTGTGAGGCCCGCTCTGCGCTCTTTGGGTGGGGTTTGCCGCGCAGAGTGGGCCTTCCAACGTGCAGGTCCGTGGGTTGTGAGGCCTGCTCTGCGCTGTTTGGTTTGGGGGGGTACAAAACAACGGCGGCGCTGCCCCGCAAAGGGGCGGCACCGCCGTCGTGTATTGCTTGGTTAGCTGTTGCTGCCTACCGGGTGTACTTCCGGCGGCAGTTCCTCCGAGATGGCTCCGGCAACGCGCTTGTCCCAAGCCTCGCGGACAGCGGCGTCCGTGGGCGGCGTCAGCAAGGACACCACGACGTAGACCACCAGCGAAGCCCCAAGTCCCCAGTAAATGGGCTCGTTGGCGTAAACGCCGTCTTCGCTGGGGATGATGCCGACCGCGTACATGATGAGCAGGGCCAGTGTGAGCACCGAGCCAACCGCCATGGACCACGCAGCCGCGATACCGGTACCGCGCTTCCACACCAGGCCACCGAGGATGGCAACCAGCAGGCCGCCTACCAGGATGTCGTAGGCGATGGTCAGGGCGACCACCACGTCCTGCGCGGCCATGGAAATGAGCACTGCGAGGACGCCGAGGCCCAGGACCCAGTAGCGGTTTGCCTTGACATCGTGCTCGGGGTTCTCGGTGTCATCGGTGTTGATGTTCTTGCCGAACCAGCTGGCAACGAAAGGCACGACGTCGGCGCGCGCCACTGTTGCGGCGGCGATCAGGGCGCCGGATGCCGTGGACATCATGGCTGCGACTGCTGCTGCCATGACGAGGCCACCGATGCCGACGGGAAGGATGTGGGTAGCGACCTCGGCGTAGACCACGTCCTTGCCGAGGTTGGCGACGTCGATGTTGGGCAGTGCAACACGGGCTGCCAGACCAATCAAGGCGCCGGCGATGCCGTAGAGGATGCAGTAGACGCCGGCCGTGGCGCCGCCCCAGCGGGCAACCTTCGCGGTCTTGGCGGTGAAGACGCGCTGCCAGATGTCCTGGCCGATCAGCAGGCCCAGTGTGTAGACGACGAAGTAGGTAATGATCGTCTGTGTACCAATGCCGTCGATCTGGAAGAAGCTATCCTCCAGACGGGCACGGATGCCGTCCATGCCACCGGCGGCGTTCAGGGCAAAGGGGAGCATCAGGAAGAAGATGCCTACGGTCTTGATGAGGAACTGCACCTGGTCGGCCAGGGTGATGGACCACATGCCGCCGATGGTGGAGTAGACCAGGACGATTGCGCCACCGACGGCGATTGCCATCCAGCGTTCCCAATCGAAGAGCACCACGAAGATGGTGGCGTAGGCGCCGGTGGACGTGGCGCACAGCATCAGCGTGTAGGCCAGCATCACGATGCCGGACGTCTGGGTGGCCTTGCTGCCGTAACGAAGGCTCAGCATTTGGGAGACCGTGTAGATCTTCAATCGCTGGATGGTGCCGGCGAACAGGAGGCTCAGGAGCAGCACGCCGGAGCCGATGGCGACCACGAGCCACATGCCGGAGATGCCGAACTTGTAGCCGAGGCCGACGCCGCCCACGGTGGATGCGCCACCGAGGACAACAGCGGCCATCGTGCCGGTGTAGAGGAAGGGGCCAAGGCGGCGGCCGGCCACCAGGAAGTCGCTGTTGTTCTTGGTGCGGGACTTGCCCCACCAGCCGAACGCCAGCATGGCGAGCAGGTACACCACCACGATTGCGATGTTAATAGCCGAAGATTCCATGAACGGTCCTTGGAGCTGATGCACGGAGGTTGGGGTTTTCGACGATACTCCTGCAGGGCGTCGAAGTCTCCGTGCTGACGATTGGAGATTGTGTTTGAAGCTGGGGAACGTGTTGTGTGCCTCACAGACAACACTTGTTGCCTATGAGGATATGTTGTGATCGGAGTAACAGTCAAGATCCTTTGAACATGGTTACGTCCGCAGTGGCCTTGTTTACGTGCCTCCCGGCTACTATTGCTCCAATGACAGGGCCACATGACAGGCCTGAAAGGTTCGTGAATGAAGGCTCTACCCGTTGAACCGAGCAATGTTCCCGTTGCCATCGGTTCCAGAATCCGCGCAGCCCGGCAGGCGCAGCGCCTCACCATTGAGCAGGTGGCTGACGCGACCGGTCTGACCAAGGGCTTCCTGAGTCGCGTGGAGCGCGACCTGACTTCGCCGTCGGTGGCTTCCTTGGTGACGCTGTGCCAGGTACTTTCCGTTTCCGTCGGTGACCTTTTCGCGGCACCCGAGACCCATCTGACAAGGCGCGACGACGGCCCCAGGATCTCCCTGGGAGGCCAAGGCATAGTGGAACGGTTATTGACTGCGCGTTCGGAGCGGCGCCTGCAGATCCTGCAGGCCACCATCGAGCCCCGGGGCCGGGGTGAGAACGAGCTCTACGCAGTGGACTGCGATGTTGACGTGCTCCACGTGGTCAAGGGCCGCATCAAGCTGATCCTGACCAACGAGGAGTACGAGCTCGAAGAAGGAGACACACTCTCGTTCCCTGGCCGTGAACCCCACACTTGGATCAACCCCACGGACGAGACCGTTGAAGTGCTTTGGGTGCTGGTACCCGCGGCAAGCCGGTAGCGCTTAGCCCACGTGGACCCAGGGGCGGCGGGTGATATCCGGCTCGGCTTCCCGGAGCACCTCACGGGTCACGGGCGCGATCTCACCTTCGCCGAAGAACAGGAACCTGCTCAGGTTGGAGATGGGGTTGCCCTCGGTCCAGCGGAAGTAGATGTGCGGCATAAAGCCGGTGACGTCGCGGATGTGCAGGAGAACCGCGGCCAAGGTGTTGGGCACATTGTTGCTGTGGACTTCCAGGATTTTGAACCCGTGCCGTTCCTTGCCCACCACCTGGAGCTCCTGTTCGAAGTCCGAGCTGTCGTCCACGATGATCTCGATGAACACGGCGTCACAGTCCAGGGGCAGGTGGTTGGCCTGCTGGGCATGCTGCAACTTCTCCCGGTATCTGTCGGCGCTGAAGCGCTTGGGTTCGTGGGCGATGATCCGGACGGGTCCGTCTGAGTTGTTGGCCGTGAATTCCAAAGCCTTTTGGTCCATCTTGATGTGCGTAGCCCGCAGTTCAAAGGCGCGCCGCATGCGGGAGATGAAACTGACCACCAGGATCGCCAGAATGAAGAGTGCGGCGATCTTGAGGCCGTCGGGCCGCTCGATGGAGTTGACCACTGTGGTGTAGATGAACACCAGGGAGATGATGCCGAACCCGATCACCTGTGCACGCTGTTTCTTTCGGCGCGCAGACAGTGTCACGGCAATGGATGCCGAGGTGATCAGGACCAGCACGCCGGTGGCATAGGCGCCGCCTTGGGCGTTGACGTCGGCCTGGAAAATGATGGTCACGATGAAGGCGATCACTGTGAAAACGAGAACCAGCGGGCGGAGTGCCCGTGACCAGGCAGGTGCCATCCCGTAGCGGGGCAGGTACCTCGGGACAAGGTTCAGCAACCCGGCCATGGCGGAGGCTCCGGCGAACCACAGGATGGCGATGGTGCTGATGTCGTAGATGGTGCCGAAGCCATCGCCCAGGAACTTGTGGGCGAGGTAGGCCAGGGCACGGCCGTCGGCTTTCCCTCCGGACTCGAATTCGGCGGCAGGGATCAGCATGACGGTGGTGAAGCTGGAGGTGATGAGGAATGAGCTCATGATGATCGCGGCGGTGGTCAGGAGCTTGTGCGCGCCCTTGATGCGGCCGGCCGGGTTCGCCTCTGTATCCGTGGGGTGGCCCTTGATCTGGGGCATCACGGCAACGCCGGTTTCGAAACCGGACAGGCCAAGAGCCAGCCGGGGGAACACCAGCAGTGCCAGGGCGATCATCATGATGGGATCGCCGTGGGACGTTGTCAGTGCGGTCCACCAGTCCGTGATGACTCGGGTCTCGGTGAACACGTGGCCGATCGAGACGGCGATGACCACAAGGTTCAAAAGAAGGAAAGCGCCCACCAGGACGACGGCGACGTTGATGGCCTCTTTGAAGCCTCGGAGGAAGACAATGCCGAGGCCCGCGATGAGTGCCAGAGTGATCACTACATGCTGGCCTTCAAGGAAATCCGGTGCGAACGGGTTCTCGATGAGGTGGGCCGTGGCGTCGGCCGCTGAGAGCGTGATGGTGATCATGAAGTCCGTCGCCGCGAAGCCGAGCAGGGCCAGGACAAACAGCTTGCCGCCCCAGCGGGGGAGCAACCGCTCCAGCATGGAGATGGAACCTTCGCCGCGTGGGCTTTCCCTGGCCACGCGGCGGTAAACGGGAAGCGCGCCAGCAAGCGTTGCCGTGACGAGGAGCAGCGTGGCCAGAGGGGAAAGCAGTCCTGCTGCCAGTGCGGCGATGGCGGGCTGGTAGCCCAGGGTGGAGAAGTAGTCCAGGCCCGTCAGGCACATGACTTTCCACCATGCTTGCGGTTTGTGCGATTCCGAGGGCTGGCCGTGGGGGCCTTGCCGCTTGCCTGAGGTGTCCGGCATTCCTTCCAGCAGCCAGGGTTTGAGCTTGAAGGAATTCTTGGGCCGGTTGGCCGGGTCGGCCGGAGGCCTCGACAGGGTGGTCACGGTGTCCTTTCGCGCAGCACGGTACTGCTTCCGGAAGGAGCGTATGGTGGCGTCCGACGTCGGAACACCGGTTTTTATGGAATCTTTACGCCCGTTGTGAGCGGCGTCTCACCCCCTCGGTGAGATGTAAACAAGTGATGCATATTAGACAACTTTGAGTGTATGATGGGTGTCACAGTCCCAGTTATAAACCCACCAACCTAAGGAGTGGCGCAACTTTGGAAGAGCTCCGTATTGAGGCCAACGGCAACCTCGGCCCCATTGATTCATCCCGTATTCCGCGCTACGCCGGCGCTGCCACCTACGCCCGGCTTCCCCGTCTGGACCAGGTCGCCAAGGCGGACGTCACCGTCGTCGGCGTTCCTTTCGACTCCGGCGTTTCCTACCGCCCGGGTGCCCGCTTCGGTGCCAACCACGTGCGTGAAGCGAGCCGCCTGCTCCGTCCGTACAACCCGGCCTGGGACGTCAGCCCGTTCGAGAACGTCCAAGTTGCCGACGCCGGCGACATGGCCGTGAACCCGTTCAACATCAATGAGGCCATCGAGACCATCCAGCAGAACGCGCTGGACCTGACCGCCAACGGCAGCAAGCTCGTGACCCTCGGTGGTGACCACACCATCGCCCTCCCGCTGCTCCGGGCAGCCGCTGAGCGCGCCGGTGAGCCCATCGCCATGCTGCACTTCGACGCACACCTCGACACCTGGGACACCTACTTCGGCGCCGAGTACACCCACGGAACCCCGTTCCGCCGCGCCGTCGAGGAAGGCATCCTGGACACAGAGGCGATCAGCCACGTCGGAACCCGCGGTCCGCTATACGGCAAGAAGGACCTCGACGACGACCACCGCTTCGGCTTCGGCATCGTCACCTCCACTGACGTCTACTACCAGGGCGTCCTTGAGACGGTAGCCAAGATCCGCGACCGCATCGGCAACCGCCCGCTGTACATCTCCGTGGACATCGACGTCCTGGACCCGGCACACGCACCCGGCACCGGTACTCCCGAAGCCGGCGGCATTTCCAGCCGTGAGCTCCTCGAAATCATCCGTGGCTTCCGCGGCATGAACCTCGTTGGCGCCGATGTCGTGGAGGTCGCCCCGGCCTACGACCACGCTGAAATTACCGGCGTCGCAGGCAGCCACGTGGCCTACGAACTGGTAACCCTGATGGCCGACAACGCCGTCGAAGGTGACCGCCACGGCGCGCCGAACGGCTACGCGCAGCAGGCCCTGGGCGCCCGTATCGAGGAACTCGCGAAAGCTACCCGGCGATGATCGACTTCGACCCGGGCACAGCAGCCCCGACCAAGGACACGAACCAGCGCAATGGCGGGGATCTCGTCGTCGAGACCCTTGAGGCGCTGGGTGCGAAGACCGTTTTCGGTATCCCGGGCCAGCACGCTCTTGGCTTGTTTGATGCCATGGGCCGCGGGAACCTGCACTTCGTGTCTTCCCGTGTGGAGAACAACTCGGCGTTTGCCGCTGACGGCTACTCCCGCGCGACGGGCGAGGTCGGCGTGCTGTTCCTGTCGACCGGTCCGGGCGCGCTGACGTCCCTGGCCGGTCTGCAGGAGGCGTATGCCACGGGTGTCCCGATGGTGGTGGTGGCAAGCCAGATCCCACTGGACGGTTTGGGCGCGCGCCGCAAGGGCATGCTGCACCAGCTTGATGACCAGAAGGCCTCGGCCGCGAACGTCACCAAGAGCCAGCGCCTGATCCAGCACGCCTCCGGCATTCCTTCGGCCATCCAGGATGCATGGACCGAGGCGATCTCCTCGCCGCAGGGTCCGGTCTGGATCGAAATCCCGCAGAACGTGCTGCTGGATCCGATCATGGTCCCGCCGGTGGAGGACGCGCTCGCCGAGGCCTTCGACAACCCGCCCCGCGTGGAGCTGGTCCGTGAAGCAGTGAAGTGGCTTTCGACGGCGGAACGCCCGGCGATCATCGCCGGCGGCGGTACCCGTCGTGGCCGGGCAGAGAAGTCGCTGCTCTCCATCGCGGAACAGCTGCGTGCCCCGGTGATCTGCACCCCCGGCGGCAACGGCGCGTTCCCGTGGAACCACGAGCTGTCCTTGCAGTCCTGGATCGAGGACCGGTACATGACCGACGTCCTCGAGGACGCCGACGTGCTGATTGTGATCGGCTCGTCCTTGGGCGAAGTGACCTCGAACTACTTCACGTTCGAGCCCCGCGGCCGCATCATCCAAATCGACGCCGAACCCCGGGTCCTGGAGTCCAACCGGCCGGGCCTGGGCATCCGGGCGGACGCCGGTCAGGCTTTGGCTGCGCTCGATGAGGCCCTGGCCGCGGCAGGGGCCTCTGAAGCCGGCAAGCGGGACTGGCACGGCAGCAGCCCGGAGGCAGTCGTCAAGGAATCCCTGGCCAAGGTCAGGGCCCGCCTGGAATCACAGGACCTGGCCAAGGAACTGAAGTTCATGTCGGACATCCGTGAGGCTGTCCCGGCGGACATGCAGACGTTCTGGGACATGACCATTTCCGCGTACTGGGGTTGGTCCTGCTGGGACGCCCGTGAGGGGCAGTTCCACTCCGCCCAGGGCGCGGGTGGCTTGGGCTACGGTTTTCCGGCGGCGATCGGTGGGGCCGTGGGTCTGGAAACCACGGGCAAACCCAGCCGTGTGCTCGCTGTTTCCGGTGACGGTTCCTCCATGTACTCCATCTCGGAGCTTGCCACGGCCAAGCAGCACAACGTCCCGGTCACCTGGTTGATCGTGGACGACGGCGGCTACGGCATCCTGCGCGAATACATGGTGGGTGCCTTCGGACAGGCCACGGCCACCGAGCTCGCCCGCCCCGACTTCGTGAAGCTGGCCGAGTCCTTCGGCGTCCCGGCCCGCCGGGTATCCCCGGAGGATGTGGGGGACGCGCTTAAGGCATCCTTCGAAGCGGACGGACCCAACGTCGTCGTGGTTGAAACACTGCTGAAGATGTTCGGACCCACACACCTGGGCAACTAGGACACAAGGAAACCCCCGCACGGTGTTCTGTGCGGGGGTTTCCTGTGTTTAGTCGAGGTCGCGCTTGGTGCCTTCCGGGGTTGCCTTGACGGCAATGGCCGATGCCAGCATCGCGGCGATCCAGAAAACCGCAATCAACCAAATGCCACCACCGGCTGCGAGGCTCAGCCCCGCCACGATCATCGGCGTGAAGCCTGCGCCGATCATCGAAGCCCCCTGATAGGCCAGCGATGCGCCCGTGTAGCGGTTACGGGTGGGGAATTGCTCGGCGACGTAGGCGGCGATTGGGCCATACAGGAAGCCCTGCACCAGGCCGTTGCCCAGGATGATGGCTGCCGCGAAGCCCCACAGCTCACCGTTGCTCATCAGCATCAGGATGGGGTAGACCAGCACCGCGCCAAGGAGACAGGCGCCGATGAGTACCCGACGGCGACCAACCCGGTCGCTGAGGCGGGCCGAGTAGAAGCAGATCACCAGCGTCAGCAGAGCCGCCACCGCCTTGATGTTCAGCACACCGTTCTTGTCGGCGCCGCTCTCCACAGCTACGGAAACGCCCCAGACGGTGGTCATGGACTGGCAGACGTAGAACGACGTGGTGGCCAGCAGCCCCAGCACCACAGCGCGGGGGTTGTTCTTAAGGACGTCGAGCAACGGCACCCGGCGTTTTTCACCGGCCGCTTCCAGGCGCTGGAAGGCAGGCGTCTCAGCAACCTTCAAACGGATGACCATACCCACCACGATGAGCAACGCGCTCAGCAGGAAGGGCACGCGCCATCCCCACACCAGGAAGTCCTTGCCGGAGATGGCGGCGAACAAGGACAGCGCGAGTGTGCCGAGGATAGCGCCCGCTGGTCCGCCTGCATTCGCGAACGCGGCCGCGAATCCGCGGTGCTTCTTGGGCGCGTGCTCGATGGCCATGAGGGCAGCGCCACCCCATTCGCCACCAACAGCCACGCCTTGCACCAAGCGCAGGATCACCAGTGCCAGAGGAGCTGCCATGCCAATCTGGGCCGTGGTCGGCAGCAGGCCAATAGCCGTGGTGCCAAGGCCCATGATCAGCATGGAGAGAACCAGCATTTGCTTCCGGCCCAGGCGGTCGCCGAAATGGCCGAAGATGAGGCCGCCCACGGGCCGGGCAATGTATCCAACGGCGAGCGTGACGAAGGACGCGAACAAATCAAAGCCGGGGCCGAGGTTGGCGAAGAAGACCTTGTTGAACACCAGGGACGCTGCCGTGGCGTAGAGGACAAAGTCGTAGTACTCAATGGCGCTGCCTATGAAGCTGGAGGCGAGGATGCGGCGCATGTCCTTGGTGTTCAAGGACGTTTCCGTGCTGGTGGCAGCGCCTGTGTCGGGGGCTGTTGGTGCTGAACTCATGTTCTTCCTCAGGTTGGGGTTCTGGCTCGTCAGCGCTGACGGGCGAACGGAATGGTGTCAAGGTCGTTGGGGATGGTGAACGTCCCGGAGAAGTGCTCGCCGGCTTCCTGCCAGACGGATTCGGATGCGGAACCGGGGACCAGGTGGTGCAGGGCCAGGTGGCCGACGCCGGCAACCTCGGCGAGCTTCGCGGCGTCACGGACGCTGGTGTGCGACTTGTAGTGGTGATCGCGGGAGGCCCGGCTGGATTCGTCGGTCTTGTCCGCGTACAGCGACTCAACCCAGGCGAAATCAATGGCCTCATGCAGCAGCAGGTCGGTGTCCTGGGCCAGCGTGATCATGTTTTGCGTATACGCCGTGTCGCCGGAGATCGTAACGGAGCCCTCTGCGGTGTCGAAACGGAAGGCGAACGCAGGAGCCACGGGCGGATGCTCCACCAGGATCGCCGTGACAGTAACCAGTTCGTCCCGGTATACCTCGAACGGTTCCATATCCGGTGTCGGGTTGTTGTTGGGGTGGTAACCGCTTTCGGCGGGAACCTCGATGTCTTCGGCATGGAAGATGTCCAAAGGGCTCGGGCGGAGGCTGTCCAGGATGCGGTCGTTGAGGTCGGTGGCGTGGGCCTTCATGAGTTGTTCGAACATCTGGCGGGTGCCCGGCGTCGGATTCTCCGGCGCCAGCGGTTGAGGGGCGACGACGGCGCGCGGCGACACTGCGGGAAGCTCACCCCGGTTGCCCGGTCCAATGATCTTCACGGGATTCTCCGTGCGGTGGGTCAAGGCGTAGAGACCGAAGATACCCAATCCGGCGAGATCGTACACGTGGTCCGAGTGCAAATGGGTGATGAACAGGGCCCTCAGGTCCTTGAGCTCCAGGCCCGACTGGCTGAGCCGACGTCCCGCTCCCTGGCCGAAGTCGACGAGGTAGAACGCTTCTCCCACCACCACGGCGGTGGCAATTCCGGTGCGCTCGCCGGAGTCGGCCGCCGCCCACCATCGCGGTCCGCCAGCGGTTCCGAGGGTGACGATGTGCGGCTTCAGGGATGACGACGGCGTCATGGTTCTCCTTGTTCGAGGTGCTTTCCTCCAGTGTGGTCTGCGCCACGTCACTTGTATAATCAATCAATTCTAAGAAGTTCATAAGGAGAACTGATGGGTGAGTTTACGCTTCGGCAATTGGAGTACTTCGTGGCGGTGCTGGACCACGGCTCCCTCACGAAAGCCGCGAGCGAGAGCAATATTTCCCAGGCCGCTGCGTCCATGGCCATCGCGCAGCTGGAGAAAAGCCTTGGTCTGGACCTGCTGATCCGCACGCGCGCCAAGCGCGTCGAGCCAACGCCGGCGGGGGTGGAGCTCGGGGTGCGGGCCAGGCGCATCCTCCGGGAGGCGGCTGATCTCCAAGGAGCTCTTCGCGGTTCCCACCAGGACATGCGTGGCCGCGTGGTGATTGGCTGCATGATCGCGATCTCGCCGCGACTGATCCCTGAACTTATTCGTGTCTTCGCCGCCAAGTGGCCGGAGGTTGAGCTCGACTTCGTGGAGGGGAATGCCGAGGAGCTCCAGCGGGCAGTGGCGGAAGGGGAGCTGGACGTCGCCTTCATCTATTCGCTCCAGGCGATTCCCGGCGTCGAAATCCTGAAAGTAGCCGCATCCCGGCCGCAGTTCATGCTGGCAGAGGACCACCCGCTCGCGGGTAGGAAGTCCCTGAGCTTTGCTGATTTGGCGCAAGAAGACGTAGTTCTGTTCGACGTCCCGCCCAGCGCGGAGCGCGTCATTGCGATGTTCCATTCGGCGGGTATCGAACCGAAGGTCCGCTGGAGGAGCGTGGTAGCCCAGACCATCCGGGGCATTGTGGCGAGCGGGCGTGCGTATTCAGTGACCAATGTGTGGCCGGGAATCGAGTCTTTGTACACGGGCGCGCGTGTCGCGCTGGTGCCGATCGAGGACACCTTGCCCGTGAACGAACTGGTAGCGGTGGTCCCACCCGGCGTCAGCCGCCCGCGGCGAGTGGAGGAAGTCATTACCGCAGCCCGGGAATTGACGCAGCAGGAGCACTGAACTCCCGGCCTGAAGCACTTCCGCAGCTTTTTTAGTTTCCCAAAGCAATCAATCTGAGGTATAGTTGCTTTAGGCAAACAAAAAGGGGTGTTTTACATGTCTGTCGGTTCTGCCACAGCAACCGATCTTGTGCATCAGATTTTCGACCTGCAGCGGACTCTGCGCTGCGTGGTGACCGCCCACATGGCCCGCGTTCCCGACGTCGGAATGGCGGTACAGGGTGTCATGCGTTTCATCGGTGAGGGGGAGACCCGCGCCACGCACCTGGCCGCGCGCCTTGGCGTGAGTGCCCCGGTCCTCAGCCGCCACGTCGCGGAGCTCGAGGAGCTCGGCTTCGTTGCCAGGCGGCCGGATCCGGCCGACGGCAGGGCGCAACTGCTGGCCCTGACCGAGCGGGGCGCAGCGAAATTGCACGAATTCGAAGAACAACGCAGCGTGAGACTGCGGGATTACCTGGCGGATTGGAGCGAGGCTGACGCCCTCGAGGCCTCCCAGGTCATCAACAAACTCACTGAATCCCTGAAGGACTCAATCCGGGCAACGTCGGCCGGCTCCCACACAACAGACCAGACAGCTTAGGAGCCCACGCATGGCTACAGCAGCACCACAACATCCACAGGCGGTGGACGCCGCAGCCAAGGCTGCCGCGCCCATGACGCACAGGCAGATCATGGAAGCCCTGACCGGCCTCCTCGCGGCCTTCTTCACGGCGATCCTCAGCAGCACGATCGTTGCCAACGCGCTGCCCACCATCATGTCCGAACTCAAGGGCACCCAGACCGACTTCGCCTGGGTCATCACGGCCGCGCTGTTGGCCAACGCTGCCACCACACCCATCTGGGGCAAGCTCGCTGACCTCTTCGACAAGAAGCTACTGGTCCAGCTGAGCATCATCATCTTCGTGGCCGGCTCCGTCATGGCCGGACTGTCCGAGACCATCCCGCTGCTGCTGACGGCACGCGTGATCCAGGGCATCGCCATGGGCGGCCTCACGGCCCTGGCCCAGGCGATCATCGGCTCCATGATCCCGCCGCGCGACCGAGGCAAGTACTCCGGTTATATGGGCGCCGTCATGGCAGTCGGCACAGCCGGCGGACCTTTGCTGGGTGGCTTCATCGTGGACAGCCCGCTCGGCTGGCGCTGGACGTTCTTCGTCTGCGTGCCCCTTGCAGTCGTTGCCCTGATCCTGCTCCAGATCACTCTGAAGATCCAGCACATCAAGCGCCCGGCCAAGATCGACTGGCTCGGTTCCATACTGCTGACCTCGGGCGTGAGCCTGCTCCTGATCTGGGTCTCCTTCGCCGGCAACCCGGAATACTACGACTGGGTTTCGTGGCAGTCCGGCCTCATGGTCGGTGGCGGTGTTGCCCTCCTGGCCCTCCTGGTGTTCGTGGAGACCAAGGTTGCCCAGCCGATCATTCCGCTCAAGATCATCTCCGAGCGCACCACGGCGCTGGCCATCCTTGCCTCCGTCGCAGTCGGCATCGCGATGTTCGGCTCATCCACCTTCCTGGGCCAGTACTTCCAGGTGGCTCGCGGCGCCACGCCGACCGAGGCCGGCCTGCTGACCCTCCCCATGATCGCCGGCAACCTCGTGGGTTCCGTGGCCTCCGGTGTCCTCATCAGCCGCTTCGGCAAGTGGAAGAGGTTCCTGATTGCAGGTTCGGTGCTCCTGATTGGCGGCCTCGCATTCGCAGGGACCATGGACCACACCACCGAACTGTGGATCGTGGCGATCTACACCGGCGTGTTCGGCCTGGGCCTTGGCATGTTGATGCAGAACCTGGTACTGGCCGTGCAGAACACCGTGCAGGCCAAGGACATCGGAACCGCGAGTGCTTCCGTGGCGTTCTTCCGCTCGGTGGGTGGCGCGATCGGCGTCTCGGTTCTTGGTGCAGTCATGTCCAACCACGTGAAGGACCTGGCCGTGGAGGGACTGGCTGCGGCCGGTATTCCTGTCCAGGGCGGCGGCTCCGGCGCCAGCATGGATCTGGCAGACATGCCCGCGCCGATCGCTGACATCATGCGTGCGGCCTACGGTGATGCCACTGCCCAGATCTTCCTGATCTCGGCCGTCATCAGCGTGGTTGCCCTCCTTGCGGTGCTGTTCATCAAGGAGCGCCCGCTGCGCCGCACAGTTGACGCAGCTCCTGAGAAGGAACTGGTGGCAACGGCATCCGGTGAAGCCGGGATGTCGCTGGACACAGCATCCCTGGACAGCGTCTCCGTGGAAGGCTCTTCTGCCAACACTGCGAACAACGACGACGGCGCTGGCCGCCCCGATGCCGGACGTTCCCTTTCCGGTGCGGACCGTGCCGCCGGCCACCCAGGCCCGGGATCCGATCTGGATCTCGAGTTTGCCCGGATCCTGACCCAGGAGCGGCCCAACGCGACGGCCGACGTGAAGGAAGTACAGGAGCAGCTCTCCCGCACTCAGTACGTCCTGGCCGAACAGCAGCTGCAACTCAGCCGCGCCAACGTTGAACTGCAGGCCCGTTTGCGGGAGCAGCAGAGCATCGCCGAACAGCAGGCGGCCACGGCTGACGAACTGGCCGCCATCCGCAAGGAACTCAAGCGCGAACGCAGGCAACAGGAACGGATGGCGTTGCTTCTCCTGCAGGGGGCTGAAGCCCGGCAGGAACACGGCAAACACGCAGGCTAGAACCACAGCCCCTGTAAGGGAGGGCGCCGGCTGGGAATCCAGCCGGCGCTTTGCCGTTCCCAGGACGGGTTTACCCCCAAGGAAGCAGCCGCGACACGACAACTAATCCGCTGGGATGATCTTTTCCCCAAGTTGTTTCGCCGGGGCAACGGATTTCGTAGAGTGGGGAGGCTAATACTGTCAGCCCCTGCTGCAAAACTTTCTTACGTCACATTAACGCACTCTTTCTAAGGACCCGTGGGCATGCTTGTCACCCTGATACGGCGCTACTCCAAGCCGTATTTGCCGCAGATTGTGGCCGTGCTGATTTTTCAGTTGGCATCCACCATCGCCACGCTCTACCTTCCCAGCCTCAACGCCAAAATCATTGATGAGGGAGTTTCCCGCGGCGACACCGATTTCATCTGGCGAACCGGTGCGCTCATGCTCGCAGTCGCCCTTGGACAGGTGCTCACCGCCATCATCGCCGTGTACTTCGGCGCCCGCGTCGCCATGGCCATCGGCCGCGACCTCCGCCGCAGCGTGTTCCGCCAGGTCAGCAGCTTTTCCGCCCAGGACGTCAACCGCTTTGGTGCCCCCACCCTGATTACCCGCGGCACCAACGACGTCCAGCAAGTGCAGATGTTGGTACTGATGGGCCTGAACTTCATGGTGTCCACGCCCATCATGTGCGTTGGCGGCATCATCATGGCCCTCCGCGAGGACCTCAGCCTTTCCTGGCTTGTCTGGGTCTCCGTTCCGGTCCTGGTGGCAGTAGTGGGCTACCTCGTGGTTCGCCTGATGCCCTTGTTCCGTTCCATGCAAACCAAGATCGATGCCATCAACGGCGTTTTGCGCGAACAAATCATTGGCATCCGAGTGGTCCGCGCGTTCGTTCGCGAGCCCCACGAAGCAAGGCGTTTTGGTGACGCCAACCAGGACCTCACTGCCGTCTCCGTGAAGATCGGCAACCTGTTTGTCCTGATGTTCCCGGCCATTGGCATGATCCTGCACCTATCCACTGCGGCTGTTCTGTGGTTCGGTGGGCAGCGCGTTGATACCGGCGACATGCAGGTGGGCTCCCTGACGGCCTTCCTTCAGTACCTCCTGCAGATCCTTATGGCCGTCATGATGGGAACCTTCATGGCCATGATGATTCCGCGCGCCTCTGTCTGTGCAGACCGAATCGGCGAGGTCCTTGAGGTCGAGCCATCCATCCACAACCCCTCATCTCCAGTGGTGCCGGCACAAAAGAGGGGACACGTGGAGTTCCGCGATGTCACCTTCAAGTACCCGGGAGCCGAGGCGCCCGTGTTGAGCAACATCTCCTTCACCGCCGAGCCAGGCAAGACCCTCGCCATCATTGGTTCCACCGGTGCGGGAAAGACCACCCTGGTCTCGCTGCTGCCGCGGCTTTACGACGTCGCCTCAGGCGAAGTACTGCTCGACGGCGTTCCTGTCACCGAGATGGACGCCTCGGAAATCACCAGCCGTGTCTCTGCCGTGCCGCAGAAGCCGTATTTGTTCTCCGGGACCATTGAGCACAACCTGCGTTTCGGCAAGCCCGATGCCACGGACGAGGAACTCTGGGAAGCGCTGGAAACCGCCCAGGCCAAGGGTTTTGTGGAGGAGAAGTCCTCTGGCCTTAACCGTAGGATTGCGCAGGGCGGTACCAACGTCTCCGGTGGACAACGCCAGAGGCTGTCCATCGCCAGGGCCCTCGTGACCAAGCCCAACGTTTACCTGTTTGATGACTCTTTCTCAGCACTGGATGTCGCCACCGATGCCAGGCTTCGAAAGGCCCTGAAGGGCAAGACCAAGGATGCCACAGTGATCATCGTGGCCCAGCGCGTATCCACCATTGCGGACGCCGACGAAATCCTGGTACTGGACAACGGCCGCATTGTCGACCGGGGAACGCACGACGAACTACTGGAAACCTCACCCACCTACCAGGAAATCGTCGAATCCCAGCTGAGCGTGGAGGAAGTGGCATGAGCGGGCAGGACCAGCAAAAGAAGCGTGGCTGGGCTGCCAAGGCCCAAGCCGCGAAGGACGCCAAAGCCACAGCTGCGGCAGAGATCGCAACTGAAGCGTTGGATGACGAGGACTTCGTTGAGGAAGAGTACGTTCCCTCCGAAGCCGATGGCGGCATGTTCGGGGACGTTCCCGCTAAGAAGGCCAAGGAATTCTGGCCTTCAGCCAAGCGGCTCATGGGCCTGCTGAAGCCCGAACGCGTTGGCGTGTTCATCGTGATCGGTCTCGTGATTGTTTCGGTGGTCCTCAACGTGATCGCGCCCAAGGTCCTGGGCAATGCCATGGACGTCATCTTCGGTGGAGTCATGGGCAAGCAGATCCCGCCGGGCGTATCGCAGGAGCAGTTTGTTGAGCTCATGCGCCAGCAAGGCCAAGGAAACTTCGCCGACATGGTGTCCAAAATGGAACTCACGAACGGGATCAACTTCTCCAAGCTGACATTCCTGATCTCGGTAGTGCTCCTGATGTACTTCGTGGCCAACATCTTCCTGTGGGCACAGGGCTGGTTGCTCAACAGGATCGTCATGCGGGTCATCAAGAACCTGCGTGACGAAGTACAGGCCAAGCTCAACCGTCTTCCGCTGAACTACTTCGACACCCGCCAGCGTGGCGATATCCTGTCCCGCGTGACCAACGACGTCGACAACGTCCAGCAAGGCTTGCAACAGGCGTTCTCGCAGCTGGTCAGCTCCGTCCTCACGGTCCTGGGCATCACCGTCATGATGTTCATCGTGTCCTGGGAGCTGGCGCTCATCGCGTTGATCGCGCTGCCACTGTCCGGTGTCATTGCCGGTGCCATCGGTGCCCGCAGCCAGAAGCTGTTCTCGGCACAGTGGAAGAACACGGGCGCCCTCAACGGGCAGATCGAGGAATCGTTCTCCGGCCACGATCTCGTCAAGGTCTTCGGCCGCGACGCCGACATGCTGACGCGTTTCGATGAGAAGAACGAGGAACTCTACAAGGCGTCCTTCGGTGCCCAGTTTGTCTCCGGCGTCATCTTCCCGGCCATGAACTTCGTTTCCTACCTGTCCTACGTGGGCATCGCCGTCGTCGGTGGTCTTCGCGTTGCCTCCGGTTCCATGAGCCTGGGCGACGCAACGGCCTTCATCCAGTACTCCCGCGAATTCACCCAGCCCCTGGGCCAGATTGCCGGCATGGCCAACATGCTGCAGTCCGGCGTCGCTTCCGCGGAACGGGTGTTCGAATTCCTGGACGCCGAGGAAGAGACGCAGGAAAACGGCACGCGTCACCTTCCGGCCAAGACGGACGGCCATGTGGAGTTTGAGCACGTCTCATTCAGCTACGTCGAGGACAAGCCGCTGATCGAGGACTTGTCATTCAGCGCCGAGCCCGGCCACACCGTGGCAATCGTTGGGCCGACAGGTGCCGGGAAGACCACCTTGGTGAACCTGGTGATGCGTTTCTACGAACTCAACTCCGGCCGGATCACCCTGGACGGGGTGGACATCAAGGACCTGACCCGTTCTGAACTCCGGTCCAAGGTGGGAATGGTGCTCCAGGATGCGTGGCTGTTCGGCGGCACCATCTACGACAACATCAAGTACGGCAAGCTGGACGCTACCGAAGAGCAGATCATGGAAGCGGCGAAGGCTACGTACGTGGACCGCTTCGTGCGTGCCCTGCCGGACGGCTACCAGACGATCATCGATGAAGAAGGCAACAACGTCAGCGCCGGTGAGAAGCAGCTCATCACCATCGCCCGTGCCTTCGTGTCCGATCCCTCCTTGCTGATCCTGGACGAAGCCACAAGCTCGGTGGACACCCGCACTGAACTGCTGCTTCAGAAGGCCATGGCTGCTCTCCGCACCGACCGCACCAGCTTTGTCATTGCCCACCGCCTCTCCACCATCCGCGATGCCGATACCATCCTCGTGATGGAAAACGGCCAGATCGTGGAGCAGGGCAACCACACCGAGTTGCTCGCCCTGGAAGGCGCTTACTACCGCTTGTACATGTCCCAGTTCGCTGGCGAGGAAGAGTCCGCAGTGGATGATTCGACGGCGGTGCACAGCTGAGTACGGAACTACTGAACGAGTCCGTGGAACCCCGGCGCATCGAGGTCCTCGTGCCCATGCGCTGGGGCGACATGGATGCTTACGGACATATCAACAATGTCCAGATAGTTCGCATGCTCGAGGAAGCCCGAATCGCCGCGTTCGGGCCGCCCCGAGGCGCGGGCCTTCCCGGCGTGGAGCCGCCGGCTGCCCTCTTCAACGACGTTGAAGAGGGCATCATGACCCTTGTCGTGGAGCACAAGGTCCGCTACGTGCGGACGCTGGAATACCGCAACATTCCCGCTGTCGTGGAGATCTGGGTGGGCGCCATCAAGGGTGCCAGTTTCGATCTTCACTACGTCGTCAAGGATCCTGTCACCCGGGAAGATTGCGTCAAAGCCACCACTCATTTGGCCTTCGTCGCTGAGGAGACTGGACGGGTCCTGAGACTCACACCCGGGCAAAAGGAAAAGCTGGAAAGGTATAAGGCCTGACGTTCCCGGCACGTAGAGTTTCAGCATGAAACTTGAAATTGCCGTCGTCAGTGCTGCCGGAGCCGGAATTGCGGCGTCAGAAGGCGCCGACCGCATCGAGCTTTGCAGCAGCCTGGAACTCGGCGGCGTCACGCCAAGCCAAGGACTGCTGGAAGCGAGTTTGGAACACGCGGACGGGCGGCTGGAAATCCATCCGCTGGTCCGCTCCAGGCCGGGTGACTTCCTGTACTCGGCGTCGGATGTGGACACCATGGTCCACGAAGTCCGGCACCTGCTGTCCCAGGGCGCTCACGGCGTGGTGGTGGGAGCTTTGACGCCTTCGGGCGATGTGGACGTTCGCACGGTCCGGAGGCTGCTGGAGACGGCACTTGAGGCGAACTCCCGGGCGCAAGTGACCTTCCACCGTGCCATCGACCAGTCCCGGGACCCTCTGTTCGCGCTGGACCAGCTCCTGGAACTGGGCTTCACCCGGGTTCTTACCTCCGGTCATGCACCTACCGCAGGGGCAGGTCTTGCCACCCTTACCAGAATGGTTGAGCTCTCCGGAGGTGCCTTGGAGATCATGGCCGGCGGGGGACTGTCCTTGGAAGACATCCCGCCCATGCGCTCCGCCGGCTTGTCGGCAGTCCACCTTTCAGCCAAGAAGACCGTCTCGACGCTCAGCCAAGGAACGATTTCCCTGGGCACGCAGGACGGCAGCGATCCCACGGCCTACACGGTCACCGACCGGGAGATTGTGCGCGAAGCCAGGGCGAAACTCAATGCAGTCAACGCCGGCAACTGAAAGCAGCTGAAAGGGTGCCCGTTGTCCAGACCCCGGGCCGAAAATGGCAGTGAGTGAGCATCGTAATGACTCTTTACAGAGGGCAATCCTGCACCAATGATTGAAGGATTCACCAACTCGGTGGAAAGCGCCCAGAGCAACCTTCAGGAGCCCCAGCGATGCCGCTGCCTTCGCCGGTTTCACCGGCCCTCGTTACCCCGCCAACCACCACTCAAACCAACGTCATTGCTGCGGGCCATCCGGAGGTGGAATGCGCTGTGGGGGCCTGGGACAAGTTGCTTTACGGGAACCACAGGTTCGTAGTTCAGGCAGAATCGACGAGCCAGGCAGAATCGACGGGCCAGACCCGCCAGACGGGGATGCGAGCGGAGACCGGATCGGGCCACAAGACCGCCGCTCACCGGCTAGTCCTGCCGTGGCGACGGCAGGACGCCGACCCCGCGTCCGTTGAGATCATCGTTGTCTCGGAAGCCACCGGATCCAGGGTTCGCAACGTGGTGGTGGAACAGGCCACGAGAGAGGCCGGAACCTTGGTGTTCGAAGCACTGGACGGGCCTGGCATCTACTTCGTCTACTACCTGCCCTACGCCATGCTGGGCAAGCCCCACTATCCCCAGGCGGAGTACCTCCCACGGCGTCCGGCTGCAGACCCAGCCTGGGCGGCCGCCGTCGGACCTTCGGTGTGGGCGGCGGGTGGGACCGCTGAGCTGCCCCGGGCCACAGTCCTTCGATACGAGGCCGCGAGCCACCGCGACTCCTTCGCGCCCATGAACTTCACCGCCCGTGCCGAGGAATTGGAGCAGCTGCACCTGGAGCATGCCGGGGAGCCCTTCCTGTTGTTTCCCGAAGACCGCTTGAACCCGATTTCCCTGCGTACGGAGCTGCCAGCGCACTGGGTGATCAATGGCCCGTCACCTGACTTTCATGGGGCAGCCCAGGCGGGCGAGGACTACGTCGTCCAGCTCGGTCTCTATGCGCAGGAAGACGTCGATGACATCAGGGTGGAGGTAACGGGAGTGGCGGGCCATTGCATCACCACCGACGGTGTGGACCGCCATGGCCGGCCGTGGTCCGGAGGGAAACAGGGCGTGCCGATGAGGGTCGCGGCAGGCATAGTGCAGGCCCTGTATGTGGTTCTTCCTGTACCTGCAGACGCCGCGGGTACGGCGCTCTCGGCAGTGCTCACGATCACCGCAGCGAGCGCCTCCACCCAGGAGCATCAACAGTTGATCGAGGTCACCCTGGATGTGGCACCGGACAGCGACCCGGAAATCCTCGCCGGAGATTTCGGGGATCCGCGCTTCCTGCGACGGCTGGCCTGGCTGGATTCCACCATGGCCCAGGACCCGGAGCTCGTGGCGCCCTTCACGGCCATCACGCTGGACGAACCCAACAAGACGTTGGGAATCCTCGGCAGGACTCTGCAGCTTTCCGGGACGGGCCTTCCGGCCCAGGTGACCTCCAGGTTCACGGGTGCGGTTACGTCAACGGCCGGCCCCGGCGTCGAACTTTTTGGCGTCCCCACGCAGTTCGACGTTGGCGGCATCCGCTGGGACTATTCGCCGCTCACTTTCACGGTGGGAGGACCGGCGAGAGTCGGCTGGCACTGCCGCTGGACCGGCCACGATGACCACAACGCGACCGTGAGCCTGGACCTGAAAGGCGTACTCGACGCCGACGGCGCGGTGCAGTTCTCGCTGCGGCTGGCGGCGGACGCGCCTGTGGAAGTGCCCGACGTCGGACTGCAGCTTGGGTTTCATGAGGCAACAGTGCCGCTCGCCATGGGTCTTGGCGTCCCCGGTGGCCGGCGGCCCGAGAGCCTCGACTGGACGTGGGACGTAGCCACCAGGAACCAGGACGCACTTTGGCTGGGTGGGGTGAACGCCGGAGTCCAGCTGGCACTCCGGGACGAGCATTACGAACGTCCGCTCAACACCAACTTCTACCGGGAGAAACCGCTGGTGGAGCCGGTGTCGTGGGCCAACCGCCAGGCGGGAGACGGCGTGGTTCGTGGTGGTGTGGACCTGCGGACCGGCGAGGGCAAGGTGACGGTGCGCGCTTACAGTGGCGCCCGGACCCTGCAGCCCGCCGAGCCGCTCCACTTCGATTTCAGGCTCCTGCTGACTCCGTTCAAAGTGATCGAACCCGCCAAGCACCTGTCCAAGCGCTATTTCCATGAGCCAGCCGACCCTGCGCACATCAAAGCCGCCGGAGCCACAGTGGTGAACATCCACCACGCCACGGCCCCGGCTCCGTACATCAACGACCCCCTGTTGACGGAGGACTCGCTACGGGAGTACGTCGCTAAATGCCACAAGCACGGGCTCAAGGCCAAGGTGTACAACACGGTGCGCGAACTCACCTTCCACAGCCCCGAACTGCTCCCGCTGCTGCAGCTGGACCATGAGATTTTCAGCGACGGACCAGGCAAGGGCCATATGTGGCTGCAGGAGCACGCAGGCAGCGGCTACGTTTCGGCGTGGTTCGCCCCCAATGTGGACGACATCGCTGTGGTCACCACAGGCGAGTCCCGCTGGGAGAACTTCTACGTGCGCAGCCTCGCCGAACTTGCCAAGGGGGAGGACGGCATTGACGGCATCTACCTGGACGACATCGCCTATGACCGCCATGCAATGCTCCGGGTCCGCAAAGTCCTGGAACGGGCCTGCCTGGACCGGGGACTGACGGTCCGGAAATAGACCTCCATTCCGCCAACCAGTTCACGGCCCACGACGGTTACGCCTCTTCGTCCAACCTGTACATGGAGCAGCTGCCCTATGTGGACCGGCTGTGGCTGGGGGAGTACTTCGACTACAACGGCACCGGCCCCGAGTATTGGCTGGTGGAACTTTCCGGGATCCCGTTCGGCCTCATGGGCGAAATGCTCGAAGGCGGCGGCAACCCCTGGCGCGGAATGGTGTTCGGCATGACAGGCAGGGCGCCGGCAGTGGACAACTGTCCCTTGTGGGAGTTCTGGGCAGAGCACGGGCTCGAGCAAGCGCAGATGCATGGCTTCTGGGATCCCCAGGCGCCGGTGAGGACCAACCATCCTGATGTCCTGGCCACCACGTGGATTTCCGGGGACAGGGCAGTGGTGGCGCTGGCTTCCTGGGCCGAGGAGACTGTGCACGTGAGCTTGAATTTCGACGCCGGATCGGCCCACCTCGCGTCCCTGCCCATCGAGGCCCCGGCGATCCGTGGCTTCCAATCCGCAGTGAGCCATGGGCCCGCCGAAACAATGACCATCGAGCCGCAGCGCGGCGTCCTCTTGACGATCGGATTCTGACGTGCCAAGCACCGTAACCTCCACCACCATTGCCCTGACCATGGCCGAACTCGGCCCGCTGAACCCGCTTCCCGTTGTCGCAGCCGAACTCGACCAGCCCTACACCGTGGGAAACGGCGTGCCTGAGGCACTGCAGGCCTCGACCCGCTACGGAGTAGTGCCGAACGTGTACCCATACCTCATGCAGGACGGCTACAGCCGGGACGCCGCACCCCGGGAGGTACCCGCCGTCGTGCTTGAAAACAGCAAACTCAAGGTGACGGTCCTGCCGTCGCTGGGTGGCCGCATCTGGGAGATCTTCGACAAGGCGACCGGCAAGCAGCTCCTCCACACCCACGATGCCCCGCAGCTGGCCAACATCGCACTGCGAAAGGCCTGGTTCGCCGGCGGTTTGGAGTGGAACATCGGCACCCGTGGGCACTCGCCCACCAGTTGCGACCCCCTGCACACGGCGATCGTCCACACCCCGGACGGCAAACATGTCCTGCGCATGTGGGAGTACGAGCGGCTCCGGGAGGTTGTGTTCCAGGTGGACATCTGGCTGCCGGCGGATTCTCCCGTGGTGTTCGCCGCGGTCCGGATCCGAAACCCGAACGACCACGATGTGCCGATGTATTGGTGGAGCAACGCCGCCATCCCGGAAACTGACCGTACCCGCGTGATCGCACCGGCCGACGAGGCCTACGGCAGCGACTACACCACGGACATCACGCGCGTCCGTCCCACCATCCACCAGGGCTATGACGGCACCTGGCTGGTCAACAACCCGCACGCGGCGGATTTCTTCTTCGACATCGACCCCTCCGAACGCCGATGGGTGGTGGCAGCGGACGACGACGGCGACGGGCTTGCGATGCTGTCCACGGGGCTCCTGCGGGGAAAGAAGCTCTTCGTGTGGGGGCAAGGCCACGGCGGCAAACGTTGGCAGGAATGGCTGAGCCCGGGAGCAGGTCCCTATGCAGAGATCCAGGCCGGCCTGGCGCAGACCCAGTTCGAGCACTTGGTGATGCCGGCGGGGGCGGAGTGGGCGTGGGTTGAGGCGTATGGCAACGGACATCTGGATGCCGGGACCTCGCACGGGACCGATTGGGATGCGGCCGTCGCCCACGCTGGAGAACGCCTGGAGGGCCTCCTTGCCCACGACGAACTTGAGGCCATGCTGCCCGCAGCGATCAGCAACGCCGACGTGCCGCCGTCGAAAATGCTGTTGCCGGGAAGCGGCTGGGGCGTTGTGGAGCGGGCCCGGCGTCGGCGCCTGGGCCGGGAATGGGTGGATGAGAGCGGGACGCCATTCGTGGACGAAAGCATCACAGCGGATCAGGAACCGTGGCTCGGGCTGCTGAAGGGACAAGCGTTCGACGGCGCCCCCAGTTACGTTGCGGGGGCGGACTGGGAAGAGTTGCTGGCAATGAAGGACAACCCTGAGGCGCTTTTCCAGCTGGCCACCATGCGCCATGCCAGGCAGGACCTGGCCGGCGCGAAGGAAGGCTACCTGCAGGTCTTGGAAGCCAAGGGTGTCCGGCGTCGGACCCGGGCTTTGGCGCACCGTGGACTGGGCTTGGCCCTGCTGGCGGCGGGGAAGGACGAAGAAGGCCTCGCCGAACTCCGGACAGCCGTTGAAACCGATTCGACTGCAACTGCCATGCTGCTGGAAGCGGTGACGCTGAGCATCCGGCACGGCGACCCCGTCATGGCGCTGGACCTGGTGGAGTCGGCACCCAGCGGGGGACCCGCCGTCGGGCGCTTGAGGTTCCTCAGGGCGCTGGCGCTCGCCAGGGGTGGGCACGGAGCCGAGGCTGCCGCGATCCTGCGGGAGGGTGTGGAGGTTCCCGATCTCCGCGAGGGAGAGGATGCCATCGCGGCACTCTGGCAGGAAGTGTGCCCGGAAGAGCCGGTGCCTGCGGCCTACCAATTCGGGATGCATTAGCACGGAAAGCTTGTGGATATCCAGATGCTTGGCTAAAGCAAACAAGGTAAGTTGGCAGGGTGATTCCCTCCTTGAAACCTGCCATTGACCGCGCCCCCGGAGTCTCCAAAGAGATCGAGGACGCAGCGTGGTATGTGCTCGGTCCGGCGCTTCACGGCAAACCCTCGGCGCTGGACGGCCGCACACTCACCTGGACTGCGGATGCTGCTGCCGAGCTGCTGGAAAGGCTTGAGCGCGGCGTCGAAGATTCCAAGGCGCCCATGATGACCAACCTGCGGCAAAACCTGGAAGGCGCGTCCCGGGAAGCCAAGCTGCTGGCCGTGGAATTGCTGTTCCTGCAGTCGTTGCCGCTGGCCCACGAGGTCAAGTCGCTCAGGGTGAAACGCGCCCGCGTGGCCGAGGCAGCGTCCTGGGTTGAGCCACCCATCGAGCTTCCGGAAGAGCTGTACCAGGGCATGACGGACCACGGCGTGATCCGTGACCGCACTGCGGAGTTCAACTGGACCATCTGGGACCACCTGAAATGGCTGTGCCGCTTCGTCGCCCACGTGGACAGCCAGAGCACGGAGACCATCAACCGGGCACTGAACGACCCACACGCATTCCATGAACTCGCAGCCGCCACCCCGGACGACCAACCTGCGCTGCGCCGGAGCATTGAATACCTGGTATGGCCCAGCTATTTCGAGCCCGTCGTGGCCGATGTGGAACGCCAGGAGATCCGGGACGCTTTTGCCTCGCTGGTGGGCGGTGCCAAGGGTGACACGGACGAGGACATCACCGCGGACATCCACCGCATCCGCCTGCACCTGGACGAGCAAGCCGGGCAGCGCATCGATTGGTACGCCCGCCAGTTGGTCAGCCAGTGGCGCAAGGTGGGGGATCCGGGGCGCCGGTCATGGCTGCTGCGAACGCATCACGACAATGCTGAGCTGCTCGCGTCCTGGGTCGCCGAGGAAAAGGCCACCTTGGACGTCCAGCATCTGCGTACTCTGACCGCGGGAGTCACTGCCGGGGTAGTACAGCACGCGGTGGACGAGGACTACAAACACCTCGGCTACGTCGAACGCGAAGACACAAAAACGGCCGTGTTCGCCTTCCTCACGGTCATGAAACCTGGCGACCTGACCTTGTACCAGCACGCTGGCCGCGTGCGTGTGGGCGTGGTCCTTGGCGAGCCCGAGCATGATGAGGACAACCGGCGCATCCGCCGCAAGGTCCGCTGGTTCGATGACAGTTACGCCATCCCGGAGCTGCCACGTCACGCGCAGCGGCAGCTGTCCACGCCCGGCATCCTGGTGGACGTCACCAGGGTCATCCAGGCACTGCAGGAATTGCTCCCCGTGGAGGCCGAAACTGACGGTGAGGACGAGGCCCCGCCGACGGTCGCCGTCGAGGTCGTCCAGCAGGGGTTCCGGCCGCTCACGGAAGAATTTGCCGCCTCGCTGCACATGGACCTTGAGCCGCTTCAGGAGATCGCGGAACTGCTCGAGGAGAACCGTCAGCTGGTCCTTTATGGCCCTCCGGGTACCGGCAAGACCTACCTCGCCAAGCACTTGGCTGCAGAGCTGGCAGGCGACCATACGGACGAACGAGTGAAGCTGGTGCAGTTCCATCCTTCGTATGCGTACGAAGACTTCTTTGAGGGGTACCGGCCCGACAAGACCGACGACGGCCAGGTCTCCTTCAAGCTCGTGGCCGGACCCCTGCGGCGGCTTGCGGAGGAGGCCGCCAAGCCGGAGAACGCCCACAAACCGTACTTCCTGATCATCGACGAAATGAACCGCGCCAACCTGGCCAAGGTCTTCGGTGAGCTGTACTTCCTGCTGGAGTACCGGGACGACCGCATCTACCTGCAGTACAGCCCGAATGAGCCCTTTAGCCTGCCCGACAACCTGTACATCATCGGCACCATGAACACTGCTGACCGCTCCATCGCCATGATGGACGCCGCCATCCGCCGCCGCTTCGCTTTCATTGAGCTGCACCCGAAGGTTGAGCCGGTCCGCGGCTCGCTGCGCCGTTTCCTGGAAGCACGCGGCTTGGACACGCTGAACGCGGACCTGCTGGACGCCCTCAATGACGCGATCGACGACTGGGACCGCGACCTCATGATCGGACCGTCGTACTTCATGAAGAACGCGGCGCAGAACCCCGCCGGCCTGCGCCGCATCTGGAAGTACGAGCTCATGCCATTGCTGGAGGAGCATTACCACGGGCAATTGAACCGCGCCCAGTTGGAAGAACGCTTCGGCCTGGACCAGTTGCTGGGACGTCTTGGCGACCGCTAACGCCATCCCCCCGAGGCCGGCAAGGGCACCGGCCAGTGCCCGGAATCCCGTCACGGGGCCACGGCACATCGTCATGGACGAGCTCTCCGGCGGGGTGGTGGAAAAACTCGATCCCGAATCCGCTGCCTTCGTCAACACCAGCGGGCTGGCCAAGGCCTCGCCCATGGGGATGGGGCTGTACCGCATCGAGCCGGCCGGCAAGGTGGGCTCCGTGCGGACGGCCACCATCCAATTGGAGGTCCGGCCCAAGGACCGGCTGGGCCTGAACCGCCTGCTGTTCCTGCTCAGCTACGCCGGCGACCAAGGCTTCCGTGACCACTCCGTCGAAGCCGTGGAGCACCCGGACTTGTGGAGTGCGCTCGCCGAGTCCCTGGCCCAGCTGGCGGACAAAGCCCTGAGCCGGGGAGTGCTGCAGGGGTACCTCACGGTGGAAGAGTCGTTGCGTACCGTCAAGGGCCGGATCCGCATCTCGGACCAGATTTCGCGGCGGCCTGGAATGCTGGTGCCACTGGAGGTCTCCTACGACGAATTCACCGAGGACATCGCCGAAAACCGCATCCTCCGTGCCGCTTTGGAACGCATGGGACAGGTTCCGGGGGTCCGGCCCGACGTCTTGAGCCGCCTGCGGCAGCTTAAGGGAAAGCTCGACGCCGTCACCCGCCTCCAGCCCGGCGCCCCGCTGCCGCCGTGGCGCGCCAGCCGCATGAATCTTCGTTTCCATGCAGTGCTTCGATTGGCCGAAGTCATCCTGCGCAACGGCTCCGCGGAAGCCGGCCAGGGCAAGCAGCGGACGGCGTCGTTCGTGGTGGACATGGCACAGGTTTTCGAGGAGTTCGTGGGGACCGCGCTGCGGAGCGCCATGAGCGCCTATCCGGGGGAGATGCGTCTCCAATACGGCGCGCTCCTGAATGAAGCCGTCCGGGATTCCGACCGTTTGACCGTGCGGCCCGATGCCGTGCATTTCCTGGGTGGCCGCCCAGTGGTGGTGTACGACTCGAAATACAAGGCAGCGTCCGACACCGGTGCCTCCCTCAGCGCGGACCACTACCAGCTGCTGGCCTACTGCACCGCCCTGCGCGTACCTACTGCCTGGCTGGTTTATGCAGGAGCCGGGGAAGTAAAACTGCGGCGCATCCTGAACACCGACATCGACATCGTCGAGTACCCGCTGGACCTGTCCCGCCCGCCGTCGGAAATCCTGGCAGCCGTCGCTGACCTCGCGGAACAGTCGTGGGGCGAAGTAGTACGCCAGGCTGTGGCGGGACGCTCGGCGTCGGACTAGCCTGAGATGTACACCGTTCGCCGATAGGAGGCACTATGGCCGGCAAGAAGTCTTGGCGGGATATGAGCAAGGGGCAGCGCCTATCCGTGGT
Organism: Paenarthrobacter sp. NPDC057981; assembly: GCF_042886835.1. Classification (NCBI taxonomy): domain Bacteria; kingdom Bacillati; phylum Actinomycetota; class Actinomycetes; order Micrococcales; family Micrococcaceae; genus Paenarthrobacter; species Paenarthrobacter sp. NPDC057981. The sequence goes on from NZ_JBHVQI010000025.1 coordinate 43,356, forward strand.
GCTCAGTGGTGCAGTGAACCTGGCGTTGCTGGTTGCCGCCCAGCGCAGCATTGGCAGGACTCCAGACTCACAAATCCGGGGCAAGAAGGCACTCTGGCGCGCTGCGTCGTTTATCAACTTCTTCGGCCCGGTCAGCTACTTCCTGTTTGGCCGACGCCGCGAGTCCGGGTTGGTTGGCGGGACACCCGCCACGCGGTAAGGGCTAAGCGGGCATCTTCACGGTGAAGGTGGTTCCCTGCCCGGGAACGCTTTCCAGGGTGATGGTTCCGCCGTGGGCTTCGACAATTGCTTTGCTGATGGGCAGACCCAGTCCGACGCCCGGTATTGCACTCTTGCGGACGCTGCCGGCGCGGAAGAACTTGGTGAAGGCTTCAGCCTGTTCCTCTTCGCTCATGCCCATGCCCGTGTCGGTGACCCGGCAGAAAATGAAGTCCTCGTCCTCCCAGGCAGCGACTTCCACATCGCCGCCGTCGGGGGAGTACTTGATGGCGTTCGAGACCAGGTTGTCCAGCACCTGGGCCAGCCGGGAAGAGTCGACGCGGGCTTCCAAGGCATCGGGAAGGTCCATGGAGAGCTTGATGCCGGCTTTTGCGGCGCGGGGTTCGGCGGAGGTAACACTGCCGCGAACCAGCTCCGCCACGTCTGCCGTATGCCGTTGAATAACGATCTGGCCTGACCGTACAGCCAACAGGTCGGACACCAGGGTGAGCAGCCGCTCCGCATTCCGTTTGACGATGTCCAGCTGTTTACGGGAATGGCTGTCCAGGGTATTGGCGTCATCCAGGATCAGCTCAACATAACCCAGGATGGACGTCAGCGGGGTGCGGAACTCGTGGGAGACGTTGGCAACGAACTCGTCCTTGGCAGCCAGCGCGTTCACGAGGTCGGTGACATCGCTGAAAACCACCACGGAGCCGGCAAACTTGCCGTCGTCGTCGAGCATGGGGCGGGCGCTGGTGGTGAAGGCCCGCTGCTCGGGGCCAGTGCCAAGCCACACCAGTTGGTCGGTGAAGCGTTCGCCCAGGACAGCCCGCCGTACAGGCCGCTGGTCCGGGGGCAGGGGCGTTGTCCGGTCCGTGTCGAAGACCAACAGCTGCGATTCGTTGGGATCGGCATTGTCCGCAGGGGTGGCCAAAGCGTGGCTCTGGCGCTGGCGGCGGTTCATGAGGATGTCGTGCCCGTCGCCGTCAACGGCCACCACGCCCAGAGGCAGGGCTTCCATGACCGTGTTCAGCAACCGTTCCTGCTTGGTGCTGATGTCCAGGGCTTCCTTCAATGCCTCATCTTTTTGCTCGAGGGCCCGCTGCTGACGGACCATGCTCAGGGTCAGGACGCTGACTGAGACACCGATGCCGAGGATCAGGATCGGGAACAGCAGCGGTTTTGTGAGTGCCTGCTCGCTGACTTGGTCATGGACGAACACCGGAACCCAAACGATGCCCAGAGGACCCAAAAAGGATAGTGCTATTGCCAATCTCGGATACAGGCCGGAGGCGCACAACCAGATGACTGGCAACACCACCAGGACGCTGAGACCGGTGAGCGCCTCCTGTCCACCTTCGCGGCCGAACGCTATGGACACCATGTCCAGGATGGGGATCGTGAGGAAGCTGGCAAACGGCAGCCGGTGCCACGGAACCACTATGCACAGGCCCAACAGGAAGGCCTGGCTCAGCAGGAATATGAGGAACAGCGGGTTCTCGAGGGTGGCGGGGAAAAACAGCCACACCAGAATGGCGGAAATACAGACACACACGGACAACGGCAATTGGCTGAGGACAACCCGCATCCGCAGTGTATGTTCATGGAACGAGCGCTGAAAAACCAGCAATTTCTTCTTTTCGCCAATATCCCACGCTGAGGGTTGGGTCATGGCACAACCACCACGGATACGGAAGAAATTCGGTTCATGAGATCAGCCTAACCATAACGGATATACTTCTGAGGTTATCGAAGGGGCTGAGGGGCAGCGATGAGTGAAGTACGTGTGGGGCTGGTTATCGAAGATGACCAGGATATTCGCGAATTGGTGCGGGTTGTTCTTTCCCAGGCAGGGTTTGACGTCCACACAGCGTCTACAGGTTCAGCAGGCGTGACTTATGCCCGCCAGCTCAAGCCCGACGTCATCACCTTGGACCTTGGCCTCCCAGACATTGATGGTTTCGAGGTCGCACGTCAGATCCGCAAGTCATCGGACGCGTACATCATCATGCTCACCGCCCGTGCCGAGGAACTCGACACGCTCATGGGCTTGGAAGCCGGAGGCGACGATTACCTCACCAAGCCTTTCCGGCCGCGCGAGTTGCGCGCCCGTGTGGAGGCCATGATGCGGAGGCCGCGGTCGTCGTCGGACGTTAAGAGCGCGCCCGAAGAAGCTGATCCCGAGATGATCCACAACGGCCTGGCCGTTTCCGCCGGTTCCCGCACCGCAACCTTGAACGGCACCGAGCTGAAGCTCACCCGCACGGAATTCGACCTCCTGCTGGCGCTGTTGGAAACCGGGCGGATTGTGCGGACCAAGGCCGATCTCGCCCGTCGCCTACGGAATGAACCGTACGACGTCGGCAGTTATGTCAGCGACGCGGACGAACGCGCCGTTGAGGTGCACATGGGCAACCTGCGCAAGAAGCTCGGCGACAGCATTCAAAACCCGCGCTGGCTGGAAACCGTGCGTGGCGTCGGCTACAGGCTCGCGCCGGCAGTCCAAAGCAACTAACCGCGGGTGGGTTCGGCCTGGATGACCGGGTGGTCCGTCTCCGGCAACGAGCGCCCGGGGCCGTCGTCGAAGAATTCCGCGTTGGCCCGGACATAGTCTGCCCATTCGTCGGGGACGTCTTCTGAGAAGAAGATGGCTTCCACAGGGCACACGGGATCGCACGCCCCGCAGTCCACGCACTCTGATGGACGGATGTAGAGGGAGCGCGCGCCCTCGTAGATGCAATCGACGGGGCATTCATTGATGCATGCCTTGTCTTTCACATCCACGCAGGGCTGCGCGATCACGTAACTCATACCCGACTACACGCCGGTGTAGACGGTTTTGCCCCACGTGAAGAAGTCCAGTGCCGACCGTCCTTGCTCGCGGAACGTGTTGGTGGAGGAGTCCTTGACCCCGCCGAACGGTACGTTGAGATCCAAGCCGGCGGTGGGCCGGTTGACCTTGACCACGCCGGCCTGTGCGCGGGCAGCGAAGTCACTTGCCAGCGCCAGCGAATCCGTGCAGATGCCTGCTGTGAGTCCATAGCGGGAGTCGTTGATGGCGGCAAGCCCCGCTTCATAGTCAGGTACCTCGAGCACGGCCACCACGGGACCGAAGATCTCCTCTGTTACCGCGGCGTCGTCGAACGGCAGGTCGGTGAGCACCGCCGCCGGGAAGAACAACGCGCCGGTCGGGTCGCCGTCGTAGTTTCCGTGCAGCAGGGTGGCGCCGCGTTCGACGGCGGTACGCACCGCTGCCTGGTCCTGCTCAAATTGCTGCCTGCTGACCACGGCACCCATCCGCGTGCCGTCCGCGAGGCCGTCACCGGTGCTGTATGCGGCGGCTTCGGCCACCAGTGCGCCAAGGAACGCGGCACGGATCCCCGGGGTCACGTACACCCGCGAGGTTGCAGTGCAGGCCTGGCCGGTCAGCCCGAAAGCTCCGGCGGCCACTACCTGGGCGGCCTTGCGGGGATCGGCGTCGTCCAGCACCAGCACGCCGTTCTTGCCCCCCATTTCCAGCTGCACCCGCGCACGCCGGGCGTTCAGGATCTCTTGGAGCCCCAGGCCCACGTTGGTGGAGCCGGTGAAGGAGAGCCCGGCTATGCGCGGATCGCGGGCCAGGGCGTCACCCACCACGCGTCCCTTGCCATGGACCACGTTGAACACCCCAGCGGGCAGTCCGGCGTCCTGCAGGGCACGGGCTAGGTGCGTTGCGGACAGCGGAGTCAGCTCAGCCGGCTTGATGACCACGGCGTTTCCGCTGATCAGGGCCGGAGCGGTCTTCCACGCGGGGATGGCGATGGGGAAGTTCCACGGGGTGATGAGGCCAACCACACCCAAGGGTTCGCGGCGGGTGGTGATGGTGGTATCCGGGAGGCCGCTTGGCAGGACTTCGCCGGTAGCTGCCCAGCCGAGGGAACCGAAGAATCGCAGGACGTCCGAGGCGCGCTTCACTTCACCCTTGGCTTCTGCCAGGGTCTTGCCTTCTTCACGGACCAAATCTTCGGCGATCGCCCCTTGGCGGTCGATCAGCAGGTTCCCGGCGGCAATGAGGATGGCGCCGCGCGACGGAGCGGGAAGCGCAGCCCAGTGTGGTTGTGCAGCGGCGGCGGCCGTAATGGCGGCATCCACGTCCTCGATGGTGCCGCTGGGGGAGAGGGCGGCCAGCTCGCCGGGCCGCGCCGGGTTCATCCGTTCCGTGTCCGCTGACCCGAGCCATTGGCCATTGATGAGGTGTTGGGCGGTGAGGGTAGTGACGTTGGTGTCCAAAGTTGTGGAAGTCATGGTTGGTCCTTAAGGGGTTAGAGGCTTCGGATCAGGCCGCCGTCGCACCTCAGTGCGACTCCGGTGATGTACGACGCCGGCGCGCTGCACAGGAAGGCGGCGGCGGCGCCGAACTCGGCGGGTTCTCCATACCGGCGGGCGGGAATGGTCTTGCGGGATTCGAGCTGGATGTCCTCCAACGTGGTGCCGCGGCGTTTGGCTGCGGCCTGGTCCAGCTGCGTGACACGGTCGGTGGCAATGCGACCGGGCAGGAGCAGGTTCACGGTGACCTCGTCCAATGCGACCTCGGCAGCGAGGGTCTTGAGGTAGCCGGCCAAGGCAGCGCGTCCGGTGTTGGAAACGGCCAGGTTGGGCAGGGGCGCGGTCACCCCGCTGGAACCGATCGCCAGGATGCGGCCCCAGCGGCGTTCCCGCATGCCGGGCAGCACCTGCGATACCAGGGCATGGTGCGGCTTGACCAGGAGGTCGAACGCAGCGGCCATGTCCTCGGAAGTCAGCGTTGCTGCGGCAGCCGGCTTGGGTCCGGGCCCGTTGAGCACCAGGATGTCGATCGGCCCGAGGTTGGCAACGGTCTGGTCCACGGCGGACTCGATGCCCTCCGGTGTGCCGAGGTCCGCTTCGATCGCGACCGCGTCAAAACCGCTGCTTCCCAACGATCCAGTCCCATACGCGGCCTGGAGTTCGGCAACAATCTCCTTGGCGCGGTCCCGACGCCGCCCCACCACCGCCACGCGGACCCCCTCGGCAGCGAGCGCCCGCGCCACGGCAAGTCCAAGGCCGCCGGTAGAAGCCGCTACGAGTGCTGTCTTTCCTGCGATTCCGAGGTCCATCAGAAACTCCCTACTGTTGCACGGGCATCCAGTGCTGACGCCGCTTCCTTCAGGTGAACTGCCATGGAGCCGCGCAGAGCCTCGGGGAACAGGGCAGCGGGCGCCCGTACTCCGGAGTCCTTGATGAGCCCGCGCTCGCGGAGGCATTCCTTGCGGATAGCCAGCGCCACCTTTGACTGCTGCTCAAAATTGATAAGCGGCAGATACGGCTGCAGTTCACGTTCGGCGGCCTCGTATCCGCCCTCCTGCCACGCCCGCACGCAGGCAATGAGTGCTTCGGGGTAGGAGAATCCGGTCATGGCACCGGCGGCGCCGGCCATAAGTTCGTCCAGGAGGCCTTGACCGCCCAGCCCGCCGAAGATGGAAACCCCGACGGCGGCGCTCAGGTCGGCGATGGCCACGCTGGTGGGCGGGGCCTCGGCTTTGACGGCGATGACGTAGTCACAGGCGTTGACCACCGAAGCCAAGGCTGCCGTGGAGATGGAGACGCCGCTGGCCAGCGGGTAATCCTGAAGGACCACTTTGGCTCCGGTTGCCCGGTGGATGGCGTCAAGGTGGTCGATCACCGCTTCCGCCCGGGCGGAGTTGGCCTGCACCATGACCGCCGCCAGGCGTGGTCCGGCAACTGCCTGCGCTGCCATGACCTCTTCGATGGCTGGCCGCGTGGCTAGCGCGGTCACACCCACCACCAAGGGGAGGGCAGTGGACTCGACCACGGTTTCCAGGACGTCCCGGCGTTCCTGCGGAGTGAGGGCGGCTGCTTCGCCGAACACGCCAAGTACCGTGAGGCCGGTTGCCCCGATGCTCTCGTAATGCTCCACGAGTTCGGCGAGGCTGTCGAGGTCAACGTCGAGTGTGCTGCCCTGGAAGGGGGTGGCCACGACGCCCCAGACACCTGACGACAGGGATTCACGGTTTTTGGGCGCAGAAGGGACAGGCATGGTGGTTCCTTTCAATGCGGACTACTGATTGGGATGGCTGGTGCCGGGGACGGTTTAGCGTCCCGGCCACACGGGTGGGCGCTTTTCCTGGAACGCCCTGACCCCTTCTGCGGAGTCCTCGCTGTCCAGTGCCGCCATGAGTGCCGGCAGCCGGAGGCTGCGGGCTTCCTTGGCCGTGAGGTGAGCGGTCTGCGTGACCATCTGCTTCACGGCCCGGACAGAGGTGGGGGCACATCCCAGGATGTGGTCCACCCAGCGCTGGACGGCTGCGTCCAGCTCCTCAGCCGGCACTACCTCATTGACCAGTCCCATGGATTGCATCTCTGCGGCATCGGCTTTGCGCCCGGTGAGCAGCATTCCCATGGCCTGCGTGTACGGGACCCTGCGCACCAACTGGTGGATGCCGCCGTCGAGCGCCAACCGTCCAACGCGGGGCTCGGTCAAACCGAACTTCGCGTTCGAGGCAGCGACCACGATGTCAGCACCGAGGACGATTTCCATGCCGCCGCCCAGGGCATAGCCGTTCACTCGGGCGATCACCGGAACATCGAGGGTGGTGCGCAGGCTCAGGCCGCCGAAGCCGTTGGGGTCCAGGCCGGCCCAGTATTCCAGGCCGGTCTTGTCCACGGCATCTGCTGACATGTCGGCGCCGACGCAGAAGGCGCGGGGTCCGGCGCCGGTGACTACGACGACCCGCACAGTCGGGTCACTTTCGAGCTGTGACCAGACCTCGTTGAGCCGGTCGTGGGTGGTGCCGTCCACTGCGTTCAGGACGTGCTGGCGGTCGATGGTCACTGTCGCCACGCCGTCGGTGATGTCCAGGGTGACCTCGTCGACCCGTTCTGCGACAACGCTCACCGGAGGACCCCCAGCTGCTGCAGGCGTTCGATGGTTTCCTTATCGAAGCCGTTCTCGAGCAGGACCTCCACATTATGCTCACCCAGGCGGGGAGCGGCGCGGCGGATCGACGGCGGGGTTGCCGAGAGCCGGATGGGTGCATTAAGCATCTTCACCGTTCCCACCGAGGGGTGTTCGGCTTCGACGATCATGCCGTTCGCTTCAGTCTGGGCGTCTGCGAGCGCCTGTTCCAGGGTGTGGACCGGCGCATTCAGGAGCCCCTGCTCTTCAAGTTTCGCCGTCCAGTAAGCGGTGGTGTTGGTGGCGAAGTGTTCGCGGAAGATGGCCTGGAGCGCGGGCTTGTTCTTGAATTGCTGCTCGAGGGTAGCGAAGCCGGGCCGTTCGGTGAGGTCCTCATCAAGTTCCAAGGCGTCGGAGATGCGGGCGAGCGGGTCAGGAGTGAAGCCGCCCACCATGCACACGGCGCCGTCGGTGGTTTCGAAGACGCCACTGAGCGGCATGGCACCCCAGTTGACCTCGTAGCCGCGGTTGAGCTGCATGCACGCTTCCTGCATCTGCAGGTGAAGCATGGAGTCGTACATGGTGACTTCCACTTTTTGGCCCACCCCGGAGGTGTCCCGGGTGCGGAGGGCCAGAAGGATCCCTTGCATGAGGTGCATGCCGGTGATGTAGTCGCACAGGGTGGTGGGGTAGATCGCGGGTTTGGTGTCCTCGGACTCGCGGCGCCACATCACGCCGGAGTAGGCCTGCGCGATCGCGTCCTGACCACCCTTGTGGGAATAGGGACCCTCCGGACCGAAGCCGGTGCCCGAGGCCCAGATGATGCCGGGGTTGTTCGCATTCAGGTCCTCGTAGCCGAAGCCCATACGTTCCATGACGCCCGAACGGAAGTTGCTGACCACTACGTCCGCGTCGGCCATGAGCCGGTGGAGGACGTCGCGGCCTTCGTCGGTACGGGTGTCCACGGAGACGCTGCGCTTGTTCCGGTTGATGGACAGGAAGATCGGGTTGTCCTGGCCGTCCTGGTCCGGGAAGGAATTGCGTGAGATGTCGCCGGCTCCTGGACGCTCCACTTTGATGATGTCTGCGCCGTAATCGCCCAGCAGCTGCGTGCACGACGGCCCCATGAACACTTGGGTGAAGTCCACGACCTTGATGCCGTCCAGGGGGAGCGGTACCTGTGCCGGAGCTGCCGCGGCGAGTGACGCCGTCGTGCTTTCAGTTTTTTCTGCAGTCATGAGGCTCATGCCAGCACCGCTGCTTCGGAGTCGAGGGTGGCGTTCGACGACGGGACGTCGCCCGGGTCGGCGCCGTGCTGCCGCATGCCCAACTGGATATCCGCTGACGCGACATCGCGGACCAGGATGTTGTTATCGACGGCCAGCGCGGCTGCCACGCCGACGGCCTGGCCCATGGCCATGCAGGGCGGAATTTCGCGGGACATTTTCTGGGCCTCCGGAGTTGCCGAGTAGTGGCGGCCGGCCACCAGGAGTTGGTCAACTTCCTTGGGCAGCAGCGAGCGGTACGGGTAGTAGTAGTCGCGGCCGCGGGCCACAGTGTCTTCGAAATGGCGGCGCTGGGTGACGTCGTCCTTGGTCATGACGTACTCGCCCTGCAGGAGGCGGGTCTGGCGGACGCCCATCTGGGAGGCGACGTCCAGCATGTAGGCGTTTTCGAAGCCCGGCAGGTTGGCGCGGACGTAATCCACGGCCTCGGAAATGCGGTCGCGGGCGGCGAACTCGGCTGCGGTCATGTCTGCCGGGTCTACGCCGTCGAAACCGGTCATGTGCGGGGCGTTGCACCACACCACGCCTTCGATGGGGGTCTTGAGCCACCACAGTTCCCAGGCTCCGCCGAGGATGCGCTTGATCTTGCGGTTGATGGCGCGGGCTTCCTTGGGGTTGGCCTGTTCGAAGGCTTCGGCTGCGTTGGTGTCCACGTTGCCGAGGCGGAAGACGAGGGTGGTGAGGTAGTTGTCCTTTGCGTAGCTGGCGCCGGCACGCGAAGCAACATCAATATCGCCGGTGGTGTCGATGACGACATCGGCCAGGAAGGCCTGCGGGCCCAGTTTCGTTTCGCAGATGACGCCCTTGATCACGCCGTTGTCCACGATGGGGCGGGAGAACCAGGAGTGGAGGCGGAGGTCCACTCCGGCCTCGCGGACGAGGTCGTTGGACACGCGCTTCCAGCCATCGGGGTCGAAGGCGGCGGCGTAGCAGATCGGCTTGGGGTTGGTGTGGGAGTGGAAATCGAAGGTGCCGTAGCGTCCCCACTTGTTCCACAGTTCCTCGGAGGTCTTGCGGTCATCGGCGGGAGGAACGATGGCCAGGCCGAGCTTCTGGAGGCGCTCCACGTATTCGGAGACAATGCCTGTGACCGTGATTTCCTGGCCGTTGATCATGTCGTCGAGCACCAGGACCATGCCGCCGGAGGCCAGGCCGCCCAGGGACGAGTAGCGTTCCAGCAGCGTGACTTTTGCGCCGGAGCGGGCTGCGGTGACGGCAGCGGCCACACCTGCGGGGCCACCGCCAACCACCAGTACATCGGAACGGGAGATGATGGGAGCTTTGAGGTCAGAGGTGGTGGTAGCGAGTTCGAGGGAGTTCATGTTCTTGGTCCTTACTTGCCGACGTGAATGCCGTTAGTGCGGCGTGCGGCGAGGTAGAAAACGATGCTGAGGATGGACAGGACGGCCACGTAGACCGGGAAGATCCAGCTGAGGTTCAGGGACTGGAACCAGACCAGGAGGTAGGAGGCTGTGCCGCCGAACAGGGCTACGCCGATGCCGTAGCCCAGGGCTACGCCGGTCCCGCGGATGTTCTTGGGCATCAGGGAGGAGCTGACCACGTTGTAGAGGGTCATGTTGAGCACCAGGACTATCGAGCCGCCTAGGAGGACCGCTGCGAAGCCGCCGATGCCGGGCTGCACGTAGAGCAGCATGAGGAATACGGACGGGATCGCCAGGATGCGGGTCACGAGGAACCACCGGGACATTGCCTTGCCATCTGCGAGCTTGCCGATGACCCAGCTGCCGACTACAAGGATGACGCCGAGGACCGTGGTGAGGGCGAAAACGGCGGTGGGGTCTTCCTTGAATCCGCTGCGGGCTGCGCTGGGAAGCCCTACGTTCCACGCATAGTTGTAGGCCTGCGCCGCGCCCACAACGAAGATGATCGCCAAGACGGAGAGCCAGTGCTTGCCGACGCCCTTCCACACTGCGCGGGGAGTGTTCGTGGCCATTTCCTCTTCCTTGAGGGTCTCAGGGAGGGATCGCCGCAGGTAGAGGACCACGAAGCCGAACAGTGCGCCGATGATGAATGGAACACGCCAGCCCCATTCGCCCATGGCCGCGCCGCCGATGACAAGGCTGCAGAGGAAGCTGACCAGGGACGCCATGAGGATGCCGATGTTGACATAGAAGGACATGATGCCGGCTACGTAGCCTTCGCGGCCTTCGGGTGCCAGTTCAACGGCGTGGGAGGTGGAGAGGGGAGCTTCGATGCCGGTGGAGATCCCCTGGAGGACACGGCAGGCCAGCAGGATGATGCCGGCGGCTGGGCCGATGGTGGCATAGCTCGGAGTGATCGCAATGACCAGGGTTGTTCCGGCCATCAGCATGATGGACAGGAGCATCACCCTTCGTCGGCCAATGCGGTCTGCCAGTGTTCCGAGCAGGATGCCGCCCAGCGGACGGAAAGCGAATCCGACGGCGAACACGGCCAACGCGTTCAGCGTCGCCGACAGAGGATCGGTATTGGGGAAGAAGTTGGGACCGATGAAAGCGGACAGGAGGCCGAAAACCATCCAGTCGTACCACTCAAGGGCGTTTCCCAGGCCCAGGCCGAGAAGACCCTTGCGGACTTCGGGAGTGAATTTGGCGTTCTTGGCACGGGAGTCGGTGACGGGCTTTGGTGTGGGGACGGCATTGTCCGTTTGGGTGTCGAGCATGGAAGATTCCTTACGCTTACGCCGTGGAAGGCGTGAAAGGGTATGACGCAGGGACGCCTGTCGAAGGAAGCGCCTGACGCGAAAGTGGCAAGGAGTGTCAGCGGCCACGGGATCGTGTCCGGACAGTTAAGGGAAAACGCCCAGGCCGCCTGAGGGCGGCTGCGCTACCACGCGTGTGGTGCGTTGACCCAGATGGCTACGCATACCTCTTCGTAGCTGTTCTTGTACCAGTGGGGGATCTCTGAGGAGTAGGTGATCGAGTCGCCTTCTTCAAGGCTGTAGCAGACGCCGTCCAAAAAGACGTCTTTACGGCCGGAGATGATGTAGCAGAACTCTTCACCGCTGTGGGTAAATGGGGTCGCGCTGGTGTCGTGCCCTGGGGGCGTGCTGATCCATTGCGCTTCGATGCTTCCGTCCCGGTTGGGGGTCAGCAGTTCGTGTACTGCCTCTCCCACGGATTCCCGGGTGACGTTTTGCAGGTTCCGCCTGTCCGCCTTGCGGACCACGGGGGACTGGGATTCGTTCTGGCCGATGAAGAACCTCCCTACGGGGATGTCCAGGCCATGGGCCAACTGCGCCAACGTGGTGAAGGATGGGTTGGCCATGCCGCGTTCAATCTGGCTGACGATGGCCTGGCTGAGGCCGGTGATGTCCGAGAGCTGAGCAAGAGTCATGCCCTTTGCCTTGCGCATGGTGCGCACCTTGTTTCCTACCGTCGCCAGCAGTTCGCTGGTGGCTGGTGGAGCAGGAGTCTCGGTAGTCATTGCCGCTTCCTTCGTTGGTGAGCTAACTCACACAACTATAGTGAAGATCTTTAGCGAGTCAACGGTTTTTCTTCATTAAGGTGAAGAAATTTACCGAATCTGCGATTCCAGTTCCCTGGTCGTCCCGAAGACGCACTGGTCAATCTCGTTCACCTGCGGCCTAAGTTCAAGCAGATGATCGGCGTTCGGCAGCAGGCGGATGCTGATTTCCAGCTCCGTCGCCAAACGCTCCATGCAGACGGCGCCCACCATATGGCTGGACGTTTTCAGACTGAGGACGGCATCCATGACGTCGTCGATATCCAGGTTGTCCAGGGCCCGATGCAGGCGGGATACCCGCCAGGGCAGCAACGAGACGTAGTTGCGGACGAAGGCGTCGATGATGGCCGGGTCTCCGCCAAGCTCGGCCTGGAGTTCAGCGAGGACGGTGTGATCCACCAGGGCGTCTGTGCACTCGTCATACTCAGACACCAAACCCCTCCCGCCTCGGAACAATAGATTCACGATTCAACAGTAGGACTCGTGGAACTGCCTACGTGCCATTAATCCAAAGCTTGATCCAATCTTGAGCGGACTCAGAGGGAGTCTTGATTCCCGGACCGGAAAGTAGCTGGGAACAGAAGAAATCCCGGATCTGGAGAACCTCCAGCCGCGAATCAAGGAGAGGGAAACAGCATGGACAGTGGTGCCCGCCCGTCACCTGGGCTGATGGTGATCATCGTCTTTTGCCTGACCATCCTGCTGGGTATCGGCGGGACTGCGGCCTACTCCCTGTGGGAACAGGGCTCGCACAGTGCGGGCTCCGATCATCCCGTTGAGTCGGCCCCCTCCACTACATCCAAGCCGTAACCGGCCGGGGACTCGAGGAAAGAAGTCAACCGGTTTTCGAGAATGGACACGTTCTTCATTTCGCATTCCCAGACCGTCAGGACCTCCCAACCGGAAGCGCAAAGTTCCGCCCGCTGCTGAGCGTCCCGTTCCCGGGTCCTGGTGCGCTTGGCCTCCCAGAACGCCGCGTTCGCTGCAGGAGCATGCCGGCCGGCCTTGCAGTCATGGAAGTGCCAGAAGCAGCCGTTGACGAAGATGACCTTGCGACGGCCGGCGAACACCAGATCGGGCCGGCCGGGGAGCTTCGCCGTGCCGGACTGCCCGTGCAGACGGTACCTGTAACCCTTGGCGTGCAGCAGCCTGCGGACCAGCAGCTCCGGCTTGGTGTTCTTGCCCCGGATTCTGGCCATGTTGCGGCTGCGCTGTTCCGGCGTCAGCAGATCCCGGCTCTCGCCCATGGGACCAGCCTACCCAGGGAGTTTTTGTACAGATAATGACCTTATGGAGCGCTTTTAGGAGCATTAGCTTTTAGGAGCATTATCTGTACAAAAACCCGCGAGGGGGTGGCGTGAACACTCGGCCGTCCACCCCAGCGGCGTGACCTGGACCTTCATGCGCCTGCGACACGCCGGGCAGTAGCGCGGCGGCTCCATCACCAACTGCTGTCGGCAGCTTTGGTGAGCGTCCGACGTCGGGCTGTCACCTCCGCAGTGGCCGCAAAAGGCGGCGTTCACAGCGTCTTCTGGAGTTCCTTGATGGGCATGTTCAGCTCCACCAGGAGGTTGAGATCGGCATCAGCGGGGCGGCCCAGGGTGGTGAGGTAGTTTCCGACGATCACGGCATTGATACCGCCGAGCAGGCCTTCGCGGGTGCCCAGGTCGCCGAGGGTCAGCTCGCGGCCGCCGGCGTAGCGCAGGACGGTCCGCGGCATGGCCAGTCGGAACGCCGCGATGGCGCGAAGGGCATCCTTGCCGTCCATGATCCCCTGGTTCTCAAGGGGCGTGCCCGGCCGCGGGTTGAGGAAGTTCAGCGGAACTTCGTGCGGCTCCAGGGCGGCGAGCTGGGCAGCCAGTTCGGCCCGCTGTTCCAGGGATTCCCCCATGCCGATCAAGGCACCACAGCACAGTTCCATGCCGGCGGCCTTGACCATGGCGCAGGTTTCCAGCCGTTCCTCGTAGCTGTGGGTCGTGACCACCTCGGGGAAGTAGCTGCGGGCTGTCTCAAGGTTGTGGTTGTACCGGTGAACGCCCCACTCCGCCAACTGGTCAACCTGGCGCTGGGTGAGCATGCCCAAGGAGCAGGCGATATTGATGTCCACTTCCTCGTTGATGCGCTCGATCGCGAACTTGATTTGGTTCATCAGCTTGATGTCCGGGCCACGTACGGCGGCGACGATACAGAATTCCGTGGCACCCGTTGCGGCTGTTTCCTTGGCTGCTTTGACCAGTTCCGGGATATCGAGCCACACGCCGCGGACGGGGGAGTCAAACAGCCCGGATTGACTGCAGAAGTGGCAGTCTTCGGGACAGCCGCCGGTCTTGATGGAGATGATGCCTTCCACCTCAACGTCCTCGCCGCAATGTTTCAACCGGACTTCGTGGGCAAGATCGAGGGCTGCCGGGATGGCGTCATCCGGCAGCTGCAGAATCTCTACAAGCTGGCTTTCCGTCAGGCCTTCACCGCGTTCCAGGACCTGTTCGCGGGCGGTATCGAGGATGGCACAGCGGGCAATTTCGCGGGGTGCATGGGTCATGTCCTCGACGGTATCGGCGCAGGTGAGGGGCCGTTTTGTGGGGTGCGTACAAAGGGTGATCCTGCTTTCTGGTACCGAAAGCAGGGTGCGGGTGATGCAGAAGTTACAGCTGCGAAACACGGCCGTGACTGAATTGACGCGCTGCGTGACTAGCGTCGTGGACGAAGCACCCTCCCCGGACGAAAGCGACCGACGCATGAGCGACGACAAGACGAGTACCGCAATACTGGAGCCGACGACGGCGGCAAGCACCGCCGTCGGAATCGGCCCCGCCGGCACATCGCCGCAAGGCAACGCCGACGCATTGAGTGCAGCGAAGGAGAGCCTGGAGGATTACACGCTCCGGTTCGCCCCGCGTTCCTACCGCAAGTGGAGTGCCGGCGTGGTGGCGACGAGTGCCCTGGGTGGCATCGCCTACCTGGCCGACTTCTCCATCGGTGCAAACATCGGCATCTCCTATGGAACGGTGAACGCGATCTTCGGCATCATCGTGGCCGCGGTGATCATCTTCGCAACCGGCTTCCCGCTGGCTTACTACGCTGCCCGCTACAACATCGACCTGGACCTCATCACCCGCGGCTCGGGCTTCGGCTACTACGGCTCGGTGGTCACCAACATCATCTTTGCCACGTTCACGTTCATTTTCTTCGCCCTTGAAGGTTCCATCATGGCCCAGGGCCTGCAACTGGGACTGGGCATCCCGCAGTGGATCGGCTACGCCGTGTCCACGATCATCATCATTCCCCTGGTGATCTATGGCATGAAGACCCTGGCCACCCTGCAGGTGTGGACCACTCCTTTGTGGCTGCTGCTGATGGTGGTACCGGTGGGCTACCTGTTGTTGTCCCACCCGGAAAGCATCGATGCGTTCTTCGCGTTCACCGGTGCTTCGGGTGACGGCGGCCCGAACCTGGCCTCGGTGATGCTGGCGGCCGGTGTCTGCCTGTCTCTTATGGCCCAGATCGCCGAACAGATCGACTACCTCCGCTTCATGCCGCCAAAAACTGCTGAGAACAAGGGCGCCTGGTGGCGCGCGGTGATCCTCGCCGGCCCGGGCTGGGTCATCTTCGGTGCCATCAAGCAGATCATTGGCCTTTTCATCGCCATCTACCTCATCGCCAAGCTCGATCCCGCAGCCGCAGTCCACGCCAATGAACCCGTCCACCAGTTCCTGGGCGTCTACGAAGAGATGATGCCGGCCTGGCTGGCCATGACCTTGGCGGTGGTGCTGGTGGTCATCTCGCAGATCAAGATCAACGTCACCAACGCCTACTCCGGTTCGCTGGCCTGGACGAACTCCTTTACGCGTATCACCAAGAGCTATCCGGGCCGGATGGTGTTCGTAGTGGTCAACCTGGTGATCGCGCTGATCCTTATGGAGTCGAACATGTTCGACTTCCTCAACACCATCCTTGGCTTCTACGCCAACTGCGCCATGGCCTGGGTTGTGACGGTGGCTTCAGACATCGCGATCAACAAGTACCTGCTGAAGATCTCGCCCAAGGTTCCAGAGTTCCGGCGCGGAATGCTCTACGCCGTGAACCCTGTGGGCTTCGTGTCGATGCTGGTCTCGGCCGGTGTCTCCATCGCAGTGTTCTTCGGGGCGTTCGGTGCCTCGGTCCAGCCGTATTCGCCCATCTTCGCTGTGGGCCTGGCACTGGTGCTGCCGCCGATCCTGGCGGTGGCTACCCGTGGCCGCTACTACCTGCGCCGCATTGACGATGGCATTGACCTTCCGATGTTCGACGCCGACGGAAACCCCAGCGACGCGAAGCTGCTGTGCCACGTGACGGGCATCGAGTTCGAACGTCCCGACATGCTTCGCTCGGCTCAGGACGGGCCCGACGGCGAACCCCAGTACATCTCGTCCCTCGCCTTGTCCACGGACAAGTCGGGCGGGTTGGTGCTCCCGGCGCAGAAGTAACCCCCCGTCCGCCCAACTAGGGGACAGCACTTGTCCTACTGACGGGTCATTGGGACAGGAGCTGTCCCCTAGATGGGCGCAGACGAACGCCCCGGTTCCCTTGGATGGGAGCCGGGGCGTTTCGCTGTGTTCGTTTGGTGCTGCAGGCCTACTTGTCGAAGGCGTCCTTCGCGGCGTCCTTGACGTTCTCGCCGGCCTGCTTGGTCTTGGCGGCTGCCTGGTCAGCTACACCTTCGGCCTGCAGTTTCTCGTTGTTGGTGGCGTCACCCAAGGCTTCCTTTGCCTTGCCGGTGACTTCCTGTGCCTTATTGCTGATCTTGTCTCCGAGTCCCATGGGATCTCCTTCGATGTAGTACCAACGCTGACAATTGCTAGGCTATCGAGCAATTCTGGGTACTTCCTGAATGTGCCCTGCTCAAGGCTTGAGGACCACCTTGACGCATCCATCCTGCTTCTTCTGGAACTTCTCATAGAGGGCGGGCGCCTCGTCAAGGCTCCCGGTATGGGTGACCAGATGCATGACTCCCAGCGGATCGGCGTCGTCCTCCACCAGGGGCAGCAAGTCGTCGATCCAGCTGCGCACATTGCATTGACCCATGCGGAGCTGGATCTGCTTATCGAACATGGTCATCAGCGGCATGGGATCGGCCTGGCCTCCGTAGACGCCGCTCAAAGACAGGGTGCCACCGCGACGGACTGTGTCCACGGCGGTATGGAGGGCCGCGAGCCGGTCCACGCTCATGGTCTCCATGGCCACCTGCGCCGGCTTGTCCGGTAGGAGGGACACTGCCTTGTGGAGGAAGGAAGCCACCGGCGAACCGTGTGCTTCCATGCCGACGGCGTCCACTACGGAGTCCGGTCCCCGGCCGAGCGTTTCCTCCCGGATCTGGCTGGCGACGTCCGAACT
This sequence comes from Paenarthrobacter sp. NPDC057981, assembly GCF_042886835.1. Classification (NCBI taxonomy): domain Bacteria; kingdom Bacillati; phylum Actinomycetota; class Actinomycetes; order Micrococcales; family Micrococcaceae; genus Paenarthrobacter; species Paenarthrobacter sp. NPDC057981. The sequence goes on from NZ_JBHVQI010000025.1 coordinate 60,594, forward strand.
GTAGTCCATGGTCTCCACGCCGTGGGACTCCGCCATCGCCCTGCGTTCGGGGACCGGATCGACTCCGACGACCCGGAAGCCCTTATGGAGGCCAATCCTGGCAGCAAACTGGCCGACAGGTCCCAGACCCAGCACCGCAAGGGTTCCGCCCTCAGGAACATTGGCGTACTCCACTGCCTGCCACGCGGTCGGAAGGATGTCGGAGAGGAAGAGGTAGCGTTCGTCGGGCGCATCCGAGTCGATTTTCACGGGGCCGTAATCCGCGAACGGCACCCGCAGATACTGGGCCTGTCCACCCGGAACCGAGCCATACAGTTCTGAATAGCCAAACAGCGCGGCGCCCGATCCCTTGGCCTTGACTTGGGTGGTTTCGCATTGGGACTGAAGCCCGCGGTTGCACATGTAGCAGTGCCCGCAGGAGATGTTGAAGGGGACCACAACCCTGTCGCCCTTTTTGAGGCGGTGCACTTCCGGGCCTACTTCTTCGACGATTCCCATGGGCTCGTGCCCAATGACGTCGCCCTTGTGCATATAGGGGCCGAGGACCTCGTACAAGTGGAGGTCCGAGCCGCAGATGGCGGTGGAAGTGATGCGGACAATCGCGTCCGTGGGTTCCTGGATAGAGGGATCAGGTACGTCTTCGACGCTGAGTGTGCGCCGGCCTTGCCATGTCACTGCTTTCACGTGTGGATCTCCCTGCTGTTGATGCCGGGGGCCGGTCCCGCTCTTCTGGAGACCTTTCCAGCGAAGCAGAGATCATGTCCTCTTACAAGGCCGCCGACCCTCGACACGATCCCGGGCGGTGCCTAGATTGAGGCCATGAGCAACGAACCCAACAAGACCGACGCGGCACCTTCCGAACCGTCCGAACCTGGGGCGACTGACGCCGTCGAGCATGACAACGGAACCGGCGACTTCACCACCGAGCTGGACCCCACATTCATCCCTGATGAGACCGGTGAAACCCCGGAAGAAAAGCGTGCCCGTGAACACCCCGAAGAGACGGGCAGCTAAAACTAGTAAGTAACCTGATAACTAGCTACCATACAAGAAGAGGCGGGACCGGAATCGTTTTGGAATGACCCGATTGGGGTACACCTCGGACACCAAGCACATCGCGGGCTGCGAGCGGCGCCCACGGAAGTCCGCTCACCAGGGAGGTAATCCTCGTGGACACAGGACAGCTGGTACTGATCATCGTCGTGGCCGTGGTGGTCATCGCGGCCGTGATTATCGCGGTGGTTGTCGGACGCCGCAAGAAGGCCGAGGTCAATCGTCGCCGGGCAGGGGAGTTGCGCGAGAAAGCCCAAGAGGAAGCCATCGGCGCGCACCAAGCGAAGGCTGAGGCCGCCCAAGCCGAGGCAAACGCTCTGCAGGCCGAAGCCGAAGCGGGCCGGCTTCGTAGAGAAGCTGAACGCAACTCGGAAAAGGCCGAGGAAGCGCACGGACGCGTCGAGGAGCACCTCCGCCACGCCGACGAGCTTGACCCGAATGCTGCGGACCGCTCCGCCGATGACGGCCACGGCAACCACTCCGGCCGCGGCAACGTGGACCACGACGGCGGCCACACCAGTGACGCCGACCGAGTCAACGTGGCTGAGGGTGAACGGCTGACGCGCGACCGCAGCAGGCGCGAAGGGTCGGCGCGCGACGGCGACAGGAACCTGTAGTTTCGACGACGAAGCGGAGGTAAGGAAGTGAGTATCGTGGTAAGGCGGACAGGTCAGTCAATCCGTGCGACCGATTCCAAGGTCAACCGACATGCAGTGGACGTTGTCTTGGGTCATCTTGGTGAGATCGGTCCCGCAGTGGCGGCCTTGCGTCGGGAATCGTCGCGGCTTGCCGAATGGGGCGAAGAACTGGCCAGGGCCAGGCTTCGTGGCGGCCGGGTGTTCGCCGCCGGAAGCGACGGTTCCGCCCATGAAGCACAACGCTTCGCCTCTGAACTCACGGCCCACGATGCCGCCCATGATCACGGTGGGAACCCCGGCTCCTTCAAAGCCATCGTGGCCAACAAGGATGCCGGGGAGACCATCAGCGGGCAAATTCCCTCAACCGTCAAAAAGGGAGACATCGTGGTGCTGCTGGCTGCCAAGGGAATCACGGATGACCTCCGCGACGCCGCTGCCGCAGCCAAATCCGCCGGAGCCAAGGTGTGGGCGCTGACCGGACGCGAGTCGAAGGACCTGGCGCAATCCGTCAATGAAGCAATCAACATCAACACGGACCCACCGCACGCCGAGGAGGCGCACCTGGTGGCAGTTCTTGCCCTGTGCGAATGCTTCGACGAGTCAATGAGGGATCTGACGAAGTAGTGTGATCTCCACCTCACCCGGAATAGTTGCAGACGCGGCACAGTTACGCATGGTGAACCTGATTCATCCTGAAAGGAACCGCGCATGCTGTTTTCCCCCTTGGCCCTTGGCGAGCTGGAGCTTTCCAACCGACTGGTGATGGCCCCGTTGACCCGCCTGCGCGCAGGCCAGGATGGCGTTCCGAACGATCTGATCGCTGAGCACTACCGCCAGCGCGCCTCCCTGGGCCTGATCGTGAGCGAAGGAACCTACCCTGCCCGTGCCGGTCAGTCCTACCCCGGCCAGCCTGGGCTCGTCACAGATGAGCAGGTCGCTGGCTGGAAGAAGGTCACTGACGCAGTCCACGCCGAGGGTGGCCGCATGTTTGCCCAGATCATGCACGGCGGACGCGTGTCGCACGCCGACATCACCGGTGGCCACGAGATTGTTGGCCCCAGCGCCGTCGCCATCGATGGCGAGGTCCGCACCCCCAACGGCAAGCAGGCCTACCCGGTGCCGCGCGAATTGCGCACCGACGAACTGCCCGGCGTGATCCAGGAAATCGTCACGGCCTCCAAGAACGCGATAGCAGCAGGCTTCGACGGCGTTGAACTCCACTCCGCCAACGGTTACCTCCTGCACGAATTCCTTGCCCCAAACTCCAACGTCCGCACCGACAGCTACGGCGGTTCCCCGGAAAACCGTGCGCGCTTCGTCATCGAGACGGTCAACGCCGTGGTGGAAGCCTTGGGCGCCAACCGCGTGGGCATCCGGATTTCTCCGGAGCACAACGTCCAGGGAATCGCCGAAACGGATGCCGCTGATGTACGGGCCACGTACGAGGTTCTTGTTGACACCATCGCACCGCTCAACCTCGCGTACCTGAGCATCCTGCACCACGAGCCCAAGGGTGCCCTGGTGCAGGACCTCCGCGAGCGTTTCAACGGCACGTTCCTGGTAAACACGGGCTTCAGTGAGATCACTACCCGCGACGAAGCCTTCGCCATCATCGAAGAGGGCCTCGCTGACGCCGTGGTGGTTGGCCGCCCGGCCATCGCCAATCCGGATCTGGCGCGTCGCTGGCGTGACAGCCTGCCGCTGAACGAGCCCAACCCGGCGACGTTCTACGCTGACGGCGCCGAAGGATACACGGACTACCCGTTCTACGCGAACTAACAGCAGCAAAAGCACGACGTCGGCACCCACCTGGGTGCCGA
>NZ_JBHVQI010000026.1:0-63312 GCF_042886835.1 Paenarthrobacter sp. NPDC057981
GGGAAGGCACCGGGCCGCCGTCGTACTGCTTTGTGAAGCTTTAGAGCGCTGCGAAAACCTCGCGCAGCAGCGTCGCGGTCTCGGAAGGCGTCTTACCGACCTTCACGCCAGCAGCTTCAAGGGCTTCTTTCTTGGCCTGCGCGGTTCCAGCGGAGCCGGAGACGATGGCGCCGGCGTGGCCCATGGTCTTGCCTTCAGGAGCGGTGAAGCCCGCCACGTAGCCGACAACCGGCTTGGTGACGTTGGCCTTGATGAAGTCGGCTGCACGCTCTTCAGCGTCACCACCGATCTCACCGATCATGACGATTGCCTTGGTCTCCGGGTCGGCTTCGAACGCAGCCAGGGCGTCGATGTGCGTGGTGCCGATGATGGGGTCGCCACCGATGCCGATCGCGGTGGAGAAACCGAGGTCGCGGAGTTCGTACATCATCTGGTAGGTCAAGGTACCGGACTTGGACACGAGGCCGATGGGGCCCTTGCCCGTGATGTTTGCCGGGGTGATGCCAACCAGGGCTTCGCCCGGGGTGATGATGCCGGGGCAGTTCGGGCCGATGATGCGGGTGATCTGCTTGCCGTCAGCGTCCACCTTCGACTGGGCCAGTGCCCAGAATTCGGCGGAGTCCTGAACCGGAACACCTTCGGTGATGACAACAACGAGGCCGATGCCGGCTTCGATTGCTTCAACAACGGCGTCCTTGGTGAATGCCGGCGGAACGAAGACGATGGAGACGTCTGCGCCGGTCTCAGCGATGGCTTCCTTGACGGTGCCGAAGACGTTGATTTCCTTGTCGCCGTGCAGGACCGTGGTACCGGCCTTGCGGGCGTTCACGCCACCAACAATGTTGGTGCCGGCTTTGAGCATCAGCGCGGTGTGCTTGGTGCCTTCGCCGCCCGTGATGCCCTGAACGATGACCTTGGAGTCTTTGTTGAGGTAGATAGACATTCTCGCGTCCCTTTACTTAGCTGCGTTGGCGAGCTCGGCGGCCTTGTCGGCGCCCTCGTCCATGGTGGCGGCCAGGGTAACCAGCGGGTGGTTGGCCTCGGTCAGGATGCGGCGGCCTTCCTCGACGTTGTTGCCGTCGAGGCGAACTACCAGCGGCTTGTTCGCGGAGGAACCAAGCTCGGCCAGTGCACCCACGATGCCCTTCGCCACAGCGTCACAAGCGGTGATGCCACCGAAGACGTTGACGAAGACGCTCTTGACCTGGGAGTCGCCCAGGATGACGTCCAGGCCGTTGGCCATGACCTCGGCGGAAGCTCCACCACCGATGTCCAGGAAGTTGGCGGGCTTCACGTTGCCGTGGTTTTCGCCAGCGTAAGCAACAACGTCGAGCGTGGACATCACAAGACCGGCGCCATTGCCGATGATGCCAACTTCGCCGTCCAGCTTGACGTAGTTGAGGTCCTGCGCCTTGGCCTTGGCCTCGAGCGGGTCAGCTGCGTCCTTGTCCTCCAGCTCACCGTGGTGAACGTGGCGGAAGTCAGCGTTTTCGTCCAGGGAAACCTTGCCGTCCAGGGCCACGATGTCACCGGCACCGGTACGGACCAGCGGGTTGACCTCAACGAGCGTGGCGTCTTCCTTCTTGAAGACGTCCCAGAGCTTCAGAATGACGTCGGCGACTTTGCCGCGCAGTTCTTCAGCGAAGCCTGCGGCTTCAACGATCTCGTCAGCCTTGGCCTGGTCGATGCCCACGGCGGGGTCGATGGCGATCTTGGCCAGGGCCTCGGGGCGCTCCACAGCCAGCTGCTCGATTTCCATGCCACCTTCAACCGAGCACATGGCCAGGTAGTTGCGGTTCGCACGGTCGAGGAGGACCGAGAAGTAGAATTCTTCAGCGATATCGGCACCCTGGGCGATCATCACCTTGTTGACGGTGTGGCCCTTGATGTCCATGCCCAGGATGTTGGTTGCGTGCTCAAGCGCCTCATCAGCGGACTTGGCAACCTTCACGCCGCCAGCCTTGCCGCGGCCACCGACCTTAACCTGTGCCTTGACGACAGTAACGCCACCGATCTTCTCGGCAGCTGCCTTCGCTTCTTCAGGAGTGTGCGCCACGATGCCGGCGAGCACGGGTACACCGTGCGCTTCGAACATATCGCGCGCCTGATATTCAAACAGGTCCACGGTTTAGTGTCCTTCTACGTCGAAGTAGTTTTCTGTTCAGCCGGGAACCGCGATGACCGCGATAGCCAGCTGCGGAAAGTACGCGGTAACAACCAGGATTCAAGCCGGTCACATTGCGTAAGGTCCTCTCGGAACTTTAGCCCTTTGAGGAGTCCCGCCAGCTACACACTACCTGTTAAGTGAGTAACCTTACACTTCTATCTCATGTAGAAAAACCGCATGATGACGCGGATTTTGGCCTCTCCGGCGCCCACTGCAGGGCGCTCAGAAGCCTTCCTTGAGGCTCCCGCGGACCGTCTTGCCGCCGTCGGAAACCAGCTGGTAGCCCTTGCGGCTGACGAAGAATGCCACGCCCCCTGAGACATTTCCGCAGGCAACGCCGCCGTTGTACGCCGAGCACCGCAGGCCGTTGCGCTCAACGTTCTGCCCGTCGGCCAACTCGCGCAACTTGGAGATGGGACCGTTGCGGCTTCCTTTGGGCCCGAACTCCGACTCCATTTGTGTTACGCCGGAACGACACGAGCCGTACACCGCCTTCTCCGGCGTCAGGAGCGCGGTACCGCCGAGGTAGCCCAGCCCCGTCCCGGCACAATCGTCCGTCACGTCATCAAGCTCAGGCTTGGCATACGCGGCAAGTTCGCAGTGCACCACTGGCACGATCGCGAACTTGTTGTTGGCTGCATCCGAGTAGGAGTTGGCCTCGTAGGGCAGGTTCAGGTGTCCGCCCCGTGACGACGTCATGGCACACACGATGTTCCGGTCCGCGGCGATGAAGGCCGTAACGTCCTCGCCGGCGGACAAGGTGGTCTGTTCAAAGACCGGAACCTGCTGCAGTTGCTCCAGGGGCGGCAACGGCGCAGGCGGAACGTAGTCGGGGTCCTTCGTGGCGAAGGAACAACCCGACACCAAAATCAGGAGCAAAGCGGCCAGGAGCCCCCACACTGTGCGTCGCATGCCACCAATTATGCCGTGCTGCTTCACGCATCCAGTTTTGTCAGCGGCGCGTAGCGCAACAGCAGCCGCTTCTCGCCGACGTCGAACTTCACCTTGGCGACCGTCTTGTCTCCCGCGCCTTCGACGCCCAGCACCACGCCGTTGCCGAAACTCGTGTGGTTGACCTTGTCCCCCACCGAGACGGAAATGACTTCCTTTTGCGGCTGCACCCTGTTGCGTGCGACGGCGGCAGGGACGTCGGCGTCGAACCCTGCGGTCGGGCTTGCGGCCTGACCGCGGGAGGTTCCGGCTCCCCAGAATGAACCGCCGTAGCGGTTGGAACCGATGGGTGCGCTCCCCCATCCGCCCGCTTGCCGGCTCATTCCTTCGCGCTTCCACTCCACCAGCTCCGACGGAATCTCTTCCAGGAACTGGCTGGCAGGGTTGTACTGGCTCTGGCCCCACATGCTCCGGACCTCTGATCGCGTCACGTAGAGCCGCTTGCGGGCGCGGGTGAGTCCCACATAGGCCAGGCGCCGTTCTTCGGCGAGTTCCTTGGGATCGGTGGCCGAACGCTGGTGCGGAAAGATTCCGTGTTCCATGCCAGTAAGGAACACCACCGGGAACTCCAGGCCCTTGGCCGTGTGCAGCGTCATGAGGGTGACAACTCCCATGCGCTTGGCCTCTGCCACAGCCGCATCAATGTCGGCACCCGGGGCGTCCGGAATTTGGTCGGCATCTGCCACCAAGGAAACCTGTTCCAGGAATTCGCCCAGCGAACCGTCGGGGTTGTCGCGTTCGTACTCACGGACCACTGCCACCAGTTCGGCGAGGTTCTCCACACGGGACTCGTCCTGCGGATCCGTGCTCGCGCGCAGCCCCGCAAGGTATCCCGTCTGCTCCAGGACGGCTTCGAGTGCCGCAGCGGCACCGGAACCTGCGGCAACTTCGGCGAGGTCATCCAACAGCTTCACAAAGCCCAGGACGGCGTTGACCGAGCGTGTGGCCATGCCCGGTGCTTGGTCTGCGCGGCGGGCAGCGGCCATGAAGGACGTGCGCTCGCGCTCGGCAAGGGCGGCAACGGCGCCCTCGGCACGGTCACCGATTCCGCGTTTGGGTTCGTTCAGCACGCGGCGGAGGTTGACGTCGTCATCCGGGTTCACCAGGACGCGCAGATACGCCAAAGCGTCCTTGATTTCCTTGCGTTCGTAGAAGCGGGTGCCACCCACCACTTTGTATGGCAGGCCGACCCGGACCAGGACGTCTTCGATGGACCGCGACTGCGCATTGGTCCGGTAGAAGATGGCAACGTCGCCGGGACGAAGCCCTTCCTCGTCCTGGAGGCGGTCGATTTCCTTGGCGATGAACTGGGCTTCGTCGTGCTCGTTCTCCCCGACGTAGCCGATGATCTTTTCGCCATCGCCTTCAGCCGTCCACAACCGCTTTTCCTGGCGGTTGGGATTGCGGGAGATCACCGAGTTGGCCGCGCTGAGGATGTTCTGGGTGGAGCGGTAGTTCTGCTCCAGCTTGATGGTCCGCGCGTTGGGGTAGTCGGCCTCGAACTCCACGATGTTCCGGATGTCCGCGCCACGGAAGGCGTAAATGGACTGATCGGAGTCGCCCACCACCGTGAGTTCGCTGGGCTGGACGTCCGTGTCGGTTCCGAGCCCTACGATTTCCCGGACCAGCGCGTACTGTGCGTGGTTGGTGTCCTGGTACTCGTCCACCAGGACATGGCGGAAGCGCCGGCGGTAGGACTCCGCGAGCGCAGGGAAGGCCCGGAACATGTAGACGGTTTCGGCGATGAGGTCATCGAAGTCCATGGCGTTGGCTTGGCGCAGCCGCTGGGCGTAGCCCTTGAAGACCTCGGCCACGGCCTGCTCAAAAGGATCATTGTAGTTCGCCGAGGAAGAGTAGGAATCGGCGTCGATGAGCTCGTTCTTGAGCGCCGAGATTTTGTGCTGGATGGCCTTCGGGGCGAACTTCTTGGGGTCGAGGTCCAGGTTCTTCGCCACGAGCGTGATCAAGCGCAGGGAGTCCGCGGAGTCGTAGATGGAGAAGTTGGAGTTCAACCCCACGTTGGCAGCCTCGCGCCGCAGGATGCGGACACAGGAGGAGTGGAAGGTTGAGATCCACATGCCCTTGGCCCGTGCCCCTACCAAGGCTTCGATGCGCTCCCGCATCTCGGCTGCCGCTTTGTTGGTGAAGGTAATGGCCAGGATTTCGCCGTGATGGGCACGCTTGGTGGCTATCAGGTACGCGATCCGGTTACTGAGCACGCGGGTTTTGCCTGAGCCCGCGCCTGCAACAATGAGCAGCGGGCTTCCGGCGTGCTTGACTGCCTCTTCCTGCTGCGGGTTCAGCCCCTGAAGCAAGGCATCCGCGGAAGGAAGCCCGGATGCGCCCGAATTGCCCCATCCGCCGGAGGCAGGAGAGTCGCCCTCCTGCAAGCGGGCGCCCGTTGCACCACCGCCTGAGCGCGAAAGCTCCGGTGCAGCCTTGACTGCGGCTTTGGTTCCAGCTTTGAAGGGTCCGTCTGCGTAGGGGTCAAACAACATATCCATGGTGCCTACCAGTCTAGGCGGTGCCCCCGACACTATAGAGCCTTGCGTCCACAGCCCGGCCTCCCAGCCGCGCCCGACAGCCCGGCCCAACACCCTGCCCACCAGCCCGAAGTTACTGCTGCGCGTCCTCCAGCAACCAACCGCCCGCGGTGAGACGCTCCCGCAGTCCCAGCCTCGTCAGCGGCTCCGGACCGTCTTGGAACTTCCGCCGCACCGAGGCGAGATGTTTCTTCACGCCGTCCACTGAAATGCCCAGCAATTGCGCGGTCTCGGCCATGGTCCCCGCAGCTCCTCCGAGATACACCGACACCACTTGATGTTCCCTTGCGGAAAGTTGTGGTTCTCCCAGCCCGGCGTCCATGGCATCAGAGACTTCAGGGGTGATGTATTGCGTACCCTGCGCCGCACATCTGAGCGCGGTCTCCACCACGCTCGCCGGGGCAGTTTTGGGGATGTAGGCCAGCGCGCCGGCCGCCATCGCCTGCCGCATGACAGCCGGGTCCACGACGGAACTGCAGACCACCACCTGCGGACCCGACGAAAGGATCGCCTGGATTTTGGCCCGCAGCGGCACTTGGTCGCCAAGGAGGACATCGAGGATCACGACGTCGGACAAGGCACCCAGGCGGGCGGCGGCGTCGGCCCACGACGTGTAGCGGCCAACCACGCGAATACCAGTGGTGTTGTCCTGAAGCCACTGGGAAAGCCCCTCCAGAAGGACCGCATGGTCTTCCACGATGTCCACCTCGATGGTGGGTTGGGACACCGGGTATCGCATTTAAATCGGTCCTCCGTGCATATGATGCTGCCTAAGTGGTCATCTTATTCCGATGACAGGTTTTGGGGAGACATTCATGGGGGCATGGATAGCGCGACTGGCAGCGTACCGGATTGCGGTGGAGCGCTCGGACCTGCTGGCCCGATCCGGGACTGTAATGAGCTTTGTTTTCGTAGCGGCCACGTGGCTTTACCTGTTCCCCATCATGGGTGGGCCTTTGTGGCACCGGGCCCTGGCCTGGGCAATAGTGACCATACTGGTGCTGTGCTTCGTGGCGATGCTGCTGAGCGACGTCTGGCCGCTTCGGTTGATGATTGTGGCGGGGCTGATCGCTTTGTCGGAGCTCCTTGCCGGTGTTGGTTACCGCCAGGATTCCGACTCGCTGCTCCTGGCGCACAGTCTGCTGATCGGTGCCAGCTCCACGGTGGCATTGTCCTTGCGTGGTACATGGCAATCGGGTGTCTTTACGGCCCTGCTGGGCATCGTGGTTTTTGGGCACACAGTGACGACTTCAATCCAACACCGCCTCGGTCCCACCACTTTCCTGATACTTACGGGATTCTGGCTCATCATGCTTGCCATCCGTCATTCGGCCCCCAGGGCCTTGGATGTCTATCTGCGCGACCAAGCCGTCAGGGCTGAATCCCTGGCTGCCCAGGCAGTGGCCCGGGACCGAATCAGCGCCGCGTCCCAGGACGCCCGGCATATCCACGACACCGTACTCAGGGGATTGACCCTCCTGGCCAGGGGCGGTGCCGGTGTTTCGCCCGAGGACTTCCGCGGCTTGATCTCCCCGGGAGCTTACGACGACGGCGGACCGGTCGCGCGAAACGTCGGCACCGTTGGGACAACTCCAGTGGGGGACGCCAGGCAGGTGACCGTCCGCGCGGGCAGCCGCCTCGCCGTCGTCGAGCCTTCCACAGACACCGAGGTGACATCATTGCTGAAGGCTCGTGCCCGCGAACACAGCCGGGACGGTTTCTCCGTGGACGTCTTCGGTGAGGGCGGGTCGTTGCCCCCGGATGTCGGGCAGGCTGTGGCCGACGCAGCCGGGGAATGCATGGTCAACGCAGCGCGGCACGCCGGGAGCGACCACGTGGACGTGCTCATCTCCCGAACGGGTCCCGTAGTGTCGATTCTTGTCAGTGATACGGGCTGCGGTTTCGATGCCGGGTCCCTGCCGCCGGAGAGTTTTGGTGTGCGCCATTCGGTGATTGAGCGAATGGCGCAAGTAGGTGGAAGGGTCAGACTGTTGTCGACGCCTGGTCGTGGAACCACTGTGGTCCTCGAAGTAGAGGCAGTATGAGCCGGATCTTTCCGGAGGATGCCGGCACTGCAACCGGACCACTGTTCCTGTCCCGGGGCGTGCTGGTGACGGCCAGTTCAACTTTGTGGATCTTCTCAGCCATGACACAAGCGGGGTCCTTGGACGGGACCAGCCTCGATGACTCCCGGGTTGCGGCGGTCGCCTTCGACCTCGCAGGCTGCGTTGTCGCCATCCTGGCATCGGCCCCCACAACCGCCCGGCGGCATCTTCCGCTGTTACGCCTGCTGTGGCTTGCCACCTCCATTGGTTCGGGCGTCATGACCGCCCAGGTGGTGACGTTGTCGTCGGGCTACCTCGCGCTCGCGTTCAACGTCATGCTGGGGACGGCCCTGGTCTTCTTGGTCTGCCTGCGATGGGACCTGCTGGGATTCATGCTTCTTTCCGCTGCAAACTCCCTCTTGAGCAGTGCCTATTACGCCATTACCCCCCGGTTCGGTTCCGGGGAGGGCCTGTTGATTTTCTTCATTACCCTCATCCCCGGGCTTTTGGGAGTCCTGATCGTGGTGGGTATCCGCAGCCGCATGGAGGAGCAGATGGCCCGGCATGTCTCCCAGTCTCTGGCCACACTTACCCGGCAGGCCGATACCCTCGATTCGGCCCGCACGGAGGAGTTGTCGGCCACGCACCGTCAGATCCAGGAGCTTTTTGCCCGGGCCTCTCAAAGCGAAGGCCGCGCTCTGGCGCCGGACCTGGCTGCGGAAGCCCAAGCGCTGGCTTCGCGCCTGCGTGCACAATTGATGGTGGTTCAAAGCAGCAACTGGTTCAAGGAGTCCCTGGTGCTGGCAGGTCTTGATTCCAGGGTGTCAGTGGCAGCACAGCCGGACCTCCTGCAACGCATTCCCCAGGCGCAGCGCCCGGCATTTCTATCGGTGACCATGCTTCTCGCAACACCCGTTCCCCGTCCGGGGCACGATGTCGCCGAGGAACCTCTCGGGCTGCACGTCTACGTGGAGCCTGGCATGGGCGAATTGTTGTTGATCACGTGGAGAGTGACGAACCTCGATCCCGCGCGCTGCACCCCTGCCCTGTGGAGTGAGATCGAATCGCTGGGTGTTCCGCGTGTCCACACGGACCCCGGAGGAGCAAGCGTGATGGTCCATGTCAAGGCACCCAAGCTATGGTGACGCGACTGGTGGTGGTGGACCGGCACCAACTGATGATCGACACCTTGGACGCGTGGCTACGCCGAAATGCGCCTGACCTGGTGGTCGCGGCAAGCTTCACCGCTGTTCCCACCCATCTCCAGGAGGACACCTGGACCAGCCTGACCGCGACCGTGGCGGTCCTCGGAACCCTTGACCACCGCGGGGATCTTGTCCCCGCAGTCGGTCACCTGGTCCGGACGGGCCTGCGCGTTGTGGTCCTGGCAACGGCCCTGGACCCGTGGGATGCCGAAGCCGTCCGCTCGGCCGGAGCCCTGGGCTACGTTCCCAAGGCGGCGGGGCCTGAGCACACGGAGTCGGCCCTCCGTGCGGCCGCCGCCGGACAGGAATACGTGCATCCTGATGCCATGGGCCACATGGAGGACACCACGCCGGAACGCGTCAAGCTGTCACCGCGCGAGCAACGTCTCGCCGAGCTGTATCTCGGCAGCGATCCGCTGCCCGTGCGCGGGGTGGCCGACGCCATGGGCATCAGCGAACAGACCGTCAAGGCTCATCTGCACAGGATCCGGCAGCGCTATGCCACCGCGGGCGTCAAAGTGGGCAATGTGATCAGCCTGCGCAAGCAGCTAACCACTGACGGCTGGATCAGCTGACCGCTGTTGCGGGTTTGGCCCGCCGGCCCCTGCGCTTTCGCGCCGGCTCCTTCAGTGGCCCGGAGGCGAGGACGCTGATCAACGCGACCAGCAGTGGGCCGCACAGGGCTGCCATGAAGCCGGCGATGATCATGTGTTTGTAGATCTCGGATTGACCGCCGTTGAGCATGACCGCCCAGAACTGCAACCAGCATCCCAGCACCATGACCACAGCCAACCGACCCACGGCGCTCCGCTTCCGGAAAGCCACAGCCAGGCCCAGCAGCAGGGTCACCAGTTGCATCCCGACAAAGGCCACCGGTGCGGCTTTCAGAGCGCTGAACAGACCCAGAACTACAGGGAAACGCCGTTCCTTCTCGTACGGTCCGTGCCCCGAGCCCTCAAGGTAGGAGCCGACGTAGCCCAGTTCCGGTGTCAGCATGGCGGTGATCCCCCGTTCACCCATGGTGATGAGCCGTTCGGGATGCGTGGCGTAAAAGCCGGCGATGGTGCCCAGGCTGATCTTCTCCTGGAACTGGTGGTACAGCGGGTTGTGCACGGCCGAGCGGGAAGAGTCCACTGTGGTGTCCATGGCGTTGATGAAACTGCCGTCCAGCCCCAGCCATTCCAGGTCCGCCTCGGGGGTGGGGCTGTACGGAAGAAGCTCCACGAAAACAGCGTTGTAGAGGTTCACCTCGGAGAACCTCTTGGGCTGGGCGTTGGTGAAACCTACCGAGAACGCAGCGATCACCAGGATCGCCGTCGCGGGCAGCAACCACGTCCACCAGCGCGGACGCTGGGTCGGTGCCGGAGAAGGTTCGACGACGGTCGCGTCACCTTCCGCTGTGCCGGGACGCCACGGCTGCCAGAGCAATGCCAAGGCTATGACGGGCAACCACGAAACAGTCTGCGTCTTGGCAGAAACGGTGAACGCGGTGGCAACGACAACCAGCAGCACAGCCAGCCACCGCGGGCCACGCCCATTCCAGTAATGGAGCAGTGCCACGGACACCGCCAGGATTCCCAGGAAGGCTGCAGCCTCGCTGTACGGCGAGATGAAGAAGTCAGCAAAGATTCCGTCCGCCATCACGGCCGTCACGAGTCCTGCGATCAGGACGCGGAACCAGGCCCGGCCGGGCAGCACGTTGACCAGGGCCGCGATCAACAGCCCGAACACGGCACAGCAGACGATGCCCACAGCACGGGTATCGAGCCCCTCCCCCCAGCCCAGCAACGGGGTCAACAGCTTCCCCAGCCACAGGAACAGCAGCTGGGAGGAAAAGTATGGCTCTCCACTGCCGCTGGCTCCGCAGCCTTCCCCGTAAAACTGGTGCGGAACCCAGCTTGGGTGAAGGTATTTTGTGAACTCGGCGTAGTCCCAGGGCCGCTGGTTCATCACTCCCAAGGAGCACACCAAACCGTGCCCATCCCCTTGGTCGCCCATGCCCACAGGTTCAGGAATCAGCAGCCGGACCATCATGAGGGCCGCCGACACCAGCCCCGCCATCAGGGCCACCCCAGGAACGGATCCCAGAGTCAATGCCCCGGGCCCGAAGGTTCTGGCCAGGTAGCGGGCCACACTGCTGACGGGCCGGGCCTTGGTCCGGTCGCGGCCACGAACAGGCGCGGGGGCGAACACTTCCTGGGTCTCGGCGGTGCGCTCGCGAAGTCCTGCCGCATTTCCAGTTGGGTTCTCAATCATTGCTTGTCACCCCCCCCCGGCCCCAGGAACGCGCACGGGAGACAGGCTACCGGTCGTCAATGCCAGCGGCTGGCCGGGCGCTTGAAGGTCCGCAGGGGCCACCGCGCACCGGATGGTTCGTGCGGTGCCCACGGTACGGATGATGGGGTGGACCGCTACGTCTGCGGGCATCTTGTCACTCTTGAGGAACTCCAGTGCGTACGGAAGACAGCGGGATTCCCTCGCCTCGGGTGATGCCAGCGAGGCGTCCTGGGCAACCCAGGCGCTGATGTCTTCAGCAGTGTGGGGTTCCGAGCACGGAACATCCGCCCCATCCTCGGAAAGGACGCCATCCTTGAGTTCCTGCCGGTAGCAGAGCCGTACAACGGCGGAGTTCGGCCCAGCCAGCGCACCCTTGAGGTCAAGGCCCGTTTCCTGGGGCGTTCCGTGTTGGTCCGTCAGAGCGACGTCGCAGCGAACCGTTCGGGCGCCCGCTGCCCATGCGTCGCGGCTTGGGAAGTAGCTGGTGACCGTCAGCCCGGTAGTTGCATCCCTGGTGGACGCCGAAAGATAGGTACGCAGGTCCTCAATTGTGCACACTCTCCTGCCGGCGGCTTTAAGTTGCTGCTGGTTGGGGCGTGCTGCCTGGTTGGCCAGGGGTTCGGGGAATTTTGTGACCAGGAACGTCTGGGTGGTGTGGGGTTCGCTGCAGGGCACGGGCGGCCTGGGTTCGCTGCCCGCATCGAATTCCTCCGGCGACAACACCGCATGGCACAGCCCGGCTTCCGGATTGGCCGTGTCCACACCTGGCTGCGGCTGCTCACATGCTGACAGTGTTGAGATCAAAACCGCAGCGGCCACCATGACCCCTGCGCGGAACGGGCTACGACGACGCACGCCGGCCCTTGCCCTGCGCAGCCGGCCGGCTCTTGCGGACAACGGCGGCCCGGACCAGGACGATGATGGCGGCCACGAACCCGAAAATCACCACGAAGGAACCCAGGAAGTGGTGCATGAGGTCAAAACCCTGCTGACCCCAGCTTTGCTGCGCGGCTGCGATCATGAAATAGCGGGTTGCATTGCTGATGCACACGATGACCAGAGCGATGATCGTGGCGGGCATGAGCCTGGACACCGGGATGCGTCCCATCAGGAAGAAGATCCCGGCCAGGCCCGCGACCGGGGCCAGCAGGACCGCGCTGGAGCACAGTCCTGTCACTTGCAGGGCAAACGGCTGGCCGCCACCCACGTTGTGGAAAATGATGTCGTCCACGCTGTATGACGCGCCGCCGAGTACGCCGTCGAAAATTACGGACATGAGCCACGCTTCGGCGGACCTGATGTGTTCCTGCTGCAGCATCGCTGCTGCTGCAGCGGCAAGGAAGACCAACCCGATGAGGCCACCGCCGCGCGCCTTCCGTACGGGGATTGCCCGGGGTCCTGAGGGGATGCTGATGTTGCCGGCTTCGGCGCTCATGGCCACTACGCTTCCTTCGCTAGGAGTTTGACGTCAGCTTCCTGGTTGCGACGGGTCTTGGCCCACCCCTGCCGGCCGGTGATGAGGCGGTAAGTTGCCCTCAGCACCGTGACGTAGTTCTGGTACATGTAGAGCCAGTATCCGAAGCCCCAGAGCACGCCGAGCATGAAGTTCTTCTCCGGCGTGACCTGCTTCCGGTACACCAGTCCCCACAACGCGAAGGGCAGCACGCCCGTTGCAAAAATCAGGGGAATGATGAACCATGCCGCGCTGATCCAGGCGCCGAAGCTGCCCATGGTCAGCGAACCCTGCGCCACCATGGTGATGAAGAGCGTAGGCCACAGGACCAGGCCAAGAATCTGGATGAAGGGCTGGACCAGGAAGTAGCTGGATTCGATGGCTCCGACGTTGCTGAAGTAGGGCGATTCGAAGATCCGCTTCAGGTACACGCTGCACTGCATGCCGCCGTGGCACCACCGGGTGCGCTGGGTCAGGAGGCGACGCAGATCAGGGAGCGCTTCCTGGGCAACGTGCGTGTCGTGCATGTAGACGGTCTTGTAGCCGCCAAGCATGATGTGGATGGCGAGTTCGTAGTCTTCCAGGAGCGCCCCATGCCACGGTTGTCCGGACGTTTTGGCAATGACGTCCAGGGCGGAAAGACGCGTGAACTGGCCGTTTCCTCCCAGACCGACCGTCAGCGTGTGGCGCCTGAGCGACTGCATGGCAGCGATGGTGGTACGGAATTCCATGTCCTGCATGAGGACCAAGTAGCGGCCAAAGGACTTCTTGAGGCGCTGCAGCCCGGTGCCACCCTCGAGGGAAGGGTCCTCCAGGTTGGACATCCAGACGGCGGTTTGGGCGGCACCGACTTCGGGGTCGCCGAAGGCGAGGGGGCCGGCCGCCTGGCGGAAGGCGTTGTCGGCCAGGTGGCCATCGGCGTCAACCACCAGGACGATCACCGAAGACCGGTCGACGCCGGCCGGGAGCCAATCGTCCAGAGTCCGGTAGGCCGCGTTGAGAGCGTCGCCTTTGCCGGTGCGGGCCAGGGGGCGACGCCGGCGCACCAGGTGGATCATGGAGTCGCGCAACGAGGCGGCGTCCACGATGTCGGCAGTAGCGTCGTCGCTGTCGTCATCGACAACCCAGACGTGAGCTTCGGGAAATTGCTTCCGCAGTAATCCCAAGGTCTCGCCGATCACCACCTCTTCGTCCCGGCACGGAATGAACACGTGCCACGAGAAAGAGTCGGGATCTCCTTCGGGATCGGGTTTGCGCCGGAGGAAGGGCACCAGAATCACCAGGATGTACGACAGAAAAACCACCAGGAGCACAAAAGCCAGCGCCTGTGCGGATTCGAGTACCGACATTTACTTCCGATGCTTGGGCGAGGGCGGGAAGGCCCGGGAAAAATGGGGGTGGCGGGACGGCCCGGAAAGAGCCGCCCCGCCGATGGTATTACGCGTGGGGATCCGTTCCCCGCTTTGCCGCTTTGAGCCTGCTGTTGCGCAGGACCACAAAACCGGTGATCAGCAGGGCGACCCCCACCAGGATGACCCAACCGAGGGTTGGGGCACCGGTGACAGCCAGCGTGGTACCACCGGCGGCCGTGCCGCCAGCAGTCCAGTTATTGCCGTACATTGACAGTTCTCCTTTCGCCGTTGCGTGGTCGCCGGAGCGATCAGGCAGCGGCTGCCGCAGTGCGGCGGCGTGAGCGGACGAACAGCCAGCTGAGCAGTGCCAGGAGGGCCACGCCGCCGGTGATCGCCATGGTGTCGGTGTTGACCAGCGGGATCGCCGCAGCGTCAAGGTTGGGTCCAACGGTCGCGTTAGCCAGGTTGACGGTGGCGATGGAGCCGCCGGCGACTGCAACCTGCAGGGCGCGCTGGGTGAAGGCGCCCGACGGTGCGGTTTCCTGGACGTTGACCTTTGCCGAAACCAGGGCCGTCAGTGCGGTACCCAAAGGAGCCACGATGCTGCTCGCGAGGGCACCGGTCACGCCGTTCAGCGTGGAGGTCAGAACGGCCAAGGCCGGCTGAGCAACGAGCTGGGCGATCGGGCCGAGGCCATTCACGGCGGTGGTGGCGGTTGCCAGGGTGCTGCTCACAACGGAGGTCAGTTTGTTGGCAACAGCCTGCGGCAGGAACGAGATCAGGTCGGTTCCGGCCGGCAGGGAGTTCAGGTCCGCTACCCCGGCGACGGCCAGGAGGTCGGCCTCCGTGATGGCGATGGTTCCACCGGCCACCGGGTTGGCCACCGTGACGCCCAAGGGGGTCAGGACGGCGTTGGCCGTGTTGATGGCGGTGCTGATGGTGCCGGCGACACCGCCGATGACCGTGCCGCCAACTTCAGCGGAAACGCCGGCTACCGAGTAGGCACCCTGGGGTGCTGCACCCTGGTCTTTCTTCGCGGCTGCTGCGAGGGTAGCCACCTGGAGGTTCACGTTGACCAGGTCGGTGCCGCCCAGGATGCCGGCAGTGCCGAGGCTGATGCGGGCCGCAGGAATGGAAGGATCGCCATTCGTCGGAAGTCCGCCGGGCAGCGTCACCAGGCCAGGAGCACCGCTCACGGTGCCGGAGAATGCTTCCGAGGAACCGTCGTTGACTGCCTTGCCGTACTGGCTGACGGCGCCTACCTGGATGATGCCGTTGTTCTGGAGCAGCGGGATGTTGCCCGCGCCCACGTTGACGACGCCGAACACGGCGCTGAGGTCCAGCGGAGTGTTGTTCTCAATGACCGCCGGGCCGGACGGCGGGGTGCCGATCTGCTGGGCAGTTGCTGCTCCGTTGGATGCCAGGCTGGCAAAGTTCGGAAGTGTCAGGACGGACCCGTCGATGATCTGTCCGCTGCCCACCGAAATGACGTCGGTGGGTGCTGCGTTTGCGGCCGGTGCGGCCACGAGGCCGATTGCCAAGGCCGATACCGCTGTGACGCCCACGGCAGTGGGCCACAGCTTGCTCTTGCTGTTCAAGTATTCCCCCTTGCGAACGCTGCAGGACAGGGCTGTTCTGCAGCTGAGACTCTGGGGGCAGGCGCCCCCCGCTGCAAAATAACAAGCAGATCGGGGGCACAGCCGTGAGGGTACCCGAAGGGGTTAACGCCTCCTTCAGGTACTAAGCAAACTGTTCAGCCACTAAGCGAACTGGGGAACCGAGGTGAGTGCGGCACCCAACTCGCGGACCGCCGTCGGGCTTCCCGCTACGAACCAGTTCATGCCGTTGACCTTGACGACGGCGGTGTCCCCGCCGGCTGCACGCACGATCGCCTTGCCGGGGAGCCAGTCCCATTCAGGGCAGCTGTGCTGGAACCAGCAACCAAGTTCGCCGTCCGCCACCCGGCCGAGGTCGCACGAACCGGAGCCGAACATCCGAAGGGACGCAGCGGTGATGGCGGCAGCGTGCCAGGGCATGGCTGTACGGGGGTCAGCGAGCCACGTGGGGTGGATGTAGGTGGCGGCAGAGATTTCGGCGACGGACACATCGCCGGAACCGGAGATCGGCTCGCCGTTGAGCGTTGCCGGCTGGTCTTCGCCGCCCAGCCACAGCTTGTCGAGCTCGGGCTGGTAGATGGCACCGAGCAGGACAGACGGATCCGCTACAGGGTTTCCTCCATGGTCGGCGTCGTCCCGCTTCAAGGCGATGGCGGAACACCAGTATGTGGAGCCGTGCAGGAAGTTGTAGGTGCCGTCCACGGGGTCGATCACCCAGGTCCGACCGCTGGTCCCTGCTACCGAGGCGCCCTCCTCGCCGAGGATGCCGTCGTCGGGCCTGCAGCGCCGCAGCTGGTCCAGGACGTAAGCCTCGGCGGCGTGGTCAGCGGCGGTGACGACGTCGGAAATGGACGTCTTGCGTTCGCCTTGCAGCCCGCCCATCCGCATGAGCAACGCCAGTTGCCCTGCTTCCCGGACCAGGGCACTGGCCAGCTGGTAGTCATCAAGTGAAGGATCGAGTTCAGTTGCGGTGTGCCTGCCGGTGGTCATGTGTCCAGCTTATGTGGCGGGATAATGAATGACATGGCCAAGACACCAGCGCAGCGCATCAAGAAGCACGGAGCAAAGGCAGTAGTGCCCGATCACTCCCTGCCTCCCGTGATCAACCCCACCACGCAGCGCACGCCGCAGAAGGCACAGAGCAACTCCAAGTTGATCGTGATCGCGGGCGTCGTGGCCAGCTTGTTCCTTTTCTGGTACCTGCACTTGCTGACGCTGAACCAGATGACGCAGCTCTCCAATGGCCTGGCAATGCCCGACTCCCTGATCGGCGGCTTCTCGCAGGACTACATCGCCCAGTTGCGCACCGCCATGGACGACTCCGCCCGGGGCCAGCTCAACTACGTCCACAAGACCGCAGGCACACTGTTCCCCTTGATCTTCGGCTTCAGCTGGCTCCTGCTCATCGGCACCAACGTGGCGCGCAAGTCCTGGCGTTGGGCCATGTGGGCCGCTCCGCTCCTTTTCGCGGTGGCGCACTTGTGGTCCAACGTGGCCATCGATTCGGTGCTGGCGGCAGAAACGCCCGACGCCGGTTCGGTCGCGGTGGCGTCGGCGGTCACCGTCGCTTCCTGGGTACTTTTCCTGGTCAGCTTGGTATGCGGTGTGGTTGCCGTGTTCCTGGGGAAGAAGCGCGCCGCCTGATCACGGCTGTTTGAGCCGTCTCCCGCGCCCGGCCTGTCCGGGCACTTCTCCCCATTCCGCCGCCAGCCCCACGCCGATACCGTGAGCCTTGGCGCCAGCTTCGGCGCGCGGAGTGTATTGGGGGAAATTCGTGGGAGAAATTCGAGCCGGTTCCAGGCTCAACGTCGTTGAGATCACCGGTCTGGCGTGGGCAGCAACTGTCCGCAAGGCCGCCGAATCGACGGACAGCGGCCAGGACGCGGAACTTGCCGCGTATCAGGCGTCCTTGCAGGCGCAGGGTGACGTTACACCCGAAGTTGCAGAGGAACTCCTCCGCGCCGGCATTCTCGATGCCCGTGGGGTGATGTCACAGCAGTGGGTGCTGGCAGTCTTCCTTGCGGCGTCGGCACCCCTGAAAGCGTCCACCGTCGTTCAGTTTGGGGGGACAGCTCAGTTTGGGGGGACAGCTCAGTTTGGGGGGACGCTGGAATCGGTCCACGCTGACATCGGCATGGCGCGCGGGCGGGGCGTTGGCGTCTCCTATCGCCGCCGCGTCAGCACCGATGCGGGAGGTGCGGACGTGACGGAAGTCCGTAACGCCGTCGAGGTTTCCTTCTTCCAGGAGGAGGACGCTTGGGCGTCCCTCAGCCGTCATTTTCCGGACCTGACCCAGCTCGTTGACTCCCCCGACAACCTTCCGCAGCCCAAGGCCGTCGACGTCGGCTGCACTATCCACCTTGAGGTGACGGCGGTTCCCCCAGGGAGGCATGGTTCCCAGCCATACCAACGCCGGCACAGCTGGGGTGTCGCCGAACGCCTTTACTCCGTGGAGGCAAGCCGCGGGGAGGCCGCCACGGCCTCTTTGGTCCCCGTCGCCGCCACCGAAATTGCAAGCGAGTTCGCCTGGTCCGTGCTGGGCGGTCGCGAATACCTTGCCAGCGCCCGCGTCGGTGCCGGTACCGGGGGCGTGCGCGCATGAGCCTGTATGGAATGGACGTGGAGGGCGGCCGGCGCCTCAGCAAGGAGTTTGCCCGGAGCGGCCAACGGTTGCTGGACCTGAGCGGCAGTCTCACTCCGCTCATCACCGACGTCGAGTGGCACGGCGACGACGGGCAACGGTTCACCCACGCTTGGAAGGCCTACCGCAGCCAACTTGTCGCCGCCGGGCATGCGCTCGAAGCCGCCTCACGCGCCGTGCAACGGAACGTTGACGAGCAGCTGGCAGCCAGCGCCCCATCGGTCCGCTCCGCTGGAACGTCCGCACTGGACCGGCTGCTGGACGCGGCCGCTGACGATGCGGGCGGGCTGTGGAGCACGTTCGGCAAGGTCAACCGCGTGCTGGCCGGCACCGGGGCGACCATGTGGTACCTCGCCCAGGACCTGGCACCGCTCCCTGTCGGAAACCTGATGGATGCCGAAGAGAACCGTTTCACCCGTTTCGGCGACATGGTGAACTTGGGCTGGGGGTGGCTGACGTCAGGCGAGCCACCATCGATCACGCAGATGGTGTCCAACGGCGTGCTTTTCGTCTCTGCGACGTTGAACACCGCCGCGACGGTGACGAGCTTTGGTTTCCAGAACCCGCATTTGATGGATGATGGCCGGCCGGTGGCGGGGAATCCCGTTCCGCTGACGGTCGGAACGCCCGGCGAAACAGATGCCAACGGCAGAGCTGTCACGCCGGTTCCGTCAAGCGTCAGTGCCATCCTTGCGGCCACTGACGCCGCCTACTCCGACGCCGGAATAAAGGGGACGGAGGATACTGGCATCAGGATCACCACGGTTGAAAAGCCAGGCAGCCCGCCAGCCTACATCGTCAGTATTCCGGGCACCACGCGGTGGATGCCCGATGGCGCGGCCAACCCCACGGACCTCACCGGGAACCTTGAACTCGCTGGCGGGAATCTGTCGACGGCCGCGCAGGCCGTCAGTCTGGCCATGGAGAAAGCCGGCATTCCTCCGGGTGCGCCGGTCATGCTGTCGGGACACTCCCAGGGTGGGATGATCGCCACTGCATTGGCCTCGGACAGCGGCTTCACGGACAGGTTCAACGTGACCAACGTACTCACGTATGGGTCACCCGTGGACTCGGCCTCTATCCCGTCGTCCATCGATGTGCTGGCCTTGCAACACTCCGGCGATCCCGTTCCCAAGGTGGACCTGGCCGACGCCACCATGCTGCCTGGCGGCGGAATCACCGTGAGCCGGGACAACAACGCCATGGTGGTCACTTTGCCCAATCCGGATATCGACCCCGGATTCGCAGGGATCGGCTACCACGATTCAAACCGCTACGTGGATTCAGTCACCCGGTTGGAAGGTGGCGGTCCCATCAACCAGTACAGTCAAAACGACTCCACCCAGCAGTTCCTGACCAACGACGCCAGCCAGGTGTCTTCAACCGTGTCCAACATTTCCCGAAAGCAGTGACCTTGAGCAAACTTCCCAGACCGCTGGCAGCAGTACTGATCCTTGGGCTGTTCCTGCTCGGCATCACGGCGTGCGGCGTGGGTGGCCCGTCCAAAGCGGAGCAGCTCAGCAAGGAAATGCAGGATGCGGCGATGTCCGTAGCCGGGATGCAGCAAGCCGATGTGCACGTGATCATGAACACGTCCGGAAACTTCATCACCGCAAAGCTGACAGGGACAGGCTCGGACCAGGCCTCACTTGCCGAGGCTTTGGATAAAGCGTTGCCGGCGATGCTCGAAAAAACGACGGCACTGAACAACGGATCCTTCGCGATCAGTATCTTTTCACCGGATGACTCTGTGTCGGTGGGCTCCCGCGCCCTCGGCTACACCGGTGATTCCTCGCTGGAGGAATTCCGGGAGTACTTCCTCAACCGGCCCTGAGCGCTTTCCGTTCCGTCCGCAAGCGTTGGGCGATCACCAGGCCCGCGGCAGCCAGGCCTATGGTCACGGGATAGCCCATGAGCCGTTCCAGGGTCCCCGGCTGCGGCACTTCCATTCCGGTGACGCCGCCAATCACCAACGCGCCCAGGCAGACCACGGCGCAGGCAGCGAGGAACCAGCTGACCGGCGTCTGCCGGAACCACAGTATGGCCAGCAGCAGCAGGGCAAACCCTCCGCCAATGAAGAACATGAGGGCACCGGCGAAATGCCACGGAGAGCCCGCATCTTCGGGTACCAAGCCAACAATCACCGTTCCCAGCCCCGCCACTCCCGTCAGGATCCGGACAGCGACAGCCAGAATCCAGGGCACCGTCAGCACACGTGCCTGGGCCAAGCTGTCCCCGGCCGCACGGAAACGCCTTGCCTGGATCCCCGGCCTCGCCGCGACGCACAAAAGCCCTGCCGTCAGGAAAAGGGCGCCGAGGACCAAGGCCAGGCCCTGGACCACAAAGGAGGCATTCATCAGCCAATTCAAGGGCGAACAGACGGCGCGGTCCTCATACACACCGCAGGAAACAGCCCCCAGATCGCTGATGAATCCGGTGGCCCTGCTGTAGGGCTCCGGACCGGCCCAGGCCTCGATCACCGCAGCTTCCGCCACGAAATACTGAACCACGCTCAGCTGGGCCCATCCGCCGATGTTCGCCCTGGTGCTGCGCAGGTCCGGGAGGAAGGCCCCGGCCTGTACGGGTGCAATCTGGTGGCCATTCATGACCGTCAGCCTAGCGGTGTTCGGGCGGCGGCCCGGCAGCTTGTATGCTTGTAGTCGTGTCCGGGCCCTCGAGCTCCAGCAGTGGGATTCCAAGCCGTGGACACAGGCCCTCGTAGCTCAGTGGATAGAGCACGGCTCTCCTAAAGCCGGTGTCGTTGGTTCGATTCCAATCGAGGGCACTTGAACCTTCAGCAGCCCACCCCGGACCTGCGGGCCTACCTGGCAGGCAGCTGGGTGGTGGAGCGGAGCCTCCTGGACCGCGCATCGGGCACCAAAGGTTCCTTCACCGGCGTCGTGCGCTATCAAGAGAACCCCGACGGCGGGCTGGGCTACCGCGAAGACGGAACCATGCACTGGCCCACCCACTCTGGACCTGCGTTCCGCGAATACCTCTTGAAGCCGGGCAGCAGTCCGGAATCCATGGACGTGTTCTTTCCCGACGGCCGCCCATTCCACGTCATGAGTTTCGCGGAGCAGGGCCACCAGGACAAGCACTGGTGCGATCCGGACGATTACCGCGTCAACTATCTGTGGGAAGGCCCGGATGCGTTCAGCTTCACGTGGGACGTCCGCGGGCCGGCGAAGGACCTGCTGCTTGAATCGCACCTGAGGAGAAATGCATGAACGTGATCGTGGTCAGCGCCGTTTGCGTCTACAACCAGGACGGCCAGCTCCTCACCGTCCGAAAACGCGGCACGGAGAAGTTCATGCACCCCGGCGGAAAGCCCGAGACCGGAGAGACTGCTGCGGAGGCGGCGTCCCGGGAGTTGCTGGAGGAAGTCGGCATCGAGGTGGCCGCACAGGACCTGGAACCCTTGGGCGTCTGGCATGCCGTTGCCGCCAACGAGGACGAGACCACCATCGAGGCCACTGTGTTCACGGCCCCGGGCACGTGGGAAGCGCACCCCTCTGCGGAAATCGCCGAAATCCGCTGGCTCGACCTCGGCGCTCCCCTGCCCGACGACTTGGCCCCGCTCCTCACGGACCACGTCCTCCCCGCACTCGCGGCCCCCAACTAGGGGACAGCAAACGCTCCACTGAGGTGCCAGTGGAACGTTTGCTGTCCCCCAGTTGGGTCAGAGCTCGGGGACCGCTTCCTGGGCCACAGCTGCAGCCTCGGCGAACTGGGTCCGGTACAGCTCCGCATAACGGCCGTCCGCCGCCAGCAGCGCCGTATGGGTGCCGCGCTCCACGATCCGCCCATCCTCCACCACAAGGATCGCGTCAGCGGCCCGGACGGTGGACAAGCGGTGTGCAATCACGACGGCGGTACGCCCCTCGAGCGCCTCACCCAAGGCCGCCTGCACGGCGGCTTCGTTGGTGGAGTCCAGTGCTGCCGTAGCCTCGTCCAGGATCACGACGCGCGGCTGCTTGATGAGCAAACGCGCGATGGTGAGCCGTTGGCGCTCGCCACCGGAGAGCCGGTAGCCGCGCTCGCCCACCACGGTCTCCAGACCGTCGGGCAATGACCGGATCATGGGCTCCAGGCGTGCACGGCGCAGCACGTCCCACATGTCCTCGTCCGTGGCATCCGGCCGGGCGAGGCGCAGGTTCGAAGCGATGGTTTCGTGAAAAAGGTGGCCGTCCTGGGTCACCATGCCCAAGGTGTCACGCAGCGAATCGAAGGTGATGTCCCGGACGTCGGTGCCCGTCCGTGGTCCGTGGCCGCCGAGGCGCACGGCTCCGGAATCGACGTCGTAAAGGCGGGACAACAGTTGGGCGATGGTCGACTTGCCGGCACCGGAGGACCCTACCAACGCCACGGTCTGGCCTGGTTCAACCCGGAAGCTGACACCGTGCAGCACTTCCTCGCCACCGCGGGTGTCAAGGGTGGACACGTCCTCCAAGGAGGCCAGGGAGACCTTGTCCGCTGAGGGGTAGGAGAAGCGAACGTCGTCAAACTCCACCGCGACAGGGCCGGGGGCAACCTCAACCGCGTCCGGCTTCTGCGTGATCAGTGGCTTCAGGTCCAGGATCTCGAAGACGCGCTCGAAGCTGACCAGCGCGCTCATGACCTCCACCCGCGCGTTGGACAGGGCGGTCAAGGGAGCGTAGAGGCGGGTCAGCAGAAGTGCCAGGACCACCACGTCGCCCGGGGCGAGCTGGCCGCTGAGGGCCAACCAACCGCCCAGGCCATACACGAGTGCCAGCGCCAAGGCGGAAACCAAGGTCAGGGCCGTGACAAACGTGAACTGGAGCATGGCAGTCCGGATGCCGATGTCACGCACGCGTCCGGCCCGGTCAGCGAACTCCCGCGATTCCTCGTCCGGCCGGCCGAACAGCTTCACCAAGGTGGCGCCGGGAGCGGAGAATCGCTCCGTCATCTGGGTTCCCATGGCCGCATTGTGGGCGGCGGCCTCGCGTCGAAGATCGGCCAGTTTTGAACCCATGCGCCGTGCCGGGATCAGGAAGATGGGCAGCAACACCATGGCGAGCACGGTGACCAGCCAGGAAGTATTGAGCATCACGGCAAGGGTCAACGCCAAGGCCACAACGTTGCTGACCACCCCGGACAGCGTTCCGGCAAACGCGGACTGGGCGCCAATAACGTCATTGTTCAAACGGCTCACCAAGGCACCGGTCCGTGTCCGGGTGAAGAACGCGATGGGCATGCGCTGTACGTGGTCGAACACGCGGGTGCGCAAGTCCACGATGACGCCCTCGCCGATCGTGGAGGAGAGCCAGCGCGTCAGCAGCCCCACTCCGGCCTCACCCACGGCAACAATGGCGATGAGCACGGCCAACCAGACCACCGGTCCCACACCCGCATTGGCGATGATGGCATCCACCACCTGCCCGGCGAGTACCGGGGTGGCCACGGCCAGCACAGCCCCGGCAATGGACGCGATCACGAAGGCAATGAGTTTGCCCTTATGCGGGGCGGCAAAAGCCAGGACCCTTTTCAGGGTTTCCTTCGAGAACGGCTTGGAGCCGCTCTGTGCCCGGGTGATTTTGTAAAGCGAGCTCCAGGCCACGCCGTCCATGCTCATGCGTTACTTCTCCTGGCTTGGGGTGTGGTGGAGTTCCCGGACTTGTCCGTTGTCCAGAGGCCACCGTGAATCGAGTCGGACATTTTCCAGCAGGCGGCGGTCGTGGGTGACCAGCAGCAGCGCCCCTTCATAGCTCTCCAACGCTTCTTCAAGCTGTTCGATCGCGGGCAGGTCCAAGTGGTTGGTGGGCTCATCCAGGACCAGCAGGTTCACGCCCCGGGCCTGCAGCAAGGCGAGCGCAGCACGGGTCCGCTCCCCCGGGGACAGCGAATCCACGGTGCGGGAGGTGTGGTCCGCCTTGAGGCCGAATTTGGCCAGCAGGGTGCGGACGTCGGCGCTGTTCCAGTCAACCAAGACAGCCTCCACGGCGTCACCGAGCTGCCGGTCGCCGTCGAGCAGTCCGCGTGCCTGGTCGATTTCGCCGATGGCGACGGACGCACCCATGGAGGCCTCGCCGTCGTCAGGTTGTTGTGTCCCCAGCAGCAGGCGCAGCAGCGTGGACTTGCCCGCGCCGTTCGGTCCGGTGATGCCGATCCGTTCCCCGCCGTTGAGTTGGAGGTTGACCGGCCCCAGCGTGAAGTCGCCTTGGCGGGCGACGACGTCGCGCAAGGTGGCGACGACGGCACTTGAGCGGGGTGCCTGGCCGATGCTGAACTGGAGCTGCCACTCCTTGCGGGGCTCTTCGACCTCTGTGAGCCGGGCGATGCGGGACTCCATCTGGCGGACCTTCTGCGCCTGCTTCTCGGAGGATTCGGTACTGGCGGCGCGACGGATCTTGTCGTTGTCCGGGTTCTTCTTCATCGCGTTTCGGACACCTTGTGAGCTCCACTCGCGCTGGGTGCGGGCGCGGGAGACGAGGTCGGCCTTGGTGTTCGCGTATTCTTCGTAGCGCTCGCGGGCGTGCCGCTTGGCCACGGTGCGCTCTTCGAGGAAGGATTCATATCCGCCGTCGTAGACTGCCACCGAGTTTTGGGCGAGGTCCAGTTCCACGACTGTCGTGACACAGCGGGCCAGGAATTCGCGGTCGTGGGACACCAGGACCACCCCACCACGCAAACCCTGGACGAAGGCTTCGAGGCGTGCCAGCCCATCGAGGTCCAAGTCGTTGGTGGGCTCATCAAGGAGCACCACATCGAAGCGGCTCAGCAGCAGCGCGGCGAGTGCCACCCGGGCCGCCTGCCCGCCCGAGAGGCCGGTCATCAAGGCGTCGGGGCCGACCTCGAGCCCGAGGTCCGCCAGGACAGCGGGGATGCGGTCCTCCAGGTCCGCCGCACCGGAGGCCATCCAGCGGTCGAAGGCAAGGGAGTAGGCGTCATCAGCGCCGGGAGCCCCCGAGCCAAGCGCTTCGGCCGTGGTTTCCATCTCCAGGGTGGCTTGGGCGCAGCCGGTGCGGCGTGCGATGTAGCCCGCGATCGACTCGCCCTCCGTGCGCTCGTGTTCCTGCGGCAGCCAGCCCACAAAAGCATCCGCGGGCGCCAGGCTGATGCTGCCTTCCTGCGGCTGGTCCACACCGGCCAGGAGACGAAGCAGCGTTGATTTGCCTGCACCGTTCGCGCCCACCACGCCCACCACATCGCCCGGCGCCACGGTGAGTGACAGCTTGGAAAAGAGTGTGCGGTGGCCATGACCACCGGCAAGTTCCTTGGCCACCAAGGTTGCAGTCATTTGTCTATCCTCCAGCAAAAGGAACGCGGATCATCCGGCCGCGATTCCCGCGGGCATGGAAAAACCCGCCGGTCCGGACTTGGGGGGTGTTCGGACCAGCGGGTTCAATCACCAGCATAATTCAATGTGGCGACCGCGTAAAATCGATCTGTACTCCCACTTCAGCCTTTGCCGGGTTTGCTTCGCGTTACATCACAGAGAGTTCCCCATGCCCCTACAGTCCAAGGCGTTCCAGCGCTGGCTTCATGGCGTTGCGCCCGATGCCAGCACGGCGGACGTTTGCAGGATCGCCGGCATCAAGAGGACAACCTTGGCCCAGCAACTGGTCCGCGGCAAGGTGGCCGAATCCACGCTGGTGAGCATCAGCCGGGGCTTCAACATCAACCCCGTGCAGGCACTGTCCACCTTTGACCTGTACTCCGATCTCCGCGGCGACCCCGTGCCACCCACCCCCTGCGAGCTGGTGAGCCAGGTCGCCACCATCGACCTTTTGCGCGCTGTGGTCGAACGCAGCGAGCCCGGTTCCGGTCCCGCCGCTCCCCTTTCGGAACCGCCGCACCCTACGTCGGTGCGCAACTGGGTGGACGCGATCGACGACGGCGAGCTGCGGCACCGGGTCAGCGGCACCACGGGCATCGCTCCCCAGAATTTCTCCGCCCATCTGACAGCCAACCGGCTTCCACCGGAACTGGCGATCGCCACCTCGCGTGCGGCCGGCGTCGGCCCGGCGGGAGGCTTGGTGGCAGGGGGACTCATCACGGAAGCCGAGGCCGGATGGGCTCCCAATGCCCGCCGCGACGCTTTGGACCGGATGAGCCAAAGTGCACTGGTGACCCTTGCCGGTGAACGGCTTATGGCGTTGGGCAAGACTCTTCGCCGACAGGAACAAGACCACGAACGTACTGAAAGAATTTGGGAGAACCTCGGATGACGGCTGTCCTGCCCTGGGTCACGCTGGTAGTTTGCCTTGCGATCACTGTCGCACGGATACCCAGCGCGCTGCGCGGGGAGAACCGTGTGGTGTTCTACATTTTTTCGTTGATCTCTCTCAGTATCTTCATCAGCATCGAAGCTCCCTACCTGGTGATTGATGGTTGGTTGGGCGGGATGAACATCGGCAACCTGATCCTGCGCTTCCTGCTGTATGCCACGTTCTTCTTCATGGGCATCAAGATCGCCACGGCTTTCGGGTCGGAGTCCGCTCTGCGGGCCATCCGTGGCCCGATTGGCATCACCGTGGCCGCGATTGTGGGTGCCCTGACCATCTACTTTTTCCTCATTACGGACACGCGTGGCTCGTCGGCGGGAATGAGCGGGCTGGTGTGGGGACCGTCCTTGGAGGCCTACGCGTTCATGGGCCGCTTTTATCCGGGGTTCGTCGCCGCCTGCCTGCTACCGGCCATTTGGCGCACGGTGGTGAGCCAGGCCCCGGTGCTTCTGCGCGTGGCTTCGGGCTTGCTGCTCCTGGGTTTGTCGCTCCTTTTGCTGTCCCAGCTCTTTCCGCTCATCCCCTTTTCGGAGGCCTGGTTGCGCGTCTTGATCAACTACTCTGCAGCTCTGTCTACGTGCATCGGATTGGCCGGAATCTGGTTCTCGAAGGCCTTCGCACGTCGCAAACGACGTCTCTCGGCGTAAGACTTTCACAAAACCATTAGATCGTGGCACAATCATGAATGTGTGAATGCGGCTGCAGCCTGACACCGGAATCAGAGAACGGGTTTCCGGTGGATGTGGCGCCCACGTGAGCACAATTGGGGGGATGAGTGGTGGCGGGCTGTTGGGGACCGCCCCCACTCAGCCTTTTTAACGCCACATTCGCCCGGCATAGGTGTCCACCGCAGAACCGTTCCCCTCGCGTGACTAAGATGGCTCCATGAACAGCCTCCGCACCCGTCGATCCGTCCTTGCCGCCACCCTGGCTTCCGCTGCCCTTGCCCTTTCGGCCTGCGGCGGAGGATCAGCACCGGCGCAGTCCGGCGGGGACACGTCCCTGTCCGACGTGAAGTCCAAGGGCGAATTGGTCATCGCCACCGAGGGTACCTACCGCCCGTTCAGCTTCCATGCCGAGGGCGCAGGCGACCTCACCGGATTCGACGTCGAGATCGCCAAGGCTGTGGCCGAAAAGCTCGGCGTCAAAGCGTCCTTCCAGGAGACCCAGTTCGACGGCATCTTCGCGGGCCTCGATTCCAAGCGCTTCGACACCATCGCCAACCAGATCTCCATCAACGATGAGCGCAAGGCCAAGTACGAGTTCTCCAGCCCCTACACCATCTCCACCGGCGTAGTGGTCACCAAGTCGGACAACTCCAGCATCAACAGCTTCGCCGACCTCAAGGGCAAGACCACCGCGCAGTCCCTGACCAGCAACTTCTACAAGATGGCCGTTGAAGCCGGCGCCAATGTCCAGGCCGTTGAAGGCTGGGCGCAGTCCGTCACCTTGGTCCAGCAGGGACGCGTCGACGCCACGGTGAACGACAAACTCACCTACCTGGACTATGCCAAGACCACTCCCGACTCGGGCCTGAAGGTCGCGGCAGAGGCGCCGGACAAGACAGAAAGCGCGTTGGTCTTCCGCAAGGGCTCCACTGAGCTCACCAAGGCCGTGGACAAGGCTTTGGAAGACCTCCGTGCGGACGGAACGCTGGCGAAGATCTCGGACAAGTACTTCGGCGCGGACGTCACCAAATAGATGAACTGGGACCTCGTCTGGAGTTCCTTCGGGCCGCTCATCACCGGGGCCGTGACCGGAACCATTCCGCTCACTCTGATGTCCTTCGCCTTCGGGCTGGTGCTTGCCTTGTTCGTGGCCTTGCTGCGGTTGAGTCCCAACGTCGTGCTCTCGGGAATCGGCCGTTTCTATGTGTCAATCATTCGCGGAACTCCCCTGTTGGTGCAGCTTTTCGTGATCTTCTACGGCCTGCCCAGCGTTGGAGTAAAGCTTGATCCCTGGCCCAGTGCGGTCATCGCGTTCTCCTTGAACGTGGGCGGTTACGCGGCTGAGATCATCCGGGCCGCCATCCTGTCCGTGCCCAAGGGGCAGTGGGAAGCCGGGCACACCATCGGCATGTCCAACCGGCAGACCCTGGTGCGGATCATCCTCCCGCAGGCTGCCCGGGTCTCCGTTCCTCCGTTGTCCAACACCTTCATCTCACTGGTGAAGGACACGTCCCTTGCATCACTGATCCTGGTCACCGAACTGTTCCGGAATGCCCAGCAGATCGCTGCTTTCAGCCAGGAGTTCATGGCCCTGTACCTGCAGGCAGCCCTGGTCTACTGGGTCATCTGCCTGGTCCTTTCCACAGCGCAGTCCGCGGTGGAAAGGAGATTGGACCGCTATGTCGCCCACTGATCCGTCGAACATGGTCCTGGAGGCACGGAACCTCGCCAAGTCCTTCGGCAGCAACACCGTTTTGCGGGACATCGACATCGATATCCGCCGTGGACAAGTAGTGGCCCTGATCGGGCCCTCCGGCTCAGGAAAAACCACGGTCCTGCGCTCGCTCAACGGCTTGGAAATTCCCGACGGCGGTACGGTCACCTTCGGGGGCAGCGATACCTCACGCGGTCTTGCCATCAATTTCGGGACCAAGGTGGGCAAGAGGGACATCGCCGCACTGCGCGACCGCAGCGCCATGGTTTTCCAGCACTACAACCTGTTCCCGCACATGACGGTGCTCAAGAACATCATCGAGGGGCCTGTTCAGGTCCAGAAGCGCCCCAAGGCCGAAGCCATCGCCGAGGCCGAGCGCCTGCTGGAGCGTGTGGGTCTGGCTGACAAACGCGACGCTTATCCCTTCGAGCTCTCCGGCGGCCAACAGCAGCGCGTGGGCATCGTCCGGGCGCTGGCCCTGAAACCCCAGCTCCTGTTGTTCGACGAGCCCACATCAGCCCTGGATCCCGAGCTGGTGGGCGATGTCCTGGGTGTCATCAAGGAGCTGGCGGAAGAAGGCTGGACCATGGTGATCGTGACCCACGAGCTCGCGTTCGCCCAGCACGTGGCGGACGAGGTCATCTTCATGGATGGCGGCGTTGTGGTCGAACGGGGCCCGGCTGCCGAGGTGCTGCGGGCGCCCCGGCAGGAGCGGACCAAGCTCTTCGTGAAGCGGCTCCAGCACGACGTCTGAGCTGGTGACGTCCGCCCGTATCCTGGCGCTATCGCGCGAAGCGCAGCGTAACCAACTGGAACGGGCGGAGCACCAGGCTGACGGTGGAATCGTCCTGCACGGTGACCCCGGGAGTCTCCGTGACGCGTTCCAACAGGTCCGTAGCAGTGGCACCCGTAGCGTCAAAGCCGGGCTTCACCAGGGCAGCTGAGCGCTCTCCCAGGGATTCGTAGAGCCTCACCACAACATCACCGGAGCCGTCTCCGGCCAGTTTCACAGCCTCCACCACAATTCCCGGGTTGGACACCGAAACCAACGGATCGACACCGTGCCCGCCGGAGACAAAACGCGGCTTGAGGTTGGTCCGGTACCCCTCCTCCACGGCGTCGGCTATCGCCGCCCCCGGCCTGATGGACAACTCCAGGGTGTGTTCGCCCCGATCCGCTTCCGGATCCGGGAAACGGGCCGAGCGCAGCAGCGAGGTGCGGACCGTCGTCGTCGTTCCACCGTCCTGGCGGACCGCCCTGGTGACGTCGTGTCCGTAGCTGGAGGCGTTGCTGATGGCTACGCCGTAGCCCGGTTCAGCAACGTGGATCCACCGGTGGGCACAGATTTCGAACTTCGCCGCTTCCCAGGACGTATTGGTGTGGGTGGGCCGGAACACGTGGCCGAACTGCGTCTCCGAGGCGGAGCGGTCGGCGCGGACATCCAGCGGGAAGGCGATCTTGAGCATCTTCTCGCGTTCCTGCCAATCGACCGTGGTGGCGATCCCCAGGGAGGTTGCTCCGGCGTCGAGCGTCAGGCGCTGGGTGATGGTCGATGCGCCCACCGTGCGCTTAATCAGCACGACGACGCCGGCCGCGGTCCGCTCGAGATCGATGGCTTCCGCTTCGGTCAACGGGGTGACGTTGCGGCGGTAGAACTCCTCGATGTCCCAGGCATCCCACTCGTTGGGAGTGTCACGGAACAGCTCAAGCAGGTTGCCGGCCTGCCCGGGGGCGATAGCCTCCCTGCCGCTGGCGTGGTCCATAACGGAGGTCAGGAGGCCGTTCGCATTCACCACAACCCGGATCAGTCCGTTGTCCACCACGAAACCGCCTTCGGAGTGCTCCACCTGGACGCCGGACCCGGGCTGGCTGGTCTCGGCGACGCCCAAGGCAGGAACCCCGCTGCGCTGATGCGGAGCGGCGTTCAGGAGGAATTCGGTACTGCCCTCCCCCACCAGCGCGTGTGCTGCCTGCGCAATGATCTGCTCGAGCTCGCGGGAGATTGCCTCGTAGTTCCGCTCGGCATCCTGGTGGACCCACGCGATGGAACTGCCCGGAAGGATGTCATGGAACTGCTGCAGGAGCACCAGCTGCCACAACCGCTTCAATTCGTCCCGGGGATACGTGTAGTCGCTGCCAAGGCGGACCGCCGCAGTGGAGCACCACAACTCTGCCTCACGCAGCAGGTGCTCGCTGCGCCGGTTTCCCTGCTTGGTCTTGGCTTGGCTGGTGTATGTCCCTCGGTGCATCTCCAAGTACATCTCCCCCACCCAGACAGGAAGGTTGCTGTACTCGGCCTCAGCCTTGGTGAAAAAGTCCCTGGCTGTGCCCATACGGACCTTCGGCGAGCCTTCCAGGTCTGCGGTTCGGTGTGCGGCAGCCACCATTTCGCGCGTGGGTCCGCCACCGCCGTCGCCATATCCGAACGGCACCAACGACATCGTGCCCCGGCCGTGATCGCGGTAGTTTCGCTCCGCATGCGCCAGTTCCCGGCCGTGAAGCTCAGCGTTGTACGTATCCACCGGCGGGAAGTGCGTGAACAAGCGGGTGCCGTCGATGCCCTCCCACGTGAACGTGTGATGGGGCATGCGATTGACTTTGTTCCACGAGATTTTCTGGGTCAGGAACCATCGCGAACCGGCTTCCTTGACGATCTGCGGGATGGCCCCCGAGTAGCCGAAGGAATCCGGGAGCCAGGCTTCCTCGCATTCGATGTCGAACTCTTTGAGGAAGAAGCTCTTGCCTTCCACGAACTGGCGTGCCATGGCTTCCCCGCCGGGCATGTTGGTGTCCGATTCCACCCACATACCGCCGACGGGCACGAACTGGCCGGCCTTGACCTTTTCCCGGATGCGGACGAAAAGCTCCGGGAAGAATTCCTTCATCCACGCCATTTGCTGCGCGGAAGAGCAAGAAAAGACAAACTCCGGGTCCTCATCCATGAGTGCCACCACGTTGGAGAAGGTCCTGGCGCACTTGCGGATGGTTTCACGGACCGGCCAGAGCCAGGCGGAATCGATGTGGGCATGGCCTGTAGCCAGGAGTTCGTGGGCGGAGGCGTACGCGGGTCGGGCCAGGACCTCCCGCAGTGCTTCGCGGCCGGCGGCGGCGGTTCCCGCGACGTCGTCCGGGTCCATGATGTCCAGCATGCGCTCGAGTGAACGGAGAATCTCGTGGCGCCGCGGCAGTTCCATGGGCAGTTCATGCATCAAGCCGCTGAGGGTCCAGATGTCCTGGTTGAGCTCCCAGACGGTTTCGTTCAGTTCGGCAATGGCTATGCGGCCAAGGCGATAGCGCGGCTCGTCTCCCGAAGTAGCCTTGTCCCCCAGCGGCGTTGGGGCAAAGGACCAGCCCTGCGCGACATCCGGGTTGGCCGCGGCCTCCACATAGAAATCGACCGAGAGCCCGCCACCCAGAAGCTTGAGGGGGACGTGGTAGTTCCGGGGAGAAATAGCCTTGATGATGCTGCCATCGGCCCGCCAGGCGGTTCCCTCGCACTGGAACCCGGGGACGTCGCTGTTGAAACCGAGGTCCACGATGATCTCCACGGCCGTGGAATCGGACATGCCCCAGTCCTGCGGAACCTCACCCTGCAGGCGCAACCACTTGGTGCTCCATGCCTTGCCCCATGGCGCGCCCGGCTCCTGCGGAGTGAACAGCTGGCGCATCGCTTCTGCGGCAGGGACGGGCTCGCCCGGAGCATCCCAACTGCTCAGTTGCAGCGGTATTGCCCTGCCGTAAATGGCCGGAAGAATGCGGTCCCGAACGAATCGATCGAGACGCTGTTCAGTGATCCGGCGGTCGTCGTGCAATTAATTCCCCTTTTGGCGGTGACTGGGTGGCAAGGCTTGATGACCGGGCGCCGGCGTGCCGGGCGAGGACGGCGTCGTGGTTGTCGCCGCGTTTCCAATCGATGGATAAAATCTACGGCGTTCACGGTCAATAGCCAAGTGACCTGAGGATATCGCTTGCACGAGCAACACTATGCCCCCTGCTCCACGATCCTTTCGCGGCCGGCGTACACATTCAGGCTCGCGCCCCGGCTGAAGCCAACCAGCGTGATGCCGGATTCCGCAGCCAGCTCTGCCGCCAGGCTGGAGGGCGCGCTGACGGCAGCCAGCACCGGGATTCCGGCCATGGCAGCTTTCTGCACCAGCTCAAAAGATGCCCGCCCCGAAACCTGGAGTACCGTACCGCGCAGGGGCAGCTTGCCGGAGCGCAAGGCCCAGCCCACCACCTTGTCCACCGCGTTATGCCGGCCGACGTCTTCCCGGAGGCAGAGCAGTTCGGTGCTGCCGTCGTCGTGAATTTTGAAAAGTCCGGCAGCATGGACACCGCCGGTCTTGTCGAAGACGGCCTGCGCCTCACGGAGGCGGTCAGGCAGCGCGGCGAGGGCAGCCACGGGAAGGGTGACGTCGTCTTCGTTGGGGCTGTGGTGTGACGACTTACGGACGGCCTCGATGGAATCCGTGCCACAGATGCCGCACGAACTGGAGGTGTAGACATTCCTGCCCGTGTCAGGGCGAACGACATCGGGGCGGAGCTGGGCATCCACGACGTTGAAAGTCTGTACCCCATTCTCGTCCTCCCCCGAGCAAAAACGCTCTGAAATCAGCTGGGAAGGCTCCCAGATGATGCCCTCAGAGACAAGGAACCCCGCCACCAGGTCAAAGTCGTCCCCCGGGGTCCTCATGGTCACCGAAAACGACATGTCGCCGAGCCGGATTTCCAGGGGCTCCTCCACCGCCAGGACGTCTTCCTTGAAGCGGACTGGATGCTCCAATGCCTGGGGCGAGCCATCCAGGACAAACTTGTGCACCTTGCGGCGCTGCGTCACACGTCCCATGTCAGGAACCGACCTCCTCGTGCCTCACAAATCGAACAGTCATGGCCTTATACCCGGGGGTGTTGGACTCCCGGGCCACGAGCTCCCGGTGCACCAACGCATTTGCCTCGGGGAAGTACGCCGCGGCGCATCCCTTGGCCGTTGGATACCCGATAAGCCGGAACTTGTTGGCCCGCCGCTCCGACCCGGAGAACGTGGAAACAACGTCCACCAGTTCGCGATCCTGGAATCCGAGTTCCGTCAGGTCCTCTGGGTGGACCAGAATGACGCGACGTCCGTCCGAGACCCCCCGGTACCGGTCATCCAAGCCGTAGAACGTGGTGTTGTACTGGTCATGGCTGCGCATCGTCTGCAGGATCAGGTGCCCCTCGGGAGCCTCCAGGTACTCCAGCGGCCGCACGGAGAAGCGGCCCTTGCCGATGTCCGTGGCGAATGTCCGGGTATCCCGGGGCGGGTTGGGCAGCACGAACCCGTTCTTGGTACGGATGCGGGCGTTGAAGTCCTCAAAGCCGGGGATCACGCGCGAAATGTGGTCCCGGATCACGTCATAATCCTCGGCCATGGCACGCCAATCCACGCTGTGGTTCCCGCCCAAGGTTGCCTGCGCCATGCGGGCCACGATCACCGGTTCACTGAGCAGGTGCTCGGACACCGGTTCCAACCGGCCCTGCGTCTTGTGGATGACGGACATGGAGTCTTCCACGGAGAGGAACTGCTTGCCCTTGGGGTGTTTGTCGTCCATGTCCGTGCGGCCAAGGGTTGGCAGGATCAGCGAGGTCTTGCCATGGACAATGTGGGCACGGTTGGGTTTGGTGGAGATGTGAACGGTCAGGCCCGCTTTTTTCAGGCCTTCTTCCAACGCCGCAGTATCCGAGCCTGCGGCTGCGAAGTTTCCGCCCATGGAGACAAAGACATCCACCTCGCCCTTTTCCAGGGCGTGCTGGGTTTCCACTGAGTCGTAGCCGTGGTCCCGCGGCATGGAGAAGCCGAATTCCCTGTCCAGTGCGGCAAGGAAGGATTCCTTGGGCTTTTCCCAGATACCCATGGTCCGGTCACCCTGGACATTCGAGTGGCCCCGGACCGGACAAGCCCCGGCGCCGCGCTTGCCGAAGTTGCCCTGCAGCAACAGCAGGTTGATGATCTCCCGGAGTGTGTCCACCGAGTGCGGCTGCTGCGTCAATCCGAGAGCCCAGCAGATGATGGTGGCCTTGGAGGCCGCCATCATGGAGCCCACCTTGGTGATCTCTGCACGCGACAGGCCCGTTGCCCGTTCCGTTTGCTCCCAGTCCAGCACCGAACGCGCTTGCCGGTAGGCGTCAAAGCCTTCGGTCTGGCTTTCGATAAAGGAATGGTCGACGACGGTCCCCGGGTTGAGTTTCTCTTCCTCCAGGAGCAGGTGGCCAAGTGCCTGGAACAGCGCCAGGTCACCTCCGACCTTGATCTGCAGGAACTCGTCGGCGATGGTGGTCCCGCCACCGATCACGCCATTGAGCGACTGGGGGTCCTTGAAGTTCAGCAGTCCCGCTTCAGGGAGAGGATTGACGGCCACCACCTTGCCGCCGTTGTTTTTGCAGTCGCGCAGGGCGGACAACATGCGCGGATGGTTGGTTCCCGGGTTCTGGCCTACCACCAGCACCAGCTGGGAGTGGTGGATGTCCTCAAGGGAAACGGTGCCCTTGCCGATTCCGATGGTGGGGTTCAGCGCACTTCCCGAGGACTCATGGCACATGTTGGAACAGTCCGGCAGGTTGTTGGTGCCCAGGCTGCGCGCGAACAGCTGGTACATGAAGGCGGTCTCGTTGGCTGTCCGGCCCGAGGTGTAGAACACGCACTTATCCGGGGTGGAGGCGTTGATGTGTTCCCCGATCAGCGCGAAAGCTTCCGTCCAGCTGATCGGTGAATAGTGCGTGTCCCCGGGCCGGATCACCACGGGCTCCGAGATGCGGCCCTGGCTTCCCAGCCAGTATTCAGTTTTGCCTTCAAGCTCGGCGATGGAGTGGTCGGCCCAAAATTGTGAGCCAACAGTGCGCGTAGTGCTTTCTTCGGCGATGGCCTTGGCACCGTTCTCGCAGAACTCCGCGGGGCTCCGCCGTCCGGTGATGGACTCCGGCCACGCGCAGCCCGGGCAGTCGAAACCATCACGCTGGTTGACCCTCAGCATGGAACGGACAGTGCGGGCTACTCCGGCTTGGGCGTATCCGCGTTCGAGGGCCACTGTGACGGCTTTGACTCCTGCCGCGGCTCGTTTGGGCGGGTGGATCTGCAGGTCATCTTCATTGATGTCCTGTTCGGGAGCATGCCTGTTCATGAGTCCATCATTGCACCTTGCAGCCGCTGGTTTTCGCCACAAGTAACACTGCAGCCGCCTCGCGCTCAGGCGTCCAGTCCGCTCCAGTCCACAGGTCCCGACGACGGCTTCCGCTGCGGGCGCGCGGCCGTTTTCCGGGGCTTGTCCTCGGGGGATTTGGGCACGGGCAACGCCCTCCCCCAGGGCAAGGGGAAAGCCTGGACAGGTTCACCCAGCTGGACTCCATGCGGCGGAACCACCATCACTCCGTCCGCACCGGCGAGCCCACGCATCATGCCCGGTCCCGTATGCTGGGCCGGCGATGCCAGGCCGTACACCAGCTTGAACGGCATCAGCCGCGTCCGTCCGGGCTCCGTGTCGATGGTGGTGCCACAGGGAACCTCTCCC
This sequence comes from Paenarthrobacter sp. NPDC057981, assembly GCF_042886835.1. NCBI lineage: Bacteria > Bacillati > Actinomycetota > Actinomycetes > Micrococcales > Micrococcaceae > Paenarthrobacter > Paenarthrobacter sp. NPDC057981. The sequence goes on from NZ_JBHVQI010000026.1 coordinate 36,423, forward strand.
ACCTCGCCCAGCTGCCGGTGCCCCAGCGCCGCAAGCAAAGGTGCCCCGATGGTGAACAAGGCCATCATGGCCGCCAACGGGTTGCCCGGCAGTCCCACCACGAAACGGCCATCCGGCAACTCTGCCAATACGGCTGGGTGCCCCGGCCGCATCGCGATGCCGTCGATCAGCAGCCGGCCGCCAAGTTCGGCCACCGCCTTCCGGAAATGGTCCGTACCGGAGCGGCCGGTCCCCCCGGTGGTAATAACGACGTCGGCAGGCGGCTCCGCTTCTGCGTCCGGTTCGCCAGGCGCCGGTTCCGTGTCTTGGAGCGCGGCCAGCCACTCCTCGTAGCTGTCGCCTACCCGGAGCTGCTCCCCCGCTATGCCGCCCAGGAGTTCAACCACTGGGCCCAATTGCGGTCCGAAGGTGTCACGTACTTGCCCAGCCTGTGGAACCCCGCGCTCCACTACCTCGGATCCGGTCAAGAGGAACCGGACCAGGGGTTTGCCCACAGCGTCCAGGTGGTCCAGGCCTGCGAGGGCAGCCAGGGCAATGTGTGCCGGATTTACCACGGTTCCGGCCTTAAGCAGGACCTCCCCCACTGCGGCCTCTTCCGCCGCTTTACGGATATGTTGGCCGTTGCGCGGCTCACCCGGCTTGGCGGTTCCGCCGAGCGCGAGAAGCGGCAGGCCGTCGTCGTCCGTGGTGATGACGCCACTTTCGCTGCGCAGCACAGCCTTGGCGCCGGGAGGTATCAGGCCGCCGGTGAAGATCGGGCTCGCCTGATGGGGCGCCAGTCGCTGGCCGGGCCCGCTGAGGATCCATGGGCCGCTTCCGTTGACTGCCCAGCCGTCCATGGCAGAGGAAGCGTAATGCGGCATGTCCTGAACGGCCAAGGCGTCTGCAGCCAAGGTCCGGCCAAGCGCGGCCTTCAGCGGGACCGGACCCGCCGGTATGGGCGTGGCAACGTCGAACGCGCGCTGCCGGGCTTCCTGCCATGTGTGTGCCGCATGATGGCCCTCGCGCGGGGCCTCCGTCATTCTGCGTCAGTCCCGGTCTCCGAGTACTCCTTGGCTATTTTCCGGGCCAAGTCCAAGGCTGCGTTCATGGAGGCGTCGTCGCTGGCCTGGCCGATGCCACGGGCCATGCCGGCGGCATAACCGGCGATGAAGGTAGTGAGCGGGGCTGCCGGGCGGACCACGGAATGCGCGGCCACTCCGGCCACAGCCAGTACCTCGTTGATGTCCACTTCCACGCCCTCGAGCTCAAAAGCCTGCAGCAACGTGCGGCACCAATCCTCGAGGGTCTCTTCCTGGCTCTTCACGTTCGCCTCCAACTCATAGTCAATACCCAGGGCCGCCGCGTCTTCCCACGTATCCACGTCATCCGTGGACCCTGCCGGGACGCCGACGTCCAGCAGGTTCAGCCTAGCAAGCAGCTTGAACACTGGTGAGTCCGTTAACCCCGGACCGTGCGAGGCCGCGTCCACTTCCCGTTCCAGGGCAGCCGTACTGTAGACCCCCAACAGGGGCTGCTTTCGGCCATCAACGGATACCGCCATCACCCCTTCTACCGAGGAATTCGCTTCAAGTGCCTCGAATAGCCGGGCGAGCCCCTCCGAGGCTTTGGGCATGTCGCAGGCCAGAACCAGTGTCCATTCAGAGGGCGGCCTTGTTTTCAAGGCGGCCAATCCTGCAGCAATCGCCGCCGCCGGCCCGGCAAAGGCGGGCTCCTCGCGCGCGACCAAGACCGGTTCCGGCAGGGGGTCACCGTCAACGTCGGGGCCCACCACAACCACGGCGGTGGCACCCCGCACTGTCTGGAGGGCACGCGAGAGGAGGGTGCCGCCGTCGTACTTCAATGACGGCTTGGGCACGCCGCCGAGGCGGGTGGCCCTGCCACCCGCCAGAATCACGGCGTTGAACTCCATCCGCCCAGAGTACCCGGACGGCCGTAGCTCAGCAGAAATCGATCAGGCAGCGGATTCCGGCAACAGGAACGGGTCCCAGTCCGGCGCAGGTTTCTCGAGTTCTTTGATCTGCCACATGGTCCCCTGGGGCACACCGGGTTTGAAACGGAGTTTCCATCCCATTTCGGCCAGTGTGTGGTCGCTCTTGGCGTTATTGCATTTCAAGCACGCCGCAACCAGGTTTTCCCAGGAATCCGCGCCTCCCCTGGATTTGGGGTGGACGTGGTCTATGGTGTGGGCTGTTTTCCCGCAATAGGCGCAACGGTGGCCGTCGCGGCGAAGAACCCCACGGCGGCTCACGGCAGTGATCCTGTTGTACTTGGGACGGATGTAGCGGTTAAGGAGGATCACGGAGGGGCGTCCAAGAATCTCCTGTGGCCCGACGACAGGCTCGTCGCCTTCGGCCACTACGCTAGCTTTCCCAGTGAGCACAAGGACCAGCGCCCGGCGGAAGGTAATAACCGCCAGCGGTTCATATCCAGCATTCAGAACGAGTGTGCGCATGCACGTACCTCTTCACGGCCGCACCCGTCAGGGGCACGAGGGCCGGCTGCCCTCTGCATGTACGGGCTGTGGATCGACAACACAAGGGTAAGCACTTATATGCCGTATCAACGAATTTATTTGTCGATTCGCTCACAGTGTCTGCAAAAATTCATGCGCGGTTAAAGCAGAACACCCCGCCGGCAACTGCCTGCGGGGTGTTTCTGGAAGTCAATGACTAGCCGTTGACGCGGATGAAAACCGGTCCGGAGCCGACGTTGACGCTGAACAGTGCCGTGGTGGATCCGTTCCATCCACCGTGGACTGCCATGCCGTTGCCGACGTAAACAGCGATGTGGGCCTGTCCGGCCAGACCGCCGTTGGCGTAGTAGGCGAGGTCGCCTGGCTGTGCTTCCGCTGCGCTGACGGTGCGGCCCAGGGAGAGGTAGCCGGCCGGCCAGTCGTGGAAGTGGATGCCAACAGCAGCAAGGGAGTTGGTGACCAGCATGGTGCAGTCCTGCGTCACACCGAGCTGCGCGTAAGCGGCGGCAGCAATGGCTGCGCCAAGTCCGCTGGAGGCTGCTGGAGCGGCAGGGGCCGGGGTTGCGGCGTTGACTGCCAGCGTGGCGTTGGTGGCCGTGGCCGTGGACGCCTTGGCCTCAACCTTTGCCGGAGCCTCTTCCACTACGGGAGCGGGAGCTTCAACAGTGGTGACAACAGGGCGCTCATAGGAAATGGCGACCGTGGAGTCTGCGGCAATCGTGGCCTGGGCTACCGACTGGACGTCGAGCGCGGCGGTCGCCGTCGACTCGCGGTCCACGTTCGATTCTGCAGCGTTGGCAGCGATACCGCTGGTCAGGACCAAACCTGAAGCTGCGGCGATGACTGCCGCCTGGCGGCCGACGCCACCGGCGTTGACGCTGACGGCCTTGGCGATCACGGCAAGCGAGCTGGTCTTGGGGGCCTCAGCGCGGTGCCGTGCAACTTTGTTTGCACTGGTCATTGTTTTTCTCTTTCGTATCCGCAGGCAGTTGGGGTACCTGCGGGTAGTGGGCCGGCTGGCAGGGGTACGTCAGCCAGCCCCGAATCGGTTTCTTTAGCGGAGGGTGAAGAACGAAGACGTGCCCGTGGAAGCCACGGAATGCAGCAGGGTGCCCTGGCTGGGGTTCAAAGCGCTGATCATCATGCCGTTGCCGACGTAGATGCCCACGTGGGCTCCGCCGTTCTGCATGACGAGGTCACCGGGCTGGGGCGTGCTGGTGGGCTTCATTGCCGTCCACGCGTTCACGCGGGGAATGCTGATGCCGGCCTGCGCGTAGACCCACTGGGTGAAGCCGGAGCAGTCCCAACCGTTGGGGGTGGTGCCGCCCCACACGTACGGGGAGCCGATTCCGGTGTAGGCGATGGCGGCAAGCCCTGAAGCGGCCGCGCTTGCAGCAGAATCCTTGGTTTCGGAGGACTTGGCCGTGACTGCCGTGGCGTCCTCGGTGGTGCGCTCGGTTACCTGGGCTGCCCGCTGGACGACCTTGGGGGCTTCCTTGGTGGCCACGACCGGGCTCTCGAAGGAAACGGTGGCTGTCGGCTCTGCAGTGACCACTGCGGTGGCAGCCAGCTGCTGGGTGCTGGAAACTTCCGAGGTGGTGACGTCGGTGTCAGCGGCATTGGCCGGCAGCCCGACAGTAAGGACGAGGCCTGAGGCTGCTGCCAGCACGGCGGCCTGGCGGCCTACGGTACCGGCGTTGGATGAAACAGCCTTCGAAAGAGTGTTCAACGGGTTCGAACGAACCGTTTCAGCGCGGTGGCGCGCAGGGGTAGTGCGTGATGACACGTAGGTAGCCTCTCCCAATGCCTGCGAGGTGAGCTGTCGGATTCGGATGGGAGTCATCCGGCCGCTTTGCTTCCTGGGAAGCTTTGCGACTTAACCCCAAGGCCTTCATTCGAAGACCAAAAGTGGTTCCCCCGCCCCTGCCAGACGATTTTTGCGAACGGACCCCGAGTGGTGGCAGAGCTAGGCAATCCACTCAAGTGCATCGGCCCCCTAAAAAGCCGATGCGCTCTGAACGTTATAACAATTGAAAGCGAATGTCACATTCAGGTCACGAGAGGTGTCATCAATGCGAGAGAAGACCATCAGGTGGCTTAGAGCCAGCCCATGGGGTCGACGACTTCGCCGTTGACCTGGACCTCGAAGTGGAGGTGGCAGCCGGTGGAGGCGCCTGTGGTGCCGCTGAGGGCGACGGTGTCGCCACGGTTGACCGTCTGGCCCACCTGGACGTTGAACGAGGACAGGTGGTTGTACGTGGTCTCCAGGCCATTCCCGTGGTCCACCACAACGCGGTTGCCTCCGCCGTATTCGTGCCATCCGGCAAAGGTCACTTTGCCTGCGGCTGCAGCATGAACGGCCGTGCCGCACTGGGCCACGAAGTCCTGCCCGCGGTGGAAGTCACCCGTGCCACCGGTCAGGGGGCTGACGCGGTAACCGAAGGGCGATGCCGTGACCAGGGAGTCAAGGGGGCTGCCCAGGGTTCCCAGGGAAGAAGCCCGCTGGATGCTGCCGGCGGACTGGGCGCTGAGTAGTTGCTTCAGCTTTCCATCGGGGTCGGCGGCGGTGGCGACGGCCGCGCGGCTGAAGTCGATTTTGGCCGATGCGGCCGCGGAAACCTCGGGCTGGCTTCCCACGGGCCCGCCAACGGCGAGGGCGGATTCGGTCTGGCCCGATTCCGAGGTGGCCATGACGGGGCTGGTAGCCGGCAGCCCGACAGTCAGGACAAGGCCGGTGGCGGCAAGCGCAACTCCGGCCTTCTGCCCGACGCCACTTGCTGCGGCAAAGTCGGCAACCTGGCGCATCGGGCTCTTACGGCGGCGCACCTGGCGTTCGGTGTCGCGCGGCCGGATCTCCGATACAACGCGGGCTGGCCGCAGCTCAGTAGCGGGGCCGGACGCGCGGCGGCGGCCCCTGACGTTCTGCGATGTCAAACTCTGTTCCTCTCTCAAAAGCCTGCGAAGTTAGCTGTCGGATTCGGGTCAGAGAGTTCAAAGACCCGGTCCGCACAAAGCACTCACGGCACACAGGTATCCCAAGGGAGACTTGCGTAAGTGGGCACTTCTGCTGCGGACTTCACCCCAAGGCTGCTTCTTTAGACAGCCGCTTGTGGTTCCCCCGCCTCTGCCAGTGGTGGTGGTTCACCCAATCCGCTGGCAGAGCTCGGCTCCGGATCAGGTAACGCTTTGGTATCAGCGCTAGTAGATAACTATAGGGGATTAAGACCCTCGGTAATAAATTCGTTATCAACAGAAAACGCGCCCGCGGCGGCGGCCCCTTATCACTCTTTCCAAAAAAGTGCAGGTCACACGCGCGCGGGCAGCGCGAAAGTGAGGTTTGACACGTGAATTTTCGACGCCGGGAGGCGGCTGGTCAGTTGAGGGAGACGAAGACGTGCGCGGCAACTTCCGGCGGAAGCTCCAAGGCGCCTTCGATACCGGGCACACGGACCGAGATGTATTCGCCAACCCGCTCAAGGGACACCGGCGCTCCGGGACGGATCCCGCCCTCGTCCAACTGGGTCAGGAGTTCGGGCTCAACCTGGATGGGCTCGGCCAGCCTCGTGATGACCACGCGTGAATCCGAAGCGTAACCGTCCATGGCCTGGAGGAGGTTGACGTCGATCCTGGGGAACTGCTGGCCGGTCAGGCCGCCCAGCGCTTCCAGTCCGGGAATCGGATTGCCATAAGGAGACTCGGTGGGGTGTTCAAGGAGTTCGTAGAGGCGGCGTTCGACGCGTTCGCTCATCACGTGCTCCCAGCGGCACGCTTCATCGTGCACGTAGGCCCAGTCGAGACCGATGACATCGGCCAGGAGACGCTCGGCCAAACGGTGCTTGCGCATGACTTCGGTGGCGCGTTTACGTCCAACCTCGGTCAGTTCCAGGTGGCGGTCGTTCGAGACGATCACCAGGCCATCGCGCTCCATGCGGCCGATGGTCTGCGAGACTGTGGGGCCGGAGTGCCGCAGCCGTTCGGCAATACGGGCCCTGAGCGCCACAATGTTTTCTTCTTCAAGCTCCAAAATGGTCCGAAGATACATCTCAGTGGTATCGATCAGATCCGTCATCCAGCTCAGCTCTCCTCGAACGCAGTTTTCTTGCGTAATCTCCACCGTACCGCGTCCCATGCCGGGGCAAGCGGTGCCACCGCCGCCCATGAACGCCAGCTCCCAGCTTAGCTTATTTGGAATTACTCCGGATAATTTTCCGCGGTGTCCCTGTCGCATTCCAGTCGCATCCGGTCGGTCCGCGTTCCACGTGGCGGACTATGACAACCGCAGGTTCCTGCGCGCACGCCTCGTCAGGCAGAATTGGGGAGTCGAAGGGGCAGTTGATGCCACCTGCCACCTCCCATCTTTGACCGATACACATTGGAGCCACCGTGAGCGACAACAGCATCACCATTCCCGCCGACCTGCTGCCCAAGGACGGCCGCTTCGGTGCCGGACCGTCCAAGGTCCGCCCGGAGCAAGTCGAGGCCTTGTCTGCTGCTTCCAGGACCATCCTTGGCACCTCCCACCGCCAGGCCCCGGTCAAGAACCTGGTGGGTTCCGTCCGCGAGGGCCTGAGCCAGTTCTTCCGTGCTCCTGAGGGCTATGAAGTCGTGCTCGGCGTCGGCGGTTCCACCGCATTCTGGGACGTCGCCGCATTCGGCCTGGTGGAGAAGAAGGCCCAGCACCTCTCCTTCGGCGAATTCGGTTCCAAGTTTGCTGCCGCCACCAACAAGGCTCCGTTCCTTGATGCCTCGTCCGTCCTCAAGGCAGAACCGGGCACCCGCCCCGTGGCACAGGCAGAAGCAGGAGTCGACACCTACGCCTGGCCGCAGAACGAAACCTCCACCGGCGTCGCCGCTCCCGTAAAGCGCGTCGCGGGCGCCGACGAAGGTTCGCTCGTCCTGGTGGACGCGACCTCCGCCGCCGGCGGCCTGGACGTGGATGTAGCGGAGGCGGACGTTTACTACTTCGCACCGCAGAAGAACTTCGCGTCCGACGGCGGACTGTGGCTTGGTCTGTTCTCCCCCGCCGCGCTGGAGCGCGCCGCCCGCATCAACGCAAGCGACCGCTGGATTCCGGACTTCCTGAACCTGCAGACCGCCATCGACAACTCCAAGCTGAACCAGACGTACAACACCCCGTCCCTGTCCACTCTGGTGACCCTGGACGCGCAGGTGCAGTGGCTGAACAGCAACGGTGGTTTGGACTTCGCCAGCAAGCGCACGGCCGATTCAGCCAGCCGCATCTACTCCTGGGCCGAAGCATCCGAGTACGCCACGCCGTTCGTCGCCAAGGCTGAGGACCGTTCCAACGTCATTGCGACCATCGACTTCGACGACTCGATCGACGCCGCCACCATCGCCAAGGTCCTGCGGGCCAACGGCGTGGTGGACACCGAGCCCTACCGCAAGCTCGGCCGCAACCAGCTGCGCATCGCCACGTTTGTGGCCATCGAACCGGACGATGTGTCCGCCCTCCTGGCCAGCATCGACTACGTCGTGGGTGAACTGAAGAAGTAACCCGCTGAGTTGGACGGAGCCGCCCGGGTTATTCCCGGGCGGCTCCCTCGTTTAATGCCGGCGCGGCCAAGCCGCTTTCGACGCCGAAACTTCCGGCGGCGGCGAAGTGTTTCCGCAGTGCCTATTCAGCCCCGGCTTCGTCAGTGTCCCCGGCCGCGTCCTCTGCCTCGGAGTCTTCCGGTTCGTCGTCGTCCTCGTTTTCGGAGGGGCCGATGGCCTCGTCCTCGGCAGCCTGCACGGACTCCTCTGAGACGTCACCCTCGGTTTCCTCAACCAACGGAGTTTCGTCCTCGGGGCGGACGCGCTTGGCCCACGGCACCCATTCCGGAGCCAGGATGGAATCCTCGGACGGCAGCAGGCCGAGCTCGCTCACCGTGACGATCTTGGAGCGCGAGTTACGCGTCACCACGGCATACCACTGCCAGCCACCATAGCCAGCGAGTTTGGACTCGAACAGGTGGGTGACTATCCGGTCGCCTTCCGACTTGGCGCCCAGGTGTGCCCCCACCTCCCCCGGATTTGCGATGCCCTCTACTGCCTTTCGGGCAGTATCGACGGCGGCAGCCAGGAATGCATCCGGCTTGCCGGTGCGCCAGATGGGCAGACCGGCGCGTGGCTTGGCGGCCGCAGGCTTCCGCGAGGAAGCTTCGCCGGTGGCAGGAGTGCGGGCACCACGAGGACCAGCCCCGGTGTTACCCAGGGCATCCGTGGCCGGCGTAGTTTCCTGTGCGGATTCCGAGGTCATGGCAGTCCTAGGCTTCCAGCTCGTCGGCAACCTTGCGCAGCGCCATGCTGATGGCCTTGGCCTTGTTGCCATCGGGGTACTTGCCCGAAGACAGGGAACCGGACAGGTTGTCCAGGACGGTGACCAGGTCCTGCACCATCGGGGCAAGGTCCTTGGCGTTCATGCGCTTGGCCTTGGCGATGGACGGGGTCTTTTCCAGCACGCGAAGGCCCAGTGCCTGTGCACCGCGGCGACCGTCCGCCACGCCGAACTCCACCCGGGTACCGGCCTTCAGCTCGGTTACACCCGCGGGCAGGGACGTCTTGGGCAGGAAGACTTCCTGGCCGTCTTCAGCCGCGAGGAAGCCGAAGCCCTTTTCCTTGTCATACCACTTGACCTTGCCGGTAGGCACGTAATCAACCTTCTTCGTTCTTGCGTGGGAGACACGCCGGGCCGCTACCGCATCCGCAGATAGCTGCGGGATCGAGGGTGACAACCCGGTCCGTGTTGGTCTGTTCCTTCAAGGTTATCCTGCCGGACCCCCTATTCCCGCTTTGTCCCGCCCTGCACCGGCAACGTACTGCGTCATGTGCGCGACCCGTCCACTCCCGTCAGGCTGCTGCTAGCGTTGATGCCATGACTTCCCCGGGTTACCGCCGCCCCCTCATCATGGTCGCCGCTGCCATCACCGTCCTTTCCCTGGCCGCTGTGGCCGCAGTCATCGCGGTGGCCTACAACGGCGGCGCCGCGCCCGTCTGGGTTACGTCCGCTGCCCTCTACGGCTTGCCTGTGGCCTTCCTGCTCGCGGTGGTCCTGGTGCTCGACTCCGTCCGTCAACGCCGCCGGCAGTAGCACCATCCTGCCGGGGACGGGCAGGAGCGGCCCGGGGGCGGTAACGTTGGATTGATGTCCCTTATTCGCGCGCTCAGCAAGGAACTGGAAGCGCGCAGCGACAACTCGCTGCGGGCTTTGTTTGCCGCGCGACCGGACCTCATCTCCCCCATGGCGCCGGACTTCGCCGCGTTGGCTGCACGGGCAAGCGCCCGGGTCAGCGTCCAGCGGGCGCTGGAACGGCTGAACAAGCCGGAAATGCAGGTTCTCGAAACCCTGCACCTGTGCACGAATGCAGACACCGGGCACAGCATCTCGGCGGCCGGTTTGAAGAAGGTCATTGCCGGGTCCACTCTTTCTGCCCTGGACCCGATCCTCGCCAAGCTGCAGGAGCTGGCCCTGATCCACCGGGCGGACCCACCCCAAGGCTCGCCACCAGCCACCTCGCGACAACGCTTCTATCTCCCGGTGGGCAGCCTCAAGGACGTGATCGGTATCTACCCGGCTGGGCTGGGCAGGAGCTACACGGAACTTGTCCGCACGCAGCCGGCATTCGCCCAGCGGGTAGTCCACCTGGTGGCCGAACTGCACCAGAGCGGTGCCGGAATCCATCCGGCCAGCACGCCCATGGATGCCGCACTGGCACTCCAACGCTGGACCTCCACTCCGGAGAACCTCCGCGCCATCCTGTCCACCGCTCCGGAGCGGACGGTTGGTCTGTTGGACAAGTTCGGCAGCTGGGCCATGGGCGCAGTACCCCAGGCCCAACGGCGGGCGTCCGTGAGTCACGAAAGCCACGACGTCGGGCCTATCGATTGGCTGTTGGCTCGCGGCCTGCTGGTGCCCCTGGATGCCGGCCACGTGGAGCTGCCCCACAGCGTGGGTCTTGCGTTGCGCGGCGGTGCGATCATTGACGATTTCACTTTGTCGCCGCCGGTACCGGAACTGGGCCACACCAGCGCGGCGCTACGCCGCAATGCCGCCATGGGCGCCATCGCCGAAACGTTGCGCTTGACCAATGAGCTCCTGTTCGCGGTTCGCGAGCAGCCCCTGTCCACGCTCAGGAGCGGCGGGGTCGGCGTGAGGGAGCTGAGGCGCCTTGCTGAGTCGGTCCGCCTGGGAGTGCACGAGACCGCGGTCCTGCTCGAGATTTGTGCTTTGTCCGGTCTCCTGCGGCTCGATGTGGACAGTTCCACCTGGATCCAGCCGCCATCCCTGGAATGGCTCACCTTGCCCCGGCAGGAGCAGTGGTTGTGGCTGGTCAATGCCTGGCTGGCCAGCGAGCGCGCCCCGTCGTTGGTAGGGCAGCCGCTCACGGGTCCTTCGTCCTCTGCTGCCCATCATGGCGCTGCCGGCACCACCATCAACGCTTTGTCTGCCGAGGCGCAGCGGCCCGATGCCCCGGTGGTCCGGCGAAGAGTCCTTGAGATTCTTAACGAGCTGACAGTCGAGGCGGCAGCTCCGGACGGCAAGGCTCCTGTGCTCGATGCCAGGGCAGTCCTGCAGCGGGCCGAATGGGCCCAGCCGAGGATGTCGCGGCGCTTCAGCTCCCTGGTGCGCGGCATTCTCGAAGAGGCAGCATTGCTGGGCCTGATGGGTTCCGGCGCACTGACCCAGCTGGGCTCTGCCATCGCCGCTTCCCAGCCGGAAACAGCCATGACCATCCTTGGCGAACACCTCCCGGCCGCTGTGAACCACATCCTGCTGCAGGCTGACCTGACAGCCGTCGCCCCAGGTTACCTGGCGCCGGAGCTGAGCGGGACGCTGCAGCTGATGGCCGACGCCGAAGGGCAGGGTCCGGCGTCGATCTACCGGTTCTCCGCCACCACCATCCGCAGGGCCCTCGACGCCGGACAGGATGCGGAATCGCTGCTGGCCTTCCTCCGTGAGCACTCGGCGACGGACGTGCCCCAGCCTCTGGCGTACCTCATCCAGGACACTGCGTCCCGGCATGGCCGGCTACGCGTCGGGACCAGTGCCAGCTTCATTCAAAGCGACGATGAATCTGCCATTTCCGAGCTCCTGGAGGAAGCCCGGACCTCCGTTTTGAGCCTGGTGCGCATTGCCCCTACCGTGCTCACGTCATCGGCCAGCCCCCGGGAAACGGCCCGTGTCCTGCGCGAGCTGGGCCTCTCACCCGCCGTGCAGGACGCCGAACCCGCCGTCGTTCGTTTCAAACGGACCACAGCGGTGCCGGGGAGCGCGCGGCCTGTCTATACGGCGCCCCGGACGGCTCCGCCGGACGACGACGTCGAGGCGCAGCTTGTGGTTCTTCGGCAGCATCGTGCCGTCCCGGCCGAGGCAACGGGCGAAGCATCCACTCAGCTGGGGCTTGAGACCCTGCAGACTGCCATCCGGCTCAAGCAGGCCGTCACCATGAACGTGGTGGACAGCCTGGGGAATGCGAACACCGAAACGGTTGTTCCTGTATCCGTCTCCGGTGGACGCGTACGGGTGTTCGACCCCGCCAAGGACACTGAACGGGTGTTGTCCATCCATCGGATCATCGATGTGGAACCCGCCGGAGAACTGCGTTCATGACAACAGCGCTGGTCGCCAAACCGCGCCCACTGGGTGCCCAAGTGAGGATTCAACTGTGAACGTGAGGATCAGGCTGTGAACGACGGTCCGCTGATCGTACAAAGTGACAAGACCATACTGTTGGAAGTCGACCACGAGCTCGCCACCGAAGCCCGGCATGCCATTGCCGCCTTCGCCGAACTGGAGCGCGCCCCCGAACACATGCACAGCTACCGGCTCACGCCGTTGGGCTTATGGAATGCCCGCGCCGCGGGGCTGGACGCCGAGCAAGTGCTGGACACCCTTCTGAAGTACTCACGGTTCCCCGTGCCGCACGCCCTGCTGATCGACATCGAAGAGACCATGTCCCGCTACGGACGCCTGCGGTTGGAGAAGGACCCCCAGCACGGCCTGGTGATGCGCACCGATGACTACCCCGTGCTGGAGGAAGTCATCAGGGCAAAGAAGATTGCTCCCCTGCTCGGGCCGCGGATCGACGGCGAAACCGTGGTGGTGCACTCCTCCCAGCGGGGGCAACTGAAGCAACTGCTGCTCAAGCTCGGCTGGCCTGCAGAAGACCTGGCCGGGTACGTCGATGGGCAACCGCACCTCATCATGCTTGACGAAAGCGGCTGGCAACTGCGGCCGTACCAGAAGCTGGCCACGGAGAACTTCTGGGCCGGCGGCAGCGGCGTCGTCGTCCTTCCTTGCGGTGCGGGCAAAACGCTGGTGGGGGCGGCGGCAATGGCGACGTCCTCCACCACCACCCTGATCCTGGTGACCAACACTGTTTCCGCCCGGCAGTGGAAGGACGAGCTCCTCAAGAGGACCTCCCTGACGGAGGATGAAATCGGCGAGTACTCCGGTTCCGTCAAGGAAGTCCGGCCGGTCACCATCGCCACCTACCAGGTCCTGACAACCAAGCGTGGCGGCCTGTATCCGCACCTGGAACTCGTGGACGGGCACGACTGGGGACTTATCATCTATGACGAAGTCCATCTGTTGCCTGCCCCGATCTTCCGCATGACAGCGGATCTGCAGGCCCGGCGCAGGCTTGGCCTCACCGCAACGCTTGTCCGTGAGGACGGCCGGGAGGGCGAGGTCTTCAGCCTCATTGGACCCAAGCGCTACGACGCTCCCTGGAAGGACATCGAAGCCCAGGGCTACATCGCGCCCGCGGACTGCGTCGAAGTCCGCGTGGACCTGCCCCGGGACGAACGCGTGGCGTACGCGATGGCCGATGACGCCGACAAGTACCGCCTCTGTGCAACGTCCGAGACCAAGACCAAGCTGGTGGAAGAGCTGGTTGCCGTCCACAAAGGCGAGCAATTGCTGGTGATCGGACAGTACATTGACCAGCTGGACGAAATTGCAGAGCGCTTGGACGCACCCCTCATCAAGGGCGAAACCAGCGTCAAGGCCCGGCAGAAGCTCTTTGACGCGTTCCGCAAAGGCGAGATCCAGACTCTCGTGGTGTCCAAGGTGGCCAACTTTTCCATCGACCTCCCCGAAGCATCCGTAGCCATCCAGGTGTCAGGTTCCTTCGGCTCTCGCCAGGAAGAGGCCCAGCGGCTGGGCCGACTGCTCAGGCCAAAGCAGGACGGCCGCGCGGCCAGGTTCTACTCCTTGGTCGCCAGGGACACCCTGGATCAGGACTTTGCCGCCAAGCGCCAGCGGTTCCTGGCCGAACAGGGTTACGCCTACCGCATCATGGATGCCAAGGACATCGGCAAGGACGTAGGGCAGGAGCAGTAGATTGGCCGGGGGAATGCACCTGCGGACCCTTGCTATTGCCCTCCAACGAATTTACGATTCCTAGTGAAGCTCTCCGCCCGATGCGGCTGCCCCTGGTCCAGGCAGTCCGGCGGCCAGCCGCCGGCCGTGGGGGAAGCCCGCAGCCAGGGCGCCGACGGTTCACAGGCCTAGAAGAATCCGAGATTATTTCCCAGAGGATTCCCCATGCGCAAAGCCCTCTTGGTCATTTCCGCAATCGTCCTGTTGTCAGCACTCGCACAGCTGTTTTTCGCAGGATACTTCCACTTCCAGAACACCATTGAAGCCCAGCGTGAAGCGGGCGTCTTCCACGTGATGAACGGCCAGTATGTCCTGCGCTACTCGGCACTGCTCGCCGCCATTGTGGCCGCCATTGCCAGGATGGGTGCCCGGACGATCTGGCTGGCCGCCGGAATCTTCCTGCTCTCCTGGGTCCAGTTGTTCATCTTCATCATTGGCGGCATGCTAACCGGCTCTTCGGAAGACTTCATCACGCCTTCTGGTTCGTGGGTAGCTTCCATCCACCCCCTGACCGGGCTGTTGATCATCTTCATGTCCTATTGGCTCTTTACCCGTACCCGCGCCGCGGCCCTCAATCCCCAGCCGCTACCGCCCAAGGCTTCGGATGCTTCTGCCACGCCCAGGACAGCCTGAACACGGGCAGCTGTGAATACCTCGCAGCTGCTTGCGCTGGATTTGGTGTTGTCCGTCCTGGCGGCAGCAGCGTGGATCGCTGCCGCATGGATGACCGTAGTTTCGAGCACTGACCGCAAGCCAGGACCGCGCCGCGGAACCGATCTGGCGTTGTTGTTGGTGGGTGCCGCCGTCGCCTTGACGGCGGCACGCTATGCCCTGCTTCCCGCTTTGGTGGCCGGCAGTTGGTGGTTTGCCAGCGAACGCATCACCATCAACCTGCCTCTGACCGCCATCCCCGCGGCTTGGGCCGCGATGGCCGGTGTTCCGTTCTTGCTGAGGAGGCGGAACACCGGCGCCAAACTTTCCTGGACCTCCCCATGGCCTCTTGGCCGAACCCGACGGACGGCGGTGATGTCTCTGGTGGCCGCAGCCGCGGCGGCCGTGGCCTCACTGGCATTGGTCCTGGTCCTGGGCCCGTTCCCTACGCCCTGGAGCGTCGCAGTGCTTCTGTTCATGGTGGCCGGGACGGTCCTGATTGCTGGGATCGTCCTTGCACAGCCTGCAGCTTCCGGCCGCCCCCGCGCCAGGCGACCGGCTGCTGCCGTGGCGGCGCTTATGGTGTGCACGGTAGTCGGTTCCGGGGTTTTTGCCTGGCTTGGGAGCCGCTCCGGAAACGGCGCGGTGATCGCGGCCGCCGTCGGACGGCACCACGGTGCCGGCACCGGCACGGTGACGGACACGACGCCGGTGACCAGCCTGGTGGGGAGCACCCCCGCCGACGCTGTGGTCCGGCACTATGAACTGACCGCCCGCGTTGAACAAGTAACGTTGCCGTCCGGCCGGACCACGGAAGCGTGGACCTTCGGGAGCCTTCCCGGGCCAACGATCGAAGCAACGCTGGGCGACGTAGTGGAGGTGGTTCTCAAGAACCGGGACGTGGCCGCCGGCGTGACGCTGCATTGGCATGGATACGACGTTCCCAACGC
Source organism: Paenarthrobacter sp. NPDC057981 (assembly GCF_042886835.1). Taxonomy (NCBI): domain Bacteria; kingdom Bacillati; phylum Actinomycetota; class Actinomycetes; order Micrococcales; family Micrococcaceae; genus Paenarthrobacter; species Paenarthrobacter sp. NPDC057981. The sequence continues at coordinate 51,883 of NZ_JBHVQI010000026.1, forward strand.
CATGGACGGAGTCGCCGGGGCCACGCAGGACGCTGTGATGCCGGGGCAGTCCGTGACGTACCGCTTCACGGCGGCACAAACTGGTACTTACTGGTACCACACGCATCAGGATTCGGCCGAAGGGGTCCGCAAGGGCCTCTACGGCGCATTCGTCGTGCACCATCCCGTTGAAGTCCGTGCAGGCACGGACCTTGTGGTGGCGGGGCACGACCTCGGCGGTCTGGGGTTGCTGGGCTCCTCAGACCGCAGCAGTGGATACCAGGACGCCCCAGGCACCAGCGTGCGGGTGCGGCTGGTCAACACTGACTCCTTGCCGCAGCGTTACTTGCTGGAAGGTACCTCCTTTAGAGCTGTGGCCGTGGACGGCACGGACGTCAACGAACCTCAGGACGTCTTGGGGAAGCTCGTGCGGCTGGGAGCCGGCGGGCGGATGGACCTCGCGTTCACCATGCCGGACGCCCCTGTGACCCTGCGCTCGGACGCCGCCGCCGATGCCGTGGTGGTCATCGCGCCGCCGGGATCCACCCCGGGGGCCGGCGGCAAGGCAAGCTCCGGCGTTTTTGCCTCCATGCCTGTGCTGGACGTGCTGGACTACGGCGAACCAACGTCCGCTGGGTCCATTGGCAAGGCGCCCTCAGGGGAAACCCTGCCGGCCTCGATGCCTGTCACGAGGGAGGAGGTAGTGGTGCTGGACCGGCAGTTCCGTTTTGTGGATGGAGTGCCCCGCTACGCATTCACCGTGAACGGGGCCGCCTACCCGCTTGTTCCGTCAATCGAGGTGGCGGAGGGCGATACGGTGAAAATGACAGTGGTGAACCGGACCGCCGAGCCCCATCCCATGCATCCACACGGCCACCACGTTCAAGTTCTCAGCAGGAACGGCGTGGCTCCGCACGGGTCACCGTTGGTCCTTGACACCGTGGACGTGCTGCCCGGCGAAGTCTGGGAAGTGCTGCTCCACGCCGACAACCCGGGCATCTGGATGGATCATTGCCACAACCTCGATCATGCAGCGGAGGGCATGATGATGATGCTCAAATACGAAGGCGTGTCATCCCCGTTCGTTCACGGCGGCCACGCGGGAAATCGACCGGAATAGGCCTGGAATCAGGCAACCATCCGGTCCGTGGACGTGGAGCTCACCTGGTCCACCACCGCCCAGGCGTCGGCGTCGCGGAGCTGGGCGCTGGCGAAACGTTCGGCCGACGCGAGGTCGTGGAAGTCTTCGCGGCGAACCCGGCCTGTGTCCGTGTCCAGATAGGTGACATGGAACTCGACCTCGGAGTTCTGGTGCTGGTACATGCTGACGGGAGCTGCTGTGTTTGCCATGGTTTAAGTGTGGAACCGGGCACTGACATTTTTGGAAGCATCGGTGGGCGTGTTCGGTTTTCAGCCCGTCACGGTGCCCTCAGATACTGCGCGGACACCTCACGGACGGTCTCACTGAGCGTGTCCAGTACCGACGATGCTGTACGCCAGCGCTGCCAATAAAGCGGCACGTCGAAAGGCTGCGCCGGGGCCAACTCGATAAGTCGTCCGTCTGCGATGTCCGGACCGCACTGAACTTCGGGGATGAGGCCCCAGCCAAGTCCCAGCCGGATGGCGTCGCCAAAGTCCTGAGACGCCGGCACATAGTGGCGCGGGCCTTTCCTCTCAGGGAGGGATTTCCCCTCGGCTTGGAGGCGGGACCGCACGAACGCCCATTGGTAGGTGTCTTTGCGGTCGAAGTCCACGGTAGGAGCAGCATTGAGCGCCGCGCCAACGAGCCCTTCGGGGAAGTCAGGGAACCAACGGTCCACAAAGTGTGGTGCCGCAACCGGGAGATACCGCATGGTGCCAAGGCTTTCCACCCGGCAACCCTGGACAGGGTCCGGGGTTGCTGTGACGGCCGCCATGACGGTTCCGGACCGCAACAGGGACGTGGAGTGTTGTTCGTCGTCGCGGTGGAGGTCGAACGTCACGTTGAGGTTGCCGGGAACCTGTGCCAGGGCCTTGAGGAACCACACTGCCAAGGAGTCGGCGTTGACCACGATCGGCACGGCCAGCCTGGGCCTGTCCCCGTGCAAGCCCAGTTCTTTGGCAGCATCAGCTTCCAGTTGGGCCATCTGCCTGGCCAGCCGAAGCACCACTTCTCCTGCCTCGGTCGCCAGTGCCGGGTTGCTGCGTTGCAGGAGGACACGGCCCGTTGATTGTTCCAGCGCTTTGAGCCGTTGGGACACAGCCGACGGCGTGATGTGCAGCAAGCGCGCGGCGGCCTCAAGAGTGCCTTCGGAGAGGACGGAGGCGAACGTCTGCAACTGCTCGGAAGAGAATTGTGCCATTAGCTCAGCTTACGCGGGATGAAAATCTTTAGCTGGCCTAAAGCTGCGGGGCTCCGTAATTTCGAAGAGTGACTTCCCTTGATTTCCTTCATTCAGCAGGCCTCGGCCTGGCTACAGGCTTGGCCCTCATCGTTGCCATCGGTGCGCAGAACGCTTTCGTCCTCCGTCAGGGCATCCGCGGCGAACACATTGTGCCCATCGTCGCGGTGTGCGCACTCTCCGACGCCGTCCTCATCGCTGCCGGAGTCCTTGGCACCGGTGCCCTCATTACGGCAGCCCCTGCCGCCGTCGTCGTCCTCCGCTATGTGGGCGCCGCGTTTTTGGTGACCTACGGCCTCATGGCGGCCAGGCGCGCCATGCGCCCGCAGTCCTTGACGGAAGGTAATGGGCCGGAGACTCCCCGCGGCAAAGGAGGTGTTGCCGCAGCGGTCACCACGGTGCTGGCTCTCACCTGGCTCAACCCGCATGTCTACCTGGACATCGCGCTCCTCGGTTCCCTGGCCAGCGCCCAAGGGAGCCCGTTGCAGTGGTGGTTCGGAGCCGGAGCCATGGTGGGCAGCATCCTGTGGTTCTGTTCGTTGGGGTTCGGTGCCCGTTTCCTTCGCGGATTCTTTGCCCGTCCATTGTCCTGGCGGTTTTTGGACGGTGGAATCGCCGTGACCATGGTTGCGCTGGGACTCGGCTTGGTCCTGGGGGCTTAAGCAGGTCCGGCGTAGCGGCGGCACGCAGTAGCCTCACATGCAGCATCCAGATAACTCACAGTTTCTGGGAGCACTATGGGTGTCATGAAAAAGAACGGTCCTGAAGCCAAGCTCCTCGTGGTTGACGACGAACCCAACATCCGCGAGCTTCTGTCCACGTCGCTGCGTTTCGCCGGTTTCGAGGTGGTGGCCGCAGCCAACGGTCGCGAAGCCCTCGCAGCAGCCGACCTTCATGCTCCGGACCTGGCAGTCCTGGACGTCATGCTTCCCGACATGGACGGTTTCACCGTCACGCGACGCCTCCGTGCAGCCGGCAAGCATTTCCCCGTCCTCTTCCTGACCGCCAAGGACGATACCGAGGACAAGGTCACGGGCCTCACAGTGGGCGGCGATGACTACGTCACCAAGCCGTTCAGCCTGGACGAGGTCGTGGCACGCATCCGGGCCGTTCTTCGACGCACCCAGCCACTTGAGGACGACGACGCGGTGATCCGCGTTGACGACCTCGAACTCGACGACGACGCACACGAAGTACGCCGTGCCGGCACGGTCATCGAGCTCTCCCCCACGGAGTTCAAGCTCCTCCGTTACCTCATGCTCAACCCCAACCGTGTGTTGTCCAAAGCCCAGATCCTGGACCACGTGTGGGAGTACGACTTCAACGGCGATGCCTCGATCGTGGAGTCCTACATTTCCTATCTCCGACGCAAGGTGGACATCGACCCCGATGCCGCAGCCCTCATCCAGACCAAGCGCGGCGTGGGCTACGTGCTGCGGACGGCAGAGAAGCGCTGACCTTGCTGCAACGCTGGAAGTCGGCATCACTGCGGTCGCAGCTGGTTGCCATCATCATGTGCCTGCTCCTGCTTGCCCTGGCGGCAACCGGTGCGGGCACCCTGACGCTCGTTAAGAGCTATCTGCAGGGCCAGGTCGATGACAAGCTCAAGGCCGCCGTGGCCCTGGCCCAGGACCGCCAGTCCTTTGACAGGCTGACCGAACCCAACAGCGCTGCGCCTGCGGACACTGCTGTTCCCACGGACTATTCACTGACGCTGTACGTCCCGGACCTCGCGCCGTATCCGTTCGGCGGCAGCCAGAGCGACCGGCCCGCTATCGCCAACATCACCCCGCTGGAGGCAAAGCAGCGCGCCAATGCGCCGTTCCAGGTCAAGGGCACTGCCGGGACAAACTGGCGGGTTGTCGCCGTGGGCGTTGTTGCCAACGGGCAAAACGGCGTGGTCATCATCGGGCTGCCCCTGACACCCGTGGACAAAGTCATGGAGCATGCTGTTCTGGTGGTGGTGGGCGTTGGCCTCCTGACCCTGGTCCTGGCCTTCTTCATCGCCACCTGGACGGTGGCGCGATCCTTCCGGCCCCTGGCGAAAGTGGAAAAGACCGCAGCGGCCATTGCGGCCGGTGATCTGTCCCGTCGCGTGGAAGTGGACAACCCCCACACCGAGGTCGGGCGCCTCGGCGGTTCCCTCAACGCCATGCTCGCCCACATTGAAGCCTCCTTTGCTGCGCGCGCTGCATCCGAAGGCAGGATGCGCCGCTTCGCAGCTGACGCTTCCCACGAACTCCGCACTCCCCTGGTGACGATCCGAGGCTTCTCCGAGCTCTACCGGCATGGCGCCCTCTCCACCGAAGAAGACGTCGCCATGGCCATGGGGAGGATCGAGAGCGAAGCCAAGCGGATGGGTTCCATGGTGGAAGACCTGCTCCTGCTGGCCCGGCTTGATGAACAGCGGCCGCTGCAGCTCAAGCCGGTAGACCTTCAGCTCCTGGCGCACGACGCCGTTGTGGATACCCGGGCCTCATCCGGGGACCGCACCATCACGCTCACGGGTCTCGACGGCGGTTCCCCCTCCGCTGCGCCCGTACAGGGAGATGAGGCGAAACTTCGCCAGGTCATCGGAAACCTGGTGGGAAATGCCTTGCGCTACACGCCCGAAGGATCACCGATCGAACTCGCCGTGGGTGTCCGCGATACCCCGGCCGGCAAGGATTCCGTGATTGAGATCCGCGATCACGGGGCCGGCATTCCGGAGGCGGAAACCAACAAGATCTTTGAACGCTTCTACCGGGCTGACACGTCACGGACCCGGGAAACCGGTGGCAGCGGCCTGGGCCTTGCGATCGTTTCAGCGATTGTGGGTTCCCACGGTGGTTCCGTTCAGGTCAGGGAGACCGACGGCGGCGGGGCCACTTTGGTAGTACGGCTGCCATTCCACGATGAGCCGGCAGAGGTGCCCTCCCCTTAATGCTGCTGCCTGCGGGGCACTGCTTGTCCACATAGCACCGTTTGTCCACATACCGATGAAGAGCCATTTCTGGCGGCACACACGGTGCCTAGGCTGAATGCACTGGTTACGCATCACCGCATTCAGCGGCACATCTTCGTCGAAAGGCAACACCCATGAGCGTCATTTCCGTTGATACCGAGTTGCTTCAGCTCAAGTCGGCAAGCGTCAAAGGAACTGTGGACCGCATCAGTTCGGACGTTCACGCCATGACCCGGGGCTTGGAGGAACTGCAGGCTACGTGGAAGGGTTCTGCGGCCACGAACTTTCAAGCCCTGGTGGTGGAATGGGCGCTCACCCAAAGCAAGGTTGAAGCATCGTTGGCTTCAATCACCACGGCTCTGTCCTCGGCAGCTACAAGCTACTCCGAGGTTGAGCAGGGCAATACGCAGCGCTTCATGTATTAGCTCCTGTGAACTCCTGTAGGGCCGGCTGCCTTCCCCCTGTGTGTCCGGCCCTACAGGTTAATACCCGGCGCTCCAAAGCCTCAGCGCTACGTTCCCTACTTCTCCAGCGTCCCTTGGTGGAACCGGAGCCGCCATTGGCCTCGGTCCAGCGACCACACGGAACTCCTGAGTGCTGAACCCGTGTGGCTGAGGCTGCGGTACGTCAGCAAGATGGTGTTTTCGCTGAGCCGGTCGGCACTCAGCAGTTCGAGTTCGGTGGCTTCTCCCGGGTCTTCCTCGAGGGCCATCATCATGGCGTCACGGGTCCAGTAGCGGCCCGAGCTGCCGATCTCCGCGAAGTCCGGGTGGAGCAGCACTCCGATCCTGCCGATGTCGGCCCTGACGTCAGGACGCAACAGTTCGCGTTCCAAGGCCACCACAGTGTCCTCCGCCGAAAGTTCCGGGGCCGAGGTGTCATCGCCGAGCTCGCTGAACAGATCGGCTTGGCCGAAGATGCCCGATTCACCAAAAAGTGTGGGTTCAAAGTGAGGCCGGATGCTCCGGTCCGGGCGCACAGGCGCCGGTACTGTCTCGGGGATCCGGACCGCCGCCTGGGCGGCCGGCGTACCCAGCAAGGCCTCGCTTTCGGTGGAGGCAGTACCCTCGAAGGCACCCGGGAAGCCTGGGCCGGTCCGTGGGGCAACGCCCTGCTGGTAGGCCAAGGCCACCGCGCGTGCACGCTCGTCCGCAGCTTCGTTGAGGTCGTGGCCCGCGTGACCCTTGACCCACTCGAAGGTGTACTTACGCCCCACGATCGCCTGGTCGATGTCTTTGAGGATGTCAACGTTCAGGACAGGCTTCCCGTCGGCCTTGCGCCAGCCCTTGCGCTTCCAGCCCGACATCCACTTGGTAACGCAGTTGATGACGTATTGACTGTCGCAGAGGATCAGCAGTTCTTCGTGCGGCACGTGGGCTGTGGACCGGAAGAGGTCCAGGACAGCCATCAATTCACCCTGGTTGTTGGTTCCGTGCGGCCAACCTCCCGCGCGCCAGCAGGAGTCATCAACGTACCAGGCCCATCCGGCCGGTCCAGGATTACCGAGGGCGGACCCATCGGCGGCAGCAATAATCGTCATACGTTAATCCTGCCAGACCCCACCGACACTCGAGCTGTCTCCGCGCCCACCGAGAACGTGGGAACCATGCGAAATCGCCGTAATTTTCCCCACGAATTGGAGGTATTCGCACTCGTTCGGCGACCCAGGCACTTCGCCGAAACGCCGACGGCGGCCCCCAACCAGAAGGTGGGGACCGCCGTCGTACTTGCTATGCGTAACGCAGCAGAACGGGGTGGCTTAGAAGCCGCCCATGCCGCCCATGTCGTCGCCGCCGGCAGCCGGAGCGTTCTTCTCAGGCTTGTCGGCAACTACGGCCTCGGTGGTCAGGAACAGACCAGCAATGGAAGCCGCGTTCTGGAGAGCCGAGCGGGTGACCTTTACGGGGTCGTTCACGCCAGCAGCCAGAAGGTCTTCGTAGACGCCAGTGGCAGCGTTCAGGCCGTGGCCCGAAGGCAGGCCGCGAACCTTGTCGACCACTACGCCGGGCTCGAGGCCGGCGTTGAAGGCGATCTGCTTCAGCGGAGCGTCGATGGCAACCTTGACGATGTTGGCGCCGGTTGCTTCGTCGTTCTCGAGGGACAGGTTGGCGAATGCCTTGGCACCGGCCTGGATGAGGGCAACGCCACCACCGGCAACGATGCCTTCTTCAACGGCAGCCTTTGCGTTGCGGACGGCGTCCTCAATGCGGTGCTTGCGTTCCTTGAGCTCAACTTCGGTTGCGGCACCGGCCTTGATGACTGCAACGCCGCCGGCCAGCTTGGCCAGGCGCTCCTGCAGCTTCTCGCGGTCGTAGTCGGAGTCGGAGTTCTCGATCTCGGCGCGGATCTGGGCGACGCGGCCCGCGATGGCGTCGGCGTCGCCGGCACCTTCAACGATGGTGGTCTCGTCCTTGGTGACAACAACCTTGCGGGCGGTGCCAAGGAGGTCCAGGCCGGCGTTTTCGAGCTTGAGGCCAACTTCTTCGGAGATGACCTGGCCACCGGTGAGGATGGCGATGTCGGCCAGCTGTGCCTTGCGGCGGTCACCGAAGCCCGGAGCCTTGACGGCAACGGACTTGAAGGTGCCACGGATCTTGTTGACAATCAGGGTGGCCAAGGCCTCGCCCTCGATGTCTTCGGCGATGATCAGCAGCGGCTTGTTGGACTGCATGACCTTCTCCAGTACCGTGACGAGTTCCTTCACGTTGGAGATCTTGGAGTTGACGATCAGGATGTACGGGTCTTCGAGGACCGTTTCCTGGCGCTCTGCGTCGGTGACGAAGTAAGCGGAGATGTAGCCCTTGTCGAAGCGCATGCCCTCGGTGAGCTCGAGTTCCAGACCAAAGGTGTTGGACTCTTCAACCGTGATGACGCCTTCCTTGCCCACCTTGTCCAGGGCTTCGGCGATCAGGCTGCCGATTTCCGGGTCGCCGGCGGAGATGGAAGCCGTGGCTGCGATCTCTTCCTTGGTTTCGATTTCCTTGGCGGAGTTCAGCAGTTCGCTGATGACTGCCTCAACAGCCTTCTCGATACCGCGCTTGAGGGACAGCGGGTCGGCGCCGGCGGCAACGTTGCGCAGGCCTTCCTTTACCAGTGCCTGGGCAAGAACGGTTGCAGTGGTGGTACCGTCGCCAGCGACGTCATCCGTCTTCTTGGCAACTTCCTTGACCAGCTCAGCACCGATCTTCTCGTAAGGGTCGTCCAGCTCGATCTCCTTGGCGATGGAAACGCCATCGTTGGTGATCGTGGGAGCGCCCCACTTCTTTTCGAGGACGACGTTGCGTCCACGCGGGCCGAGGGTGACCTTGACGGCGTCAGCGAGGGTGTTCAGGCCCCGCTCGAGGCCGCGGCGTGCCTCTTCATCAAATGCAATGATCTTGGCCATAACGGCGGTAGTCCTTTCGGGACAGTCGTTAAGAAGGTACCTGTCAGGTGGGATGCCCGCGACGGACGGTCTTTTGCGTGCAGCCTCTGTATGCCCCGCGCTCCGGACCTCACCCCACCAAGGTGTTTCTTCGTCCCCCAGCGGTTCCACCATCATTCCGTTACCGGTGTAGCCGGAACGGATTAGCAGTCGAACCGTAGGAGTGCTAAATCAATAATTAGCACTCGACTGGTGAGAGTGCAAGCAGAGGCGCCACTTTTGGCACCCACTCAGAGGGTTTCAGCCGAGAGCTGACGGCCGCCCGGCGAACAGTGAAAGCGTCAGGCGACGCGCACGCCTTCGGCCTGCGGACCCTTCTGGCCCTCACCCAGTTCGAACTCAACACGCTGGCCCTCTTCCAGGGCGCGGAAGCCATCCATCTGGATAGCGGACCAATGCACGAAGACGTCGTCACCGGAGTCATCCACAGTGATGAATCCGTAGCCCTTTTCGGCGTTGAACCATTTGACGGTTCCCAATGCCATGATGCCCACACTTTCGCAGTAGCCAAGACAGGTTGCCGGGATCTCCGGACCGGAATTAATCCACTGTAACCACAGTCACTGTCAGCGCGCTGCCCTCAATGGGCAGGGCGCCGCTTTTGTTATTGAGGCTTAACCGAGTTTGGGTTTTTGGGCCTGGGAGCCGCGCGGTTACTGGTAGCCGGGTCCCGCTACTACAACCAGGGGCTGCTGCACATCCGGGGTCTCCACGATCGACTGGATGCCCAGAAGCGCGCCCAAAGCCTCGGCGTTGGCTTTCTGGGTTGGAGCGTTATAGAAGATCACGGAGGTCTGCTGCGGAATGCCTCCCCAGTTGGCTACCGTACTGAGAGTCCAACCTCCACCCTGCACCAGTCCGGCCACCCTGCTTGCCAGGCCTGCGGTGCCGGTTCCGTTGTAGACAGCGACGGGAACGCTCTTGTCCACCGGGGCGCTGGAGGGCGACGATGATGGCGTGGTCGACGGCGTTGGCTGCGCACTGGGCTCGTTGGAGGCAGGGGGCGCGCTGCTCGAAGCTGAAGGTGCAGCGGAAGGCGACGTCGAAGTTTGCTGGGGTGCCGGCGTCGTGACGCTTGATGACGCGCTGGGGGCGACAATCCCGAGGTTCGGGAGGATGAGGAACGCCACCAGGCCGAGTACCAAAGCCACGGCTCCGACGGTCAGGACAGGCCACAATGTGGGGCGCGTGGCGTCCTGGCTGTCGCGGTGAACGCCCTGCCGGGAGGTGTTCTGTGGGACCTGGTCGAATTCGTCCCTGGCATATTTGGTCATGGTGAAGCGTTGTCCTTGCTGGTTGCTGCTGACAAATCAGCCTGCCGAATTACGCGTCCGACCCCAAGCGCCGCGCTGTCCGCGCCCGCTGGCGGGACGTACGTAGTCTACGCAATCTCTTCACGAGCATGGGATCGTGGGCCAACGCGTCCTCGGTGTCGATCAGCGCGTTCAGGATCTGGTAGTAATGGGTGGCGGAGAGATCGAAGAGCTCCCTGATGGCCTGCTCCTTCGCGCCGGCGTACTTCCACCACTGCCGTTCCAGAGCCAACATCTGCTGGTCCCGCTCGCTCAGCGGCGAGTCGCTCCGGGTATCGGCCGCGAGGTCTTCCAAGGCCAATCCGTCAGCCTGCGGCGCCATTGGTTCCGGTGCTGGTTCTGCCACGGCACACTCCTTCGACGCTTGTTGGGGGAAAATGTCCTACCCCTATGTTACGGGCGAATAACATCGCTGTCATTCGCTCCGCCTCCGCCACGCGGGAGACAATGGCCGGGTGACTGGCGAGGATGCTCTCTTTGATCTTGAACCCGCTGGCGAGGCTGATCCTGGCTTCGCCACACTGATTGACCGTCCCCTGGAGGAGCTGATGGCCCCCGACTGGGCCGAGGCGATGCGTCCTGTGGAAGGGCACCTCCGCGATGCCCTGGCGTACGTCGCGCGTCGGGCCGGGGACGGAAAACACGTCCTCCCTGCCTCGGGAAACGTGCTCCGCGCTTTTCGGCAACCGCTGGCCGAGGTCAAGGTGCTGCTCCTGGGCCAGGACCCCTACCCGACGCCGGGACACGCGGTGGGGCTCTCCTTCTCCGTCTCCCGCCAAACCCGCCCCATCCCCCGCAGCCTGGCCAACATCTACCGCGAGCTCCACGACGACCTGGGTCTCCCGCCCCGCGTCCACGGCGACCTCAGCGCGTGGACAGAGCAAGGTGTCCTGCTGCTGAACCGTGTACTCACGGTGGAGGCCCGCGACGCCGGCGCCCACCGCGGCAAAGGATGGGAGGCCATTACGACGGCGGCAGTCACCGCCGTCGTAAACCGTACGGATGGTGCGGGGCGCCGGAAGCCGCTGGTCGCCATCCTGTGGGGCAAGGACGCCGAGGGTGTCGCGCCGCTGCTGGGGGACGCACCGTCGATCGTTTCAGTGCACCCCAGCCCGTTGTCGGCATCCAGGGGCTTCTTTGGGTCCAAGCCGTTCAGCCGGACCAATGAGTTGCTGATTGAACAGGGCACGGAGCCCGTGGACTGGGAACTCCCGGTCCTGTAGCCACCCTCGCTCACATTCCACCCGCTTGCGGCGAACCCTCGCTCACACCCCACCCGAACCTGACCGAGCGTCTGCGGTCGTATGGTTTTTTGAGACAGCTTGATGGGAGATTCGTTTCAGATGACCACGCCCAGAAGAAAATATGATGCCGCGTTTCGTGAGGAAG
>NZ_JBHVQI010000027.1:0-57855 GCF_042886835.1 Paenarthrobacter sp. NPDC057981
TCGGCACCCGGCCTGGGTGCCGACGTCGGGCTTGGGGCCTGTCGATTAGCAAATATCGTCCACCGCAAGCGATTTGGCAGGGGGCGTCGGAATGACGGGGATTCGGGGTTGGCCTGACACGCCGCGTTTAGCCTGGCGGGGAGGACTGATCATGAGCGAGCGTGCGCCCCAAACACGCGGAACGTGAGCGAGCGTGCGCCCCAAACACGCGGGACGTGAGCGAGCGTGCGCCCCAAACACGCGGTGATGTGAGAGAGGGTCAGAGGACCTTGCGGATGGTCTCTTCGAAGCTCACTACGTGGTGCATGGCCAGCTTGGCGGCCAGTTCTTCGTCTCCGTCGGCGATGGCTGTCAGGAGTTCTGCATGCTCGGAGATGTGCCCCGAAACAGAGGGCATCTTCTCAAGCATGTGGCACCAGATACGGGTCGCGAGGTTGTCGTAGCGGATGAGGACGTCCTCGAGGTGGGCATTGGCCGAGGCTTTGTAAATGAGCCGGTGCACCTGGATGTCGTAGCGCATGAGTTCGGCCGAGGACGCATCCTGCCCCTCAAGATCTCGAATGGCGGCAGCGACGTCACGCAACTCGGACCGCATGGTTGGGCTGGCCATCCGGGCAGCCTTGCGTGATGCGAGGGGCTCCAGGAGCTCGCGGATCTCGGACACTTCAGCGAGCTGGGTGATGTCCACGCCGGTGGCGAAGGTGCCACGGCGGGGGTAGGAGACGACCAGGTGGTCGCTCTCAAGTCGCTTGATGGCCTCACGGACAGGCGTTCGACCAATGCCGAGTTCGGCAGCGACCTGACCGTCGTTGATGGGGTCGCCGGGCTTGATGTCCAGCATGATGAGCCTGTCGCGGAGGAGCAGGTAGGCGTTATCCGCCAGGGACGTACCCTGCGGGACTGTTTCCAAAGCTTCCAGTGCTGTGCTCATCGCCTTCTCCCAACGCCGTATCCCCCCAGTCTGCACGAGGACTTTCAGCAGATCTGTTGACGACTATGTGATCTCCAACATACCATGGCAACAGTTCTAATATATTAGTTGACTAACAGTCAGCCACTACCCGTACTTCTAAGGAGAACACCATGGTTGCACCGTTGATCCGCCCGCTCGCCCAGGCGGACCCGGAGGTTGATCAGGCGATCGCCCAGGAACTGATCCGCCAGCAGTCCACGCTGGAAATGATCGCCTCAGAGAACTTCGCCCCTACCGCTGTCATGGAGGCCCAGGGCTCGGTGCTGACCAACAAGTACGCCGAGGGCTACCCGGGCAAGCGCTACTACGGCGGCTGCGAACACGTTGATGTGATCGAACAGCTCGCCATTGACCGCCTGAAGTCCCTCTTCGGCGCCGAATACGCCAACGTCCAGCCGCACTCCGGCGCACAGGCCAACGCTGCCGCAATGCACGCCCTGATCACGCCGGGCGACACCATCATGGGCCTCAACCTCGCCCATGGCGGCCACCTGACCCACGGCATGCGGATCAACTTCTCCGGCAAGCTCTACAACGTCGTCCCCTACGGCGTCCGCGAGGACACCCACACGGTGGACATGGCCGAGGTGGAGCGCCTGGCCGTTGAGAACAAGCCGCAGCTGATCGTCGCCGGCTGGTCCGCCTACTCCCGCCAGCTGGACTTCGCCGAGTTCCGCCGCATCGCGGACCTGGTGGGCGCCTACCTCATGGTGGACATGGCCCACTTCGCCGGCCTGGTAGCGACGGGACTGCACCCGAGCCCCGTCCCCCACGCCCACATTGTCACCAGCACCACTCACAAGACCTTGGGCGGCCCACGCGGCGGCGTGATCCTGACCAACGACGCCGACATCGCCAAGAAGGTCAACTCCGCCGTCTTCCCCGGCCAGCAGGGCGGACCGCTGGAACACGTCATCGCGGCCAAGGCCGTAGCCTTCAAGTTTGCCGCGGAGCCCGAGTTCAAAGAGCGCCAGGAGCGCGTCCTTGAAGGTTCCAAGATCATTGCTGACCGCCTCCTCAAGGAAGACGTCGCAGCAGCCGGCATCTCCGTCGTCAGCGGCGGTACCGACGTGCACCTGGTCCTCGTCGACCTCCGCAACTCCGAACTCAACGGTCAGCAAGGTGAAGACGCCCTGCACCACATCGGCATCACCGTGAACCGCAACGCCGTTCCGTTCGACCCCCGCCCGCCGATGGTCTCCTCCGGCCTCCGGGTCGGCACCCCGGCACTGGCCGCCCGCGGTTTCGGCGCCGAAGAGTTCACCGAAGTTGCAGACATCATTGCGACGGCGTTGATCGCCTCGGCGGCCAGCGGCACCCTGGGTGACCAGACCGCCGTCGAACTCCGCAGCCGCGTAACGGCGCTGGCAGAGAAGTTCCCGCTCTACCCCCACCTTTCCACCAGCGGATCCGCATCCGCACTTGAAGCAGAAATGATTGGAGCAGCCCAGTGAGTGTCGACCACCTCCCCGAACACCCTGACTTCCTCTGGCGCAACCCGGAACCGAAAAAGTCGTACGACGCAGTGATCGTCGGCGGTGGCGGGCACGGCCTCGCCACCGCGTACTTCCTGGCGAAGAACCACGGCATGACCAACATCGCCATCCTGGAAAAGGGCTGGCTGGCCGGTGGCAACATGGCCCGCAACACCACCATCATCCGTTCCAACTACCTCTGGGACGAGAGCGCCGCCATCTACGAGCACGCCCTCAAGCTCTGGGAAATCCTTCCCGAGGAACTCGAGTACGACTTCCTGTTCAGCCAGCGCGGTGTCATGAACCTCGCCCACACGCTGGGTGATGTCCGCGAAAGCATGCGGCGCGTCGGTGCCAACCGCCTCAACGGTGTGGACGCCGAATGGCTCGAGCCGGACCAGGTCAAGGAACTCTGCCCCATCCTGAACATCAGCGACAACATCCGCTACCCCGTCATGGGCGCCACGTACCAGCCGCGCGCAGGCATCGCCAAGCACGACCACGTCGCCTGGGCCTTCGCACGCAAGTGCGACGAGCTGGGCGTGGACATCATCCAGAACTGTGAAGTCACCGGCTTCATCAAGGACGGCAACCGCGTCACCGGCGTCAAGACCACCCGCGGCACCATCAACACGGAAAAGGTTGGCCTCGCAGCCGCAGGGCACAGCTCGGTCCTGGCCGAGATGGCCGGTTTCCGCCTCCCGATCCAGTCCCACCCGCTGCAGGCATTGGTCTCCGAACTGCACGAGCCCGTCCACCCGACGGTGGTCATGTCCAACCACGTACACGTGTACGTCTCCCAGGCACACAAGGGCGAACTGGTCATGGGTGCCGGCGTCGACTCCTACAACGGCTACGGCCAGCGCGGTTCCTTCCACGTGATCGAAGAGCAGATGGCAGCAGCCGTGGAGCTCTTCCCGATCTTCGCCCGGGCACACGTGCTCCGTACGTGGGGCGGCATCGTGGACACCACGCTGGACGCTTCCCCGATCGTCGGCGTGACCCCGGTGGAGAACATGTTCGTCAACTGTGGCTGGGGAACCGGTGGCTTCAAGGGAACCCCCGCAGCCGGCCTGACCTTCGCCCACACCATCGCCACGGGAGCACCGCACGAGCTCAACGCCCCGTTCGCACTGGAACGCTTCGAAACCGGTGCCCTCATCGACGAACACGGCGCCGCAGCCGTGGCCCACTAAGACAGGAAGGCAAGGACATGCTCCTCATTTCATGCCCCAACTGCGGGCCACGCGACGAAACCGAATTCCACTACGGCGGACAGGCACACGTCCCCTACCCGGAAAACCCGAACGACCTCACGGACCGCGAGTGGGCTGAATACCTGTTCTACCGCGAGAACACCAAGGGCACCTTCGCCGAGCGCTGGGTCCACAGCACGGGTTGCCGCCAGTGGTTCAACATGCTCCGCGACACCGTGAGCTATGACATCCACTCCATCTACGCGATGGGCTCACCGCGGCCGGACACCACCGGCCAATCAGCACAAGGCCAAGCCGGCGGACCCGGCCTGGCCCCAGGCGCCCCCACCACAACCACCTCCCCGGAAGGAGCCCAGAAGTGAGCAGCCAGAACGCCCGCCTCGCTGCCGGCGGCCGCATCGATCGCAGCATCTCATGGCGCTTCACGGTGGACGGCCAGGAATTCACCGGCCACCCGGGAGACACCATTGCGTCAGCGCTGCTGGCCAACGGCCACATCAACGCCGGAAACTCCCTCTACGAGGACCGCCCCCGCGGCATCATGGCCGCAGGTGTGGAAGAGTCCAACGCCTTGGTCAAGATCGCACCCCGCTTCCCGGGCCACGTTGCCGAGTCGATGCTCCCGGCAAGCGCAGTTTCGCTGGTTGATGGCATGGACATTGAACTCCTGTCCGGCCTGGGCAAGCTGGACCCCAACGAGGACAAGGCAGAGTACGACAAGAAGTACGTCCACACCGATGTCCTGGTGGTGGGCGGTGGCGTCGCCGGCTTGGCAGCAGCACGTGAAGCAGTCCGCACCGGCGCCCGCGTCATCCTGATCGACGACCAGCCCGAACTTGGCGGCTCGCTCCTCTCCGGCTCCACGGCCCCCGGCCTGCAGGAAACCATCGAAGGCAAGCCTGCCCTCGAATGGGTGGCAGACGTCGAGGCCGAACTCGTTTCCGCCGCCGAATGCACGGTCTTGAACCGGACCACAGCCTTCGGCTCCTACGATTCCAACTACGTCATCGCGGCCCAGAACCGCACCGATCACCTGAGCGTCCCGGCAGCCCCGGGCGTCTCGCGCCAGCGGATCTGGCACATCCGTGCTGCACAGGTAGTCCTTGCTCCCGGCGCCCACGAACGTCCATTGGTTTTCGAGAACAACGACCGCCCCGGCATCATGCTCGCCTCGGCTGCGCGCACCTACTTGAACCGCTACGCCGTCGCCGCCGGTTCGCGCGTCGTCATCAGCACCACCAACGACTCCGCTTACGCACTTGCCGCGGACCTGAAGGCAGCAGGCGTACCGGTTGCCGCCGTCGTCGATGCCCGTCCGCAGATCAGCGCGAAGGCCGCAGCCGCCGTCGAAAGCGGTATCCGGGTCCTGATCGGCAGCGCCGTGGCGGACACCAGCGCGGATGGGAACGGTCGCCTGAACGGCGTCACCGTCCGCAGCATCAACGACGACGGCGAACTCACCTCGGGCGTCGAACAGCTGGCTGCCGATCTGCTCGCCGTTTCCGGTGGCTGGAGCCCGGTGGTCCACCTCCACAGCCAGCGCCAAGGCAAGCTGCGCTGGGATGACGAACTCGCTGCGTTCATCCCTTCCACTAAGGTCCGTGACCAGCAGGTTGTGGGCGCAGGCCGCGGAAGCTACGAACTGCAGGATTGCCTGGCAGAAGGCATCTCCGCTGGCGCAGCGGCTTCGATCGCTGCCGGCTTCGAGTCCGCAACCACCCCGTCCGAGCTGCAGGCCCCGGTAGCCGGCGCACCGACCCGCCAGCTCTGGCTGGTTCCCGGCCAGACCGGCGAACCGGGCGAGTGGCACAACCACTTTGTCGACTTCCAGCGAGACCAGTCCGTGGCCGACGTTCTCCGCTCCACCGGAGCGGGCATGCGGTCGGTGGAACACGTCAAGCGGTACACCTCCATCAGCACCGCCAACGACCAAGGCAAGACCTCCGGCGTCAACGCGATCGGCGTCATCGCCGCAGCGCTCAAGCACGGTGGCGCGGACGCTGTTCCGGGCATCGGCGAGATCGGCACCACCGCGTACCGTGCCCCGTTCACCCCGGTCGCCTTCGCGGCTTTGGCCGGCCGCCAGCGCGGCGAGCTCTTCGACCCCGCCCGCGTCACGTCCATCCACCCGTGGCACGTTGCCCAGGGTGCGTTGTTCGAAGATGTTGGGCAGTGGAAGCGTCCCTGGTACTACCCGCAGGACGGCGAGGACATGGACACCGCGGTACTGCGCGAGTGCGCCGCAGTCCGCGACTCCGTGGGCTTCATGGACGCCACCACCCTGGGCAAGATCGAAATCCGTGGCAAGGACTCCGGTGAGTTCCTGAACCGCGTTTACACCAACGCGTTCAAGAAGCTCGCTCCCGGATCGGCCCGCTACGGCGTCATGTGCACGCTCGATGGCATGATCTTCGACGACGGCGTGACCCTTCGCCTGGACGAGGACACCTACTTCATGACCACCACCACCGGTGGCGCAGCCAAGGTCCTGGACTGGCTGGAAGAGTGGCACCAGACGGAGTGGCCGGAACTCGATGTGGTCTTCACCTCCGTGACGGAGCAGTGGAGCACCATCGCCGTCGTCGGTCCCAAGTCCCGGGCAGTCCTCGCGAAGGTCGCGCCGCAGCTGGCCGAAAACGGTGGCCTCGAAGCCGAAAACTTCCCGTTCATGACGTTCCGCGAGACCACCTTGGCCTCCGGAGTGCAGGCCCGCGTCTGCCGGATCTCGTTCTCCGGTGAACTGGCCTACGAAATCAACGTGCCGTCCTGGTACGGCCTCAACACCTGGGAAGCCGTTGCTGCCGCCGGTGCCGAGTTCAACATCACCCCGTACGGTACCGAAACCATGCACGTGCTCCGCGCCGAGAAGGGCTACCCGATCGTCGGCCAGGACACTGACGGCACGGTCACCCCGCAGGACGCCGGCATGGACTGGATTGTTTCCAAGGCCAAGGACTTCATCGGCAAGCGTTCCTACCTCCGCCAGGACGCCAGCCGCGAGGACCGCAAGCACCTGGTGAGCGTCCTTCCGGCGGACCACTCGCTGAGGCTTCCCGAAGGCACCCAGCTCGTGGAGAAGGGCATCGCGGTCAACCCCGCCAACGGCCCCGTTCCCATGGAAGGCTTCGTGACCTCGAGTTACCACAGCGCCGCCCTTGGCCGTTCCTTCGGCCTGGCACTGATCCAAAACGGCCGCAACCGCATCGGCGAGACCCTCCAGGCTTCCCTCGGAGACCAGCTGGTGGACGTGGTTGTTGGCGAAACCGTACTTTTTGATGCTGAAGGGACCCGCAAAGATGGCTGAAACAGCAGCACCCGCAGAAATCGTGAGCAGCCTCCGGGGCGCCCGCCGCAGCCCGGCAGAGCACCTCGCTGACGCTTTCACCTCCGGTTCCGTTCCAGGAACGGTCACCCTCACGGAAATTCCTTACCAGACCATGGTGGGCGTGCGCGTCGACAGGGCGTCCGACGCCGGTGCCCGGGTTGCGTCCGTGACCGGCGGCTTGCCTGCCGGCAGCGGTGAAGTAGTAGTCGCCGGTGCAACCGGCACCATTTGGCTCGGCCCCACCGAGTTCCTGGTAGTGGCTCCCGAAGAGTCCCACGATTCGCTGGGCGGCTCCCTGGTGGGCGACCTGACCACTGCCCTGGGCAGCGACTCCGGCCAGGTGGTGGATCTTTCCGCCAACCGCACCACGTTCGAGCTCTCCGGCAGCCACGCCCGTGCAGTGCTGGAGAAGACGTGTTCCCTGGACCTCCACCCCCGCGTCTTCAAAGCCGGGACCGCCCTTTCCACGGAACTCGCCCACATCCCGGTTGTCCTCTGGAAGACCTCGGACGAGACCTACCGGATTCTTCCCCGGGCCTCGTTTGCCGACTTCCTGGGCCGCTGGATCCTGGACGCCATGCGGGAGTACGCGTCTCCTGAGGTCCCGTAATGGCACTGAGTGTGCTTGACCTGTTTTCCGTGGGCATCGGACCGTCATCGTCACACACAGTGGGCCCGATGCGCGCGGCAAAGCAGTTCACGGATGGTCTTGAATCGTCCGGCCAGCTTCCGGCCACGGTGCGCGTCCAGGCTGAGCTTTTCGGCTCCCTGGGCGCCACCGGCCGGGGCCACGGCTCGGACAAGGCCGTGGTGCTGGGACTGCAGGGGCACTCCCCCGAGACAGTGGACACCCGCACGGCGGATGACCAGGTCGCGGCTGCCGCCCTCGACGCCGAATTGCGGCTGGGTGGCGACCACCGGGTGGACTTCAACTGGGATGAGGACGTCGTCCTCCACCGCCGCAAGTCCCTTCCGGCCCACCCCAACGGCATGACCTTCCGCGCCTTGGACCACACCGGGACGGTACTGCGGGAACGCAGCTACTACTCCATCGGTGGCGGCTTCGTAGTGGATGGAGATGCCTCCGGCGCCGACAAGGTCGTCGCCGACGACACCGTTTTGCCCTACCCCTTCTCCACTGCTGATGAGCTGCTGGCCATCTGCGAACGCGAGGGCAAGTCGATCTCCGACATCATGCTGGCCAACGAACTCGTGTGGCGTTCCGAGGAAGAACTTCGGGAGCGGCTCCTGGGCATCTGGGCCGTCATGCGCGAATGCGTGGACAACGGCTGCTCAGCCGAGGGCATCCTGCCGGGAGGCCTGAAGGTCAGGCGACGGGCGCCGTCGTTGTTCAAGAAGCTGTCCGAAACCGATGCCGACCTGAACGGCGCGAACTCAGCCGACCCGCTCCTCGCCATGGAATGGGTCAACCTGTTCGCCCTTGCCGTGAACGAGGAGAACGCCGCCGGCGGCAGGATCGTCACTGCGCCTACCAACGGGGCAGCGGGCATCGTTCCGGCCGTGCTGCACTACTACACCAAGTTTGTTCCGGGAGCCAACGACGACGGCGTCGTACGGTTCCTGCTGGCGGCGGCCGCCGTCGGAATCCTGTTCAAAATCAACGCTTCCATCTCAGGTGCCGAGGTGGGCTGCCAAGGTGAGGTGGGTTCTGCCTGCTCCATGGCTGCTGCCGGGCTCTGCGAAGTCCTCGGCGGGACGCCGGAACAGGTGGAAAATGCTGCCGAAGTGGGCATCGAGCACAACCTGGGCCTCACCTGCGATCCCGTGGGCGGGCTGGTTCAGATCCCGTGCATCGAACGCAACGCCATCGCCAGCGTCAAGGCCATCAACGCCGCCCGGCTTGCCCTGCACGGCGATGGCAGCCACAAAGTGTCCTTGGACAAGGCGATCAAGACCATGCGCGAAACAGGCGCCGACATGAAATCCAAGTACAAAGAGACCTCCCGTGGAGGCCTCGCCGTCAACGTAGTGGAGTGCTGACCATGACTGCCATTCAAACTGAAACCGCCGTTCCTTCCGGCGGGGACACCACTGTGGAGCACGTCCTGACCCTGGACTGCCCTGAGGGTCCCGGAATCGTGCATGCCGTTTCCGGCTTCCTGCTGGAACACGGCTGCGACATCATCGACAACAAGCAGTTCGGTGACCGCGCCGAAGGCCACTTCTTCATGCGTGTCCATTTCGCCTCGTCAGGGGACGAGTCCACGCTGGAGACCCTGCGTGCCGCGTTCTGCCCGGTCGGCGAGAAGTACGGCATGAACTGGCAGCTTGAACGCCAGGGATCCAAGCGGCGCGTGCTGATCATGGTGTCCAAGTTCGGACACTGCCTGAACGATCTCCTGTTCCGGGCGCGGATCGGTGAGCTTCCCATCGATGTGGTGGGCGTCGTGTCCAACCACACCGACCACCAGGGGTTGGCCGAGTGGCACGGCATCCCCTTCTTCCATGTGCCCGTCACCGCTGCCACGAAGCCCGCCGCAGAGGGACGGCTGCTGGAGATCATCGATGAACTGGACGTTGAGCTGGTTGTGCTGGCCCGCTACATGCAGGTCCTCAGCGATGATCTGGCACGCAAGCTCGATGGCCGCGCCATCAACATCCACCACTCGTTCCTGCCGAGCTTCAAGGGCGCCAAGCCCTACCACCAGGCTTACGCGCGGGGTGTGAAAACCGTGGGTGCCACAGCCCACTATGTCAACGGCGAACTGGATGAGGGTCCCATCATCGCCCAGCAGGTAGTGGAAGTGGACCACACGTTCGGGCCGGACGATCTCGTAGCCGCCGGCCGGGACACCGAATGCAAGGCCCTCAGCAACGCCGTTCGTTGGCACTGCGAAGGGCGGATCATCCTAAATGGGAACAGGACGATCGTGCTGAAGTAGGGCCTTGCTTGCACGCCGAGATGGCATTTGATGACAATCCGAGTGCCTCGCATTGTCATTAAATGCCATCTCGCGGTGGGGGTAAGTGGGGGTTACAGCCGCGCCAACCGCGTAGCGAGATGCAACCCCGCCAGGCGGCCCGTACCCCGCGGGTCACCACCGCAGAGCTCGAAGATCCGTTGCAGCCGGTGATGCATTGACTGCCGTTCCAGATGCAGTTCGCGTGCCGCTTGTGCCGTGTTGCATCCGGTGTCCAGCCAGACGGTCAGCGTCCGCACCAGCTCGGACTTCTTCAGGCGGTCATGGTCGACGACGGCACCCAGCTGCCGCTGTACAAAGGCTTCGCGGGTGGTCGGGTCCAGCGAACCGGCCGCAAGGAGTTCCACGGCGAGGATGTCAGCGTCCACTACACCTGTTCCCGCGACCTCTTCCGTTCCTGAGACCGTGAGTTCGAGCGCCCTGCGGGCTTCGGCCAGGGACCACGCCGCTTCACCGATCCCCCTGGCCAGGGGGCCAACAGCCGTCACAGATCCCACCGGCACGTCCAGCCAGCGCAGGGCCTGCACCAAGGCCTGACGCTGGGAACTTCCGCTGGCAAGGGACACCAGCGCGATCAGTTCAGCATTGTTGGCATAACTGGCGCTATGGGGGACACACTCCCTAAGCAGCGCATCCAGGGCGGGACGCAGATGCCCCGCACCCGTGGACCGGATCACCATGGCTGCCACGTCTCCGCCGACGGTAAACCCCGACGCCGGCCCCAGCTGCTGCAACTGCCACTGCTGGCTTCCCGAGTTGATGGCCCTCATGAGCTCGATGCCCGCCAATTCCTTCAGGCCCGGTGGCATGCGTTGGAGCAGTGCCAACCCGAGAATGTCCACGGACCGTTCGCCGGCCACGCGCGCCAGGGCGCTGTCACCGCCGTCGGGCACGTGCAGGTCGAGCCTGGCCGCAAGCACGCCACGCACTGGCACGTCGACGGAGGTGACGTCGCCGGCGTCGTCGAAGGAACCGGCGGCCCCGAGCGTCAGGCCCGACGGCGACAGCAACCGCGCGCCGGCACCTGTCTTTTCCGCCAGGACAGCCAGCAGCTGGTCGAGGCCGGCGCCGTGGGCCAGTTCAGCGGCCATGGCGTGGCTGGCCTGATCACCACGTTGGAGGTAGTCCACAGATTCGCTCACGAGGAGCGAATTGATTTCCTGCATCACGCCAACGAACGGGACTACCTTGCGCAGTTCGATCACGGGCAGCCCTGCAGCCTCGGCAACCTCCACCATGGCGGCCGGGACTTCGGGCAGTGCCGGGCCGGTTTCGAGCGCCAGCGCGGCTATCCCTCGCCCGGCCAGTTCCCGCACGTAGTCAGATTGTCGTTCTTCTCCCGCGACCGCGAGCGCCTGCCCGCCGCTGAGGAGCAGTTCTCCGCCGCTGAGCAGAGGAGCGATATCAAGCACTTCGCTTGAGTGCACCCACCTGACGGGCCTGTCGAGAGACCCAGGGATCTGGTTGAGGAGGCGCGGATCGGCGCCTTTGACGCTTTCATACTCCAACACGGTCTTCAGGAGGATAGGCATGACACTCCGTATGGTCATTGGCATTTTGTTTAGACACATCGTATCTTGTTGCTGTGATCTGACCCACATACTCTGGAAGAGTCCCTTTCACACACGGAGGCTCTCCCATGCAAGACAACCTCTCCCCCGCGTCTTCCACCCCATCCCCATCGGGCTCAACGCAGTCAGGTCCGGCAACGGCGCCGGGTCATGACAGCGAAGCCTGGCTCCAGCCCATCCCCGAATCCGACCGCACGCGAAAAGTTTCCGGACAGTTCTGGATTTGGGCCGGCGCCAACCTCGCCCCGATCAACTGGGTCCTGGGTGCACTTGGCATCCATCTGGGTCTCGGTTTCGCCGACACGGTGATCGTCCTGGTCCTGGGAAACCTGATCGGCATGCTCCTGTTCGGCTGTTTCGTCCTCCTGGGCCAGAAGACCGGAGCCACCGGCATGGTCCTGGCCCGTGCTGCCTTCGGCCGACGCGGCAACTACCTTCCCGCGGCCATCCAGGCCCTCCTGGTGATCGGCTGGTGCGCCGTCAACACATGGATCATCCTGGACCTGGTGATGGCCCTCTTCGGCACCCTTGGCTGGGTCGACCCTGACGCCAAGAACTATGCCTGGAAAATCGGCGTCGCGACGGCCATCATGGCAGCACAGGTGGCAATTGCCTGGTTCGGTTACAAAGCCATCGCAGCCTTCGAGAAGTGGACGGTTCCGCCCACCATCCTCATCCTCGCCGTCATGTCAGCTGTTGCCTGGTTCGGGATGAAGATCGACTGGGGCTATGCCGGCCCAGCCGGCAACATCCTGGAAGGCTCCGAGAGGATTGCGGCCATGAGCGCCGTCATGACTGCCATCGGTATCGGCTGGGGCATCACCTGGTTTACCTACGCAGCAGACTACTCACGCTTTGTCAGCACCTCCGTTCCCAAGCGCAAGGTCTACCTCGCCTCCGTGCTTGGCCAGTTCATCCCCGTTGTGTGGTTGGGCGTCCTTGGGGCAAGTCTGGCGACCAACAGCGGCGAAATCGATCCCGGCAAGCTGATCGTGCAGAACTTCGGCGTCATGGCGTTGCCCGTTCTGCTCATGGTGCTGCACGGACCCATTGCCACGAACATCCTCAACATCTACACGTTCTCCGTGGCGACGCAGGCTTTGGACATCAAGATCAGCCGCCGCAAGCTCAACCTGTTCGTCGGCGTCTTCTCGCTCATCGCCGTCGTGTTCTTCATCTTCCAGGAGGACTTCGCTGCAGTGCTCGATGCCTGGCTCATTGGGCTGGTGGCGTGGGTAGCCGCCTGGGGCGGGGTCATGCTGGTGCACTACTTCTGGCTGGACCGTCGCTGGCCAGCCAGGGTGGATCGTCTCTTCGACCCCGTCGGCACGCACCGGTTGCCGGTGGTCAACTGGGCAGGAATCGTCTCGCTCCTGGCGGGCATCTTCTCCACCTGGCTGTTCATGTACGGCCTTGTTCCGGCCATGCAAGGACCGATCGCTGTTGCCCTGGGCGGCTGGGACCTCTCCTGGCTCGCCGGCGGACTCACCAGCGCACTTGTGTACGCAGTCCTTGGCCCGCAGGCGCACAAGAAGTATCTTCTGGCCGACTCAAACCACGTATCCGTTACGCAGCCTGCGCCCGCCGCCCCGGCCGTTGAAAGGACCACAGCATGAACCAGCCCGCTTTCGCTGATTCCCTCCACCCCATCACTTGGCCCGGGTACTACCGGGCTGCGGCGTCCTTCACTTTCGATGTCGACGCCGAGTCCTGCACCATCGCCCACGATCCCTCCAGCACCAAGCGCATGTCCCTCATGAGCCACCAGTCGTATGGCCCAAAGATCGCTGTTTCACGCTTGCTGCAGATCCTGGACCGCCAGGACGTCAAGGGAACGTTCTTCATCCCGGGCTTCACGGCGGAAAGCTACCCGGATGTCGTGCGCAGGATCGCCGATGGGGGTCACGAGATCGCCCATCACGGCTACCTCCACGAGCCCATGCAGGGAATCGACGCGGCCACGGAGGCCAGCTACCTGGACCGCGGCCTTGAAGCGTTGGCCAGCGTCGCCGGCGTCCGTCCCGTTGGTTACCGCGCACCGTGGTGGGAGTTGAACTGGCAGTCACCGGCTCTCCTTGCGGACCGTGGCTTCCTTTACGATTCGAGCCTGCTCGACGGCGATGCCCCCTACAGAATGGCCGTCGCCGAAGATGACTCCCGGGATATCGTCGAAATTCCCGTGGACTGGGCCCTGGATGACTGGGAGCAGTACGGCTTCTACCCCGGCGTCACGGGCAGCGGCGTTATTGAAAGCCCTGCCAAGGCCTTGGAAATGTGGACCCTCGAAGCACAAGCCCACCACTCCCAAGGCAACTGCTTTGTCCTTACGAACCACCCGTTCATTTCAGGCAGGCCATCCCGTGCTGTGGCATTGGAGCAACTGATCGAACGGGTCAAGGGTTTGGACGGCATGTGGGTGACAACCCTTGCGGAGATCGCGCAGCACACCAAGGACACAGTGCAGGAGATCCACACGCATGCGCGGATCGATGTCCCCCTCTTCCCCGGGGCAGGAGCAACTTTCCGCCCGGCACGGGTTCAAGTGCCCACCCTCCACTAGCCCCAGCGCCGAGATGGCATTTGATGACAGTCCGGAGGCGCGGGATTGTCATTAAGTGCCATCTCGGCGGGCCGTCAGGGGCCGCCGTACACAGCCTCCACCCAGACGCCGATGATCCACGTACTCGCGGCAGCGCAGGCCAGGGCAAACTCCACCAGCATGCCGATGCCCGTCGCCTTGAGCGCCGCCCCGCTTGAGCGCAGGGCGGCCTTAAAGTTCCGGGTCCGCTGAACCTCACTCAGCAGAAGCCCGACGGCGAAACCCACGAACAGCCCCACCACCGGGATAACGAACATTCCCACTACCCCGAGGACAATCCCGATCAACACCGACCTGTTGGGGATTCCGTGCTGTTTCATCTTGCGCCCGGTCAACACAGCGCTGGCGGCCATCCCCGCCACGACAAACACCATGCCGATGGCGAAGATCACCCAGCCCATCGGCCCGGCACCACCCCAGATAGCCCACGCCAGCAGGCTGGCGCCGATGAGGATGCTGCCCGGCAATACGGGAATGATGGTTCCGACCACGCCCACGGCGATGGCCAGGCCACACAGGATGGTCACGATAAGTTCGGCGTTCATGGCCCCAAGTCTATGAGCCGCTTTTCCGTGGACCCCCAACAAGAACGACGGCGACGCTCCCCAGCACGGGAGGCGTCGCCGTCGTCGGCCTTGCTTTGGTGGCCGCTACTCGGTGACAGCAGCAGCAACAGCCGCGGTGACCGCAGGAGCCACGCGGGCGTCGAGCGGGCTCGGCACGATGTAGTCCGCGGAGAGGTCTTCGGCGGCCAGCTCGGCAATGGCGTTGGCAGCGGCGATCTTCATGGCAGGCGTGATCCGGCGCGCCTTGGCGTCCAGTGCACCGCGGAAGATGCCGGGGAAGGCCAGGACATTGTTGATCTGGTTCGGGAAGTCGCTGCGGCCGGTGGCAACAACGGCTGCGTACTGCTGAGCAACCTCGGGCAGGACTTCCGGGTCCGGGTTGGACAGTGCGAACACGATCGACTGGTCGTTCATGAGCTTCAGGTGCTCTTCGTCCAGCTTGGAGGAGGAAACACCGACGAACACGTCAGCGCCCGTCAGTCCCTCGCCCGGGCCGCCGGTGACGCCGCGGGGGTTGGTGCGCTGGGCCATGCGGGCCTTGACGCTGGTGGGGTCGGCGGCGAGATCGGCACGCTCGGCGTTGACCACACCCTTGGAGTCAAGGAGGATCACGTCCTCGATGCCAACGGCCAGGAGGATCTCGGCGATGGCGATGCCAGCGGCACCGGCACCGGAGACAACTACCTTCAAGCCCTTCAGTTCGCGGTTGGTCACCTTGGCCGCGTTGGTCAGGGCAGCGAGAACCACGACGGCGGTACCGTGCTGGTCATCGTGCATGACCGGGCAGTCGAGGGCTTCGATGAGGCGCTCTTCAAGTTCGAAGCAGCGGGGTGCGGAGATGTCCTCAAGGTTCACTGCGCCGAAGCTCGGGCGGAGGCGGACCAGGGTTTCGATGATCTCGTCAACATCAGTGGTGTTCAGGACCAGCGGAATGGAGTCGAGGTCGCCGAAGGACTTGAACAGGGCGGACTTGCCCTCCATGACCGGCAGCGAGGCGCTCGGGCCGATGTTGCCGAGGCCCAGCACGGCAGTGCCATCGCTGACCACGACAACAAGGCGCTCAGCCCAAGTGTGGGTGCGGGCGAGCTTGGGGTCGGCGTGGATGGCACGGCTCACCTGGGCCACACCCGGGGTGTAGGCGATGGAGAGGTCACGCTTGTTGTTCAGAGGAACGGTGCTGGAAATGGTCAGCTTGCCGCCCTCGTGGGCTGCGAAGATCTCTTCTTCGCTCAGTACCAGGGCGTCGTTGTCAGTTGCAATTGTCTCGATGGACACGTCTTTGTCTCCTCAGGCTAGCCGTGGACCCACGGCATGGTTCGGGCAGGAACAGAACTGCTGTGCGGACCAAGGGTGGCTGGTCCGGCGTTGCTTCTGCAGGTAGGGGGCTGCTAGCCGCTTCGGTAGTTCCAGCCTAGGGAGCGCATAAGGGTACAAGATTCAATACCAACAGAGACGATTCGAGAGTAAAACGTTCAACCACGGCTAATTGTGAGCTACGTCATGTCAGAAACCGTGTTTTTAGCCGCCTGCGGTCTAGACCACCGCGGCATTCTCCGCGCGGTTATTCGCCGGTCATGAGGGAACAGGCCCTCTTCAAGTCCTTCTCTGCTTCAAACAACGACAACCTTCGGCAACGGACTGCCTGTACCAATCCGCTGACCAGGTGCAGCAGAATCCTGGCCTTCACAGTGTCCTTGCCGGTGTCATTGCTCAGGGAGCCCACGACTTCCTGCGACAGGGCATCGACCTCACGCAGGAGCTGGGCCGTGTCGTCGTCCTTCCCAGCCGGGCGGATCAGGCAGTGCTCCACACCCGGTTGCATCACCCGAAGGTGGAAGATTTCCATCATCAAACCTGCCAGCGCGTGGCCTTTGCCCCCGCGCTGATGCACGCCGTCACGCAACTCCCGGAGCTGCTGCCTGTACACGGCAAGCATCAGATGGGCCGTGGAGGGGAAGTAGCGGTACAGGGTTCCCAACGGGACATCGGCACGGGCAGCAACATCGGAAAGACTCAACGTGTCGAACTGCCGCTGGGCAAAGCCCTCAGCCGTTTTCAGGATGCGGGCATAGCGGAGCTGCTGCCGCGGGGTGGTGGGCGCGGCAGCCATACGGGGGAGCCCCGTGGTCAGGTCAAGGGAGTACGGTTCCAGTGAGTTGGTTACGGGCATTTCCGGCGATCTCTTGGCAGGCTGACAAGGAGGCGGCCGGCCGGCGTGAAAGACCCGCGGCTGGCCGATCGCATCAATGATACGGGAGCAACATGACTGTTCCCTGAGAGCCTCCCACGGAGCTCCACGAGCTGCCGGTCCCGGAATTCGAGCCCCGCCCGCATACACTTTCATGCAGGTTCAGACCCACAGGAGGAACGTATGGGGACATTACGACGCCGGATGGCAGCGGCGCTGCTGACCGCCACCGTGGCGGCCATGGCACTTAGCCCAATGTCGGCGTCGGCGGCTCCCAGCAACGGACCCGATCCCGTACTCAACGGTCAGGCGTTCGTGGGCAATCAGCTGACCGCGGACATCGGCCCGTACACGTACTACGGTTGCGGAGGCGGCAAAGGACCCGACTACTCAATCTATTGGACGAGGGACGGCTTCCTCGTAGCCGGCGAAACGGCGCCCAGCTACAAGCTCGAAGGCGACGACACCGGTTCGCGGATGGCAGTACACGTCACGGCAAGCAAGACCGCGTGCGGCGGAGAATCCCTGCACAGCGCCGAGACCCGGCCGGTGGGTGCCGTGAACCGCGCGGCAGGTTTCACCGGCCGCAGCTTCGAACTCCTGACCCGGGCCAATGACGGCTCGCTGCTCCTGTACGGCCGTACTGGAGCTGCGTGGGATGCGCCCCGCACCGTGGGCTACGGCTTCAACATTTTCAATACCGTCTTCTCCCCCGGTGACTTCGACGGAGACGGTAAAAGCGACATGATGGTCCGTGATTCCGCGGGGGGCCTCTACCTCTTCAGCGGGGACGGCGCTGGCGGATGGAAGCCTGCGCGGGCCATCGGCAACGGCTGGAACATTTTTGATGCCATCATCAGCCCGGGCGACTTTAACGGCGACGGCAACAACGACATCCTCGCAAGGGAACCAGGCGGCACGCTCTATCTCTATCCGGGCAACGGCGCCGGAGGCTGGTTGCCGCGGACCGCCGTCGGAACCGGTTGGAACGTGATGAACGCCCTGGTGACGCCCGGCGATTTCAACGGCGACGGCAATGTGGACCTGCTGGCGCGCGACAGCAACGGGTACTTGTTTGTATACACGGGCAACGGCGCCGGCGGGTGGTCTCGGTCCTGGATGATCGGCGTCGGCTGGAACGCGCTCAAATACGTGGGCGCTGCCGGCGATTTCAACGGCGACGGCTTCCCTGATGTCTACGGAGTGGACCAGCAGGGCCGCCTGCTGACGTACTACAGCGACGGGCGGGCCGGTTGGAAGGGCTCCGAGGCCGTAGGCGCGGGCTTCGGCTGGTTCACAGCAATCTTCTAGAAAACTCCGGACGCTGTACCATTAACCCCATAAAAGTCTGGGGAGGACACAATGTATGCTCCATCACGCCTGGGGTCTGGCGTGCGTCGAGCGGTTGCCGCAACAGTGGCTGCGATGGTCGCGGCCGTACTTGCGGGGCCCGCGCCCGCCATGGCCACAATGGATCCGGAACCGCCAGTCATCACCGGCGCACCGTATGTCGGATCCACCCTTACTGTCACGTGGGATCCCTACGCTTATAAAGGGTGCGGAGCCGGAGCTGGCCCCGACACCCGGATCTATTGGACCAGGGACGGCGAAGTAGCTACCGACCACCCCACGTGGCCCAAGTACGTCCTGGGCGAAGAAGACCGCGGAAAGACCATCGCCGCACACCTCGTGGCCGCTTACCCCTGTGAAGACATGGAAGTAGCCAGCGCGGAGACCGCGCCCATCTCCGACTCCAACCGGCCCAACGGCTTTACGGGCCGTGGCGCCTTCGAACTGCTTGCACGCCGATCCGACGGCACCCTCCTCATGTACCCCCGGATCAACAACGCTTGGGAACCGGCGCGAACCGTGGGCGTGGGATGGAACATCTTCCCCACGGTGCTGGCACCGGGCGACTTCGACGGCGACGGCAACAACGATGTCCTGGGCCGCGACTCGGCTGGGGGCCTCTACCTCTACAGCGGCAACGGTGCCGGCGGTTGGAACGGTCCCCGTAAGGTCGGAACGGGATGGAACATCTTCACCTCGCTGCTGGCCCCTGGCGACTTCAACAGCGACGGCACCAACGACATCATGGCCCGCGACGCCAACGGAGTCCTCTACCTCTACCCCGGCGACGGACACGGCGGCTGGCTGCCGCGGACCGTGATCGGCCAAGGCTGGAACACTCTGGATGCGATCATCACCCCGGGCGACTTCGACGGCGACACCAACGTGGACATCATGGGCCGCGACTCTGCCGGCAACCTCAGGCTTTACAGCGGCAACGGCGCGGGGGGCTGGAATGGCATGGCCGTGGTCGGCCAGGGCTGGGGCAGCATGAGCAAGATCGGCAGCGCAGGCGACATCAACAGTGACGGAAAGCCGGACGTCTTTGCCGTTGACGGTGCCGGGCAGTTGCGCGCCTACTACGGCAACGGTTCCGCCGGCTGGGCCGGAAGTGCTGTGGTCGGCTGGGGCTGGGGTGGGTTCACGGACCTGTTCTAGTTTTTAGGCATGTTGAGGGCCCCGTACGGAGACATCCGGACGGGGCCCTTCGCCATAAATGGGCATCCTCTATGCCCGGACTCCTGCAGGCGGTAGTGTCATCCCAATTGATCTCTTTCGGCCATCTCAGTGCCGCCTTAATTCTTGGGGGAATCCTTGGGTCTCAACCCTGTCCTGCACGCGCCCGCGCGCCGCAGTCCTCGACGACTGCTCACACTTCTCACGACTCCGCTGGTTGCCGCAGGCTTGTTGGCCTCGGCGTTGCCGGCTACCGCGGCTACTGAAGCACCAGTGAATTCCGGAGTCAGTTCCGCCCTCGCAGCGAAGGCCGGTCTTGAAACGATTAATGCCATGCCTATCGAAGCAACACCCCGGTCAAAGGGCTTCGACGGCGACGGTACGTTCGACCTATTCGCCCGCGACAACGCGGGCCGCCTGCTTCTCTACCCCACGGACGGACGAGGCAACTGGCAGGCGCCGCGAGTAATCGGCAATGGCTGGCACATCTACAATCTTCTGGTTTCGCCCGGAGATTTCGACGGCGACGGCACAGTCGACGTCATGGGCCGCGATGGTTACGGGCGGCTTTTCCTTTACCAAGGCAATGGTGCCGGCGCTTGGAAGCAGGCCTTCCAGATCGGCCAAGGCTGGCAGGGTTTCGTCAACCTCATAGCTCCCGGCGACCTGAACGGCGATGGTACCAACGACATCCTTGCCCAGGATGCAGCCGGCAACGTGACCCTCTACCCAGGAAACGGGCGGGGCGGTTGGCTCGCACCAAGCAAGGTCTCCTCGGCATGGCAGGGACTTGATGCTGTCGGAGCGGGGCATTTCTATGGCACACCCGAGGCAGTGGTTCTTAGCCGTCCCTTCTGGGGTGATCTGCAAGTCCGCTCTTCTCCGCGCAACGGTCTCTTCTTTGAATACGGTCATCCCAGCGGCTACGACGGCGTCATTGGAAGGGGCTTCGAGACGCTCACTCGTTTCGGGGTTGCCGGTGACTTCAACGGC
This sequence comes from Paenarthrobacter sp. NPDC057981, assembly GCF_042886835.1. Lineage (NCBI taxonomy): Bacteria > Bacillati > Actinomycetota > Actinomycetes > Micrococcales > Micrococcaceae > Paenarthrobacter > Paenarthrobacter sp. NPDC057981. The sequence continues at coordinate 20,376 of NZ_JBHVQI010000027.1, forward strand.
GACGGTTACAACGACGTTTACGGCATCAGCCCGAACGGCCTGCTGACGATGTACCTCGCCGACCCTTCGGGCTTCAGCAGTCACGGCATCTATGGCTTCAAATGGAAAGGGCAGCCGGTGGTAGGCAACGGCTGGAACGTCATGAACTACGTCTTCTAGGCCTACTCGACGCTCTTGATCTTCACCACGAACACGGCGCCCAGAAGCCCGATGACTGCGGCGGCTACGTACAGCGAGACGTAGCCGCCCCAGTACTGGACGAACACAAAGGCGATCGCCGGGGCGATCACCTGGGGCAACGAATTCGCGATGTTGATGACACCCAGGTCCCGGCCGCGGTCCAAAGCCGTGGGCAGGACCTGGGTGATCAGCGCGAAGTCCACTGCAAGGTAGGCCCCAAAGCCGATGCCAAGTACGGCCGCCCCGGCGAGCCCGCCGATCCACGTCGGAGCGAAGGCAAGAATCAAAGACGCCGCGGCAATGATGACCGACGACGCTATGACCAAGGGCTTCCGCTTTCCTATCCGGTCACTGAGGCGTCCACCCAGGACACTGGTGATGATGACCATGACGGCGTAGAGCCCTGTCAAAACCAGCACGCCGAACTCGGGCTCAATCCCTTGCGTTTCCTTGAGGCGGACAATGTCACTGAGGAAGAAAAGCAGATACAGGGTGATCATGTGGTTGCCCGTGCTGACCAGCAACCGCGTAAGCCAGGCCCATGCAAAGTCCGGGTAGCGCTTCGGCGAAACCCAGAAACCCTTGACGAACTGCCACAGGCTGAACGGCGGCCGCTCCTGCGGCGGGAGGGGCTGGTCATCGCTCTTGAAGAGATAAAGCACGACGCCGGCGAGCAGCGCCGCTGCGCACACCCAGTACCCAGCGGCAAAGTTTCCGGCCACGACGGCGGCGATCACCGCGCCCACGAGGATACCCACTGTTTGGCCCATCGCGGCCAGGCCACCGACAGTTCCGCGCTGCGGCACTGGAACCCTGTCCGGTACGGCTGCGGTGATGGCCGAATACATGGCATTGGCTCCGGCCTGCACCAGGCACCACAGAACAGTCATCACAGCCACGTTGGGCGCACCGGCCAGGGCAACCAGGGCCACGGCGCCGAGGATTGCACCCATGAGCACCCAGGGAACGCGCCGGCCAAAACGGGACGTGGTCCGGTCACTGAAGGCACCGAACAAGGGGTTCGCCACCATGGAGACTGCAGCGCCACAACCGGTGACCAAGGCCAGGATTGCTTCCTTCTGGCCTTCGTCGAAGTGGGCTGCCTGCTGGCCCAGGAGGACCTGGAGGGGGCCAAAGAACGCGGCGTTGATGCCCAGGTTGACCAGTACCACTCCGGTAATCCACAAGGGCCTGACACGGGCAACAGGTTCAGCAAGGGCCGTACCTCCGGCACGGACAACAACAGGATCCGGCACCGGCCCCGGAAGGTCGGACAAGCTCATGGCAGTTTCCCCCTCATTTTGTGTGTGGATTCAGCCTAACGCGGCGCAGTGACAGCTGAACCGCGGTGGCGTCGTTTATCCACATAGCTCGAAATACGCACGGTCCAGGCCGGATGGACGCGTTACTGTGGCCTCAACCCCCTTGGAAGGAGCACTATGAGCGAGCAGATAAATACGGCCGATCTCTACGACGAACGCGGCGAGGAATTGGAGTCTCTGGCACTGCAGTTCCAGAATCTTGGGGCCCACACCCACTTCAGCGGTCCCGCCCGGACTATCCGGTGCCTCGAAGACAATGCGTTGGTGAAATCTGTCCTGGGCACTCCGGGCGAGGGGGCAGTCCTGGTCATTGACGGCCATGGTTCCCTCCGCACTGCCCTCATGGGGGACATGATTGCTGACAGCGCCGTCGAAAACGGCTGGGCCGGGGTGATCATCAATGGCGCCATCCGGGACCGCGAAGCGATTGCCCGGTTGCCCCTGGGTGTCAAAGCCCTTGGAAGCAACCCTCGGAAGAGCGCAAAGACCGGAGCCGGGGAGCTCGACGTCGAACTTGTGATCGATGGTGTCCGCATCCGACCAGGTGCCATGATCTACAGCGACCCGGACGGCATCCTGCTCGAGCGCTGACTCTGCCAGGGCGTCTTGGAGGGTCCAGCAGAAGAAATAATTCCCGCCGGGAATGAACTGGGCCTTAGGATAGTTACTGAAAGCAACTATCCTGCTTAATCCCACTTTTCTGCCATCTCTGGAGAAGATATGTCCAATTCCACGCCCGTTCGGGCCGCTGGTGAAGTCCTGACCCATCGTCAGACACTCACCGTCATGGTGGGACTCATGCTCGGCATGTTCCTGTCCTCGCTGGACCAGACCATCGTGTCGACGTCCATCTACACCATCGCCAACGACCTCGACGGCCTGTCACTTCAGGCGTGGGCCACCACGGCGTACCTCATCACATCTACGGTGAGCACGCCGTTGTACGGCAAGCTCAGCGATATCTTTGGCAGGCGGCCGCTGTACCTCACGGCCATCCTGATCTTCCTGGCCGGCTCGCTGTACGCGGGGTCCGTGCACTCCATGACCGAACTCGCCATTGCACGCGGCATCCAGGGCCTGGGCGCCGGCGGGCTCTTGGCGCTGGCACTGACCATCATCGGTGACATCGTCGCCCTGAAGGACCGGGCCAAGTACCAGGGCTACTTCATGTCGGTGTTTGGCATCTCGTCTGTTCTGGGCCCGGTCATTGGCGGCGCCTTCGCGGGTTCTTCGAACATCCTGGGCTTCGACGGCTGGCGCTGGGTCTTCTTCATCAACCTTCCCATTGGCCTCGCTGCGCTGGTAGTGGTCTTCCTGTACCTGCACCTGCCCGCCAGGCACGTCAAGCAGAAGATTGACTACTGGGGTGCCGCCGCCATCACGCTGGCCATTGTTCCGCTGCTTCTGGTGGCAGAGCAGGGACGCACGTGGGGCTGGGCCTCGGCGGGATCGTGGCTTTGCTACGGCCTTGGCGTCATCGGCATCGTGGCCTTCCTCCTGGCCGAGCGGCGCGCTGGGGACTACGCACTGATCCCGTTGCGCCTCTTCAAGAACTCCACGTTCGGCCTCTCCTCGCTGTTGAACTTCATCATCGGTATCGGCATGTTCGGCGCCATCGCCATGCTGCCCATGTACCTTCAGCTGGTGAAGGGCCTGACGCCCACCGAGGCCGGCCTGATGATGATCACGTTCACTGTGGGCATCCTCTTCGGGTCCATCTCCGCTGGACGCACGATTTCCTCGTCGGGCGTCTACCGGATCTTCCCGATCTTGGGTACTGCGATCCTGGCTGGTGCCGCCACAGTGATGGGCCTGGTTCTGGGAGTCGACACCGGGCTGTGGGTTCCCGGCCTGATCGCCGTGTTCTTCGGCGTCGGACTCGGCTTCTGCATGCAGCCGCTGACCCTCGCCATGCAGGTGTCCGTTCCTCCAAAGGATATGGGCGTTGGCACCTCCACGGCCGCATTCTTCCGCTCCATGGGCGGTGCAGTGGGAACGGCAGTGTTCATCTCCATGCTGTTCAGCACGGCTGCTGACAAGATTGCCGACGGCATGAAGAACGCTGTATCGAGCCCGGACTACCAGGCAGTCATGCGAGACCCTGCTGTGGCCTCGGACCCGGCCAACGCCAAGCTGTTCGACTTCTTCAAGAACGGTGCCAACAACGATTCGTTGAACGACACCAGCTGGTTGCACGCGGCCAACAGCACGCTCACCAGGCCGATCACGGAAGGCTTCGCGCAGGCGATCGATGTAGTGATGCTGACCGCGGCTGGCCTGATGATCATCGCGTTCCTGATCAGCTTCGCGCTGCCGAACAAGAAGCTAACGGATCCCAAGGCTGCTGCCAAGGATTCAGTTCCGGCGCACTAGCCCGGCACAACTTCACGAAACAGGAAACGGCAGGCAGCCCCCGGACTGCCTGCCGTTTCTGTGTGGGCAGCTCTTCCTAGCGCGCGGCCAGAACTATCCGATGCGCCTGCTCTACGTCGCCGCGCAGGTCCCGGTCGGTGACATCGGCGGGTAAGCCGTAGCCGGCAGCCATCATGCTTTGCAGTGTGGGGCTGGCAAACTCGTCAGGATTCCGCCCTTGGAGCCTGAGCGCCCGCGCGGCACAGACCAGTTCGACGGCGGTGACAGTCGCCAATGCCTGCACCGTTGACTGCAGTTGAGCGGCCGCCACACTTGCGAAGCTGGCGTCTTCTTCCGCGCCCAAGGACAACACCACTGTCTGTGTGCTGACCGGTTGCGCATTCGCCCTAATCCGCCCAACAGCGGCAGCAGCAACATACTCCAGCATCATGACGCCGGACTGACCCGAACCATCCTCAGCAAGGAAAGGGTGCAGGCCGGTGTATGACGGGTCGCACAGAAGATCAATCCTGCGCAGATGCGTAGCGCAGGCTGCGGCGATGGCCAGTTGCAAGGAATCAACCCGACGCGCAAGGTTTGTCATCTGAAAAAGCCCGTGGTGGGCCACATCGTTGGAACCATCAGCCAACGAGCCATGGACCAAGGGGTTTTCGTTGCCTGCTGTGACGAGTCGGCGCAGAAGGCTACCCAATGCTTCCAGTTCCTCCTTTTGGGAACCGAAGATCTGGGGCAGGGTCCGCAGGCAATAGGGATCCTGGATGCGTGCCGGCTGTCCGCTTCCCTGGACCAGCCCATGGAAGAGCTTCGCCGCTTCTGCCACAGCCGGGGTGTCCGCGGCAGCAGCAACGGCCGGGCTCAGGGCCTCCACGTTGCCGGACATTGATACGAAGGACAGTGCCGCCACGGAAGCAGCGTTGTCCAGTAGCCTCGATAGTTCTTCGTGGGCCAGAACCGCCTGCGCAATCGTCAAAGCGCTGGAGCTGATGAAGGGAAGGGCGTCGGCAGTCGCCCAGTTCTCCACGAAGCGCCGGGCCTCCCCTCCTCCCAGGGGCTCACGTTCACCGAGCATCGTCAGCGCTGTTCCGGAGAGGGCTTGGAGATCAGCGGTACCGATGCCTCCGAACTCCCGGACTTCGGGAACAACGTCCGCGTTGATCAGCTCGGCAAGCGCTACGGCAATGGCGGGGTTGATGCCGGATGCACCGGCTGCCAGTTGCGAAAGCCTCACCACCAACATCGCCCGAATGGTCCGGCGATCCAGCGGCCTTCCGGCATCCACCGCGTGGCTTCGCAGCAGTTGGAGGCCGTGGGTGTCCCCGCCGTCGGTTGCTGAAAGGGAGACGGAGCGGTTCGCTCCGACTCCCGTTGAGCGACCGTACACCGGGCGCTTCAAGGAAGTAGCAACCGCGGACTCCTGCGATGCTGTCATGCGGTCGATGGCGTCGGCCGTCAGATTGACGGCCGCACCATCGGCGACTGCCACGATGTCGGGCAACGCCAGGCTCTTGCCATCGATTTCGATCATGGGCCGATCCTTTCATCCGTTGTCGAATGGGTGTGCATGGACAGCAGTAGTGGTTGCCAGGCAGAACATGGCAACCACTACTTCGCTTTAGTCCGTTTCCGGCGCGAACCGTACGGGGTTCCAGACCTCCGGTGAAGGCTGGGCAGCAAGCTGCAGGCCCCTTCGAATCCCAGACCGGGCCCCACTTTCACGCGACTCCGGATCTGCACATTCCTTGTCGGCCCTGGAAGCTGCAGTCACAGTCATTTTCCGGCTTCCCGGGCTTCTTGCGCACTTTCCATGGGGATGCGGACGCCGCGTTCGTGGGCGACGTCGATGGCGCGTTCGTAGCCGGCGTCGGCGTGGCGGATCACGCCCATGCCGGGGTCATTGGTCAGGAGTGCGGTCAGTTTCGCCGCGGCCAGTTCGGTCCCGTCGGCCACGGAGACCTGCCCGGTGTGGATGGACCGGCCGATCCCGACCCCGCCGCCGTGGTGGATCGACACCCACGTCGCCCCGGACGAGGCGGCGGTGAGGGCGTTCAGCAGCGGCCAGTCAGCGATCGCGTCCGAACCGTCCTTCATGGACTCGGTCTCCCGGTACGGAGACGCCACCGAACCCGAATCGAGGTGGTCACGGCCGATCACGATCGGGGCCTTGACCTTACCCTCAGCCACGAGCTTGTTGAACAACAGGCCCGCTTGGTGGCGTTCACCGTACCCGAGCCAGCAAATCCGGGCCGGGAGGCCCTCGAACTCGACCCGCTCCGCAGCGGCGTCGAGCCACTTGTGCAGGTGCTTGTTCTCCGGGAACAACTCCTTGATCGCTTCATCAGTCACACGGATGTCTTCCGGATCACCCGACAAGGCGACCCAGCGGAACGGGCCCAGGCCCTCGCAGAACAACGGGCGGATATACGCCGGAACGAAGCCCGGGAACTCAAACGCCCTGGTGTAACCGCCCTTGCGGGCCTCGTCCCGGATCGAGTTGCCGTAATCGAACACCTCAGCACCGGCGTCCTGGAACTCCACCATCGCCTGCACCTGCCTCGCCATCGAAGCCTGGGCCTTCTTCGTGAACCCTTCCGGGTCAGCCGCGGCCTCGGTGTGCCACTCCTGAACCGTGATGCCCTCGGGCAGGTAGGACAGGGGGTCATGAGCGCTGGTCTGGTCCGTGACCACATCAATGGTCAACTCCCCTGCCTTGTGGCGGGCCAGCAGCTCCGGGAACACCTCCGCAGCGTTACCCACATACCCCACCGACCAGCCACGACGCTCAGCCTTGGCCTTATTGACCTTCGCGATCGCCGTGTCCAGATCCGTCTCGACCTCGTCCAGGTACCGCTTCCCGGCACGCCGACGCAGACGGGTCTCATCCACATCCACGATCAAGCACGCACCATCATTCAGCGTCACCGCGAGCGGCTGGGCGCCGCCCATGCCGCCACACCCACCCGTCAACGTCAGCGTCCCCGCCAGCGAACCCTCCTCAGAGCCCTCCGCAGCAGGAGCCGGGTGCCGGCCCTCAGCAGCAAGCTTGCGTCCGACAGCAGCGAACGTCTCATACGTGCCCTGCAGAATCCCCTGCGTGCCGATGTAAATCCACGAACCAGCCGTCATCTGCCCATACATCGTCAGACCCTCAGCCTCCAGACGGCGGAACTCAGGCCACGTCGCCCAGTCCCCCACCAGATTCGAGTTCGCCAACAACACCCGGGGCGCCCACTCATTCGTGCGGAAAACACCCACCGGCTTACCCGACTGGACCAGAAGGGTCTCGTCCTTCTCCATGGACTCCAGCGTCCGGGTAATCGCATCAAACGCAGCCCACGAACGCACCGCACGCCCCGTACCGCCATAAACCACCAAGTCATCAGGACGCTCAGCAACCTCAGGATCAAGATTGTTCATCAACATACGCAACGGCGCTTCAGTCTGCCACGACTTGGCAGAAAGCTCAGTACCCCGGGCAGCCCTGACCGGGCGGGCTCCAGTAGTGAAATCGGCAGTCATTGTCTTACTCCTAAAAATTCCGGCAGAACGGCGGGGATCAGCCCAGGTTCTTGTTCTTGAGCCATTCCTTGGCGATTTCGCCGATGTCCTCGAACTTGGCCACGCGGCCGTTCATCTTGATCAGGTCCTCAGTGGTGAGCGCAGCAGAGACCTTGTCCAGCGTTTCCTTGACCGTGGCCGTGGACTTCTTCTGGTTGATGACCGGGACGATGTTCTCGGACAGGAACAGGTTCTTGTTGTCCTCCAGGGCAACCAGGTTGTTCTCCGCCAGGGCGGGGTCGGTGCTGAAGAGGTCCGCTACCTGGATCTGGCCGGAAAGGAGGGCGTTCAGCGTCAGCGGCCCACCGGCGTCGAGCGCTGAAAATTCCTTGAACTCAAGGTTGTAGACCGACTTCAGGCCAGCCACGCCGTTGAGGCGGGTCTTCCACTCCGGCGGACCACCCAGGACCAGGTCCTTGGCAACGGGCTGGAGGTCCTCGATGGTCTTCAGCTTGTACTGCTCGGCGATGTCCTTCTTGACGGTGAGGACGTCCTTGTCCTGCGCGTCGGAGGCCTCCAGGACTGTCAGGCCCGAGGGGATCTTGGTGGCAAGCTCCTTCTCCACTTCCTCGGAGGAGACGGCCTTCGTGGAGGAGTCGAGGTACTGCAGCAGGGCTCCGCCGTATTCGGGCATGAGGTCGATGGAACCGTCCTTGAGCGCGGGGATGGTGACTTCGCGGCTGCCGATGCTGGGCTTCTCCGTTACAGCAACCCCCTTGGCTTTGAGTGCCTCGGCGTAGATTTTGGCGATCAGCTGGCTTTCCGGGAAGTCAGCAGATCCGACGATGATGCTGTCGCCCGAACCGCCGCCGGCGGCCGCGGTGTTGGAGGAGCTCATGGGGTCGCCTCCGCAACCGCTGAGGGTGATGGCGGCAACTGCCGCGAGGGTGAAACCGGTGAGGTACTTCTTCATGTCAACTCTCCTGGAAGGGGGTGCCGCAGGGCATGCTGTGGCCAGGTGGGGGGTGGGGGAAGTGCAAAACAGGTACTGGCTAGACCGTGACGGGGGTTTTCACGGGTTCGGCTGCTGGAGCCGACTTGATGGTGCGCCGGGTCAGTCCGGGTGAGACCACGCGGCGGGTGATGAAGGCGAGGAGCTGGTCGAAGAACAGTGCCAGCAAAGCCACCAGGATTGCGCCTGCAACCATCTGGCTGTAGTCGTTCTGCGCCTTGCCGTCGATCAGCAGGCGGCCAAGGCCGCCGAGCGAAATGTAAGCGGCGATGGTCGCCGTCGAGATGATCTGCAGCAGTGCACTGCGGATGCCGGACAAAACCAGCGGAAGCGAGCACGGCAGCTGGACATCCGTCAGGATCTTCATAGTGCGGAAGCCCATGCCTTTGGCGGCGTCGACGGCGGCAGCATCCACTGCGCGAACGCCGGCGTAGGTGTTGGTCAGGATGGGCGGAACTGCCAGCAGCACCAACACGATGAGGCTTGGGAGGACGTAGCCCATGCGGGACGGGAACGCCGGCGAGATGAGCAGGACCAGCAGGATCAGCAGGCCGACGCTCGGAAGTGCACGGAGCGCGTTGGCCAGGCCGGCGATCATGAAGACGCCCTTGCCGGTCACACCGATGTAGATGCCAAGCGGTACTGCGATGATGGCGGCGATGGCCAGTGCGATGAGCGAGTAGAGGAGATGCTCGCCGATCAGTGTCGGGATGCCGTCCGCGCCACTCCAGTGCTTTGGATCGAACAAGTAGTTCACGATGCCACCACCTTGGGGGTCCACGGTGTCAGCCACCGGTTGAGAAGGATGATCAGCCCATCCAGGATCATGGCCAGGACAACACAGAGCACGATGCCCGCGATGATCGGCGTGTAGAAGCGGAGCTGGAAGCCCTGCGTGAAAAGCGAACCAAGCTGCGGGATTCCCAACAGCGCCGCTACGGAGACCAGGCTGACGTTGGAGACGGCGGCAACTCGCAGCCCGGCACAGATGACCGGGACGCCGACGGGAAGTTCAACCTTCAGCAGGCTTTGGTAACCGCGGTACCCCATTGCCTTCGCCGCTTGGACCGTGTCCTCGGGGACGGAATCCAGGGCATCGGCTACTACGCGCACCAGCAATGCCACGGTGTAGACCGTCAGGGCGGCAACGATGTTCAGCGGGTCCAGGATTTTTGTACCGAGGACCAGCGGCAACAAGACGAAGAGCGCCAGTGAGGGAACGGTGTAGAGGAGGCCTGCGACACCCACCAACAGCGGGTAGATGCGGCGGCTTCGGTGCGCCCACCAACCGAGGGGCAAGGCAATGAGCAGCCCCAGGATCAGCGGGGTGACGGCCAACAGGACGTGCCAGCCGAGCAGGAAGACAATGTTGTCGGACTGGCGGCCCAGCCACTCGAAGTTCATCGTGCCGTCTCCAAGTGGGGTTCCGCCTCGATGGCCTTGACGACGTCGGTGGCAGTGACCGTACCGATCAGCTCGCCGTGCTCGTTGACCACGACTCCGCGGCGGCTGGGCGAGGACAGCGCCGCATCCAGCAGCTGGCGCATGGTCCCGGATGCCGCGGCAGGGATGCCGCTGAGGTTGAGGTTTTCCTGAGTGACCTCACCGTTCAGAAGCTCCGGCTGGGCCCATCCGAGAGGCTTCTTGCCGCCGTCGACCACCAACACCCAAGCACCCGACGCTTTGGCGCGGGCCTCATCGGCGGAGGCGCCGAGCTGGACCACAGCTTCTTCGCCGATAGTGACGGCTCCGGCGGTCTTGGTGAATCCCAGGGAGCGGTAGCCACGGTCGCGGCCAACAAAATCTGCCACGAACGCGTCGGCGGGTGAGGTGAGCAACTCGGACGGGGAAGCCATCTGCGCGAGCTTGCCGCCCACGCGCATCACGGCCACCTGGTCGCCGAGCTTGAGTGCTTCGTCGATGTCGTGGGTGACCATGATGATGGTCTTGCCGATCTCGCGCTGCAATCGCAGAAACTCTTCCTGAAGCTGTCCGCGGACCACGGGGTCGACGGCGCTGAAAGGCTCGTCCATCAGCATGAACGCAGGATCAGAAGCCAAGGCCCGGGCCACACCAACGCGCTGCTGCTGTCCACCGGAGAGCTGCCACGGGTAGCGCTTGGCGAAGCTGGCAGGAAGACCCACCCGTTCCATCAGCTCAAGGGCCTTGGTGCGCGCCTTTTGGCGGCTTTCGCCGAGCAGGACGGGCATGGTGGATACGTTGTCGATGATGGTCTTGTGCGGGAAGAGCCCGGCGTGCTGGATGACGTAGCCAATCCTGCGGCGAAGCAACGCCGCATCCATGCCCGAGGTGGGCTGGTCATCGAGGTAGATTGTGCCGCTGGTGGGTTCGATGAGGCGGTTGATCATCCTCAACGAGGTGGTCTTACCGCAGCCGGACGGACCAACCAGAATGGTCAGCTTGCCGGTGGGCGCCTCCAGGTTGAGGCCGTCGACGGCGACGGTGCCGTCGGGGTAAGCCTTGGTGACATTTTCAAACTTAATCATTTTGCTTCCATGCTTTCCTGGGGTAGCTCATGGTTTTCGGTGGTCAGGGTGAGGATGTTGTCAGCTTCCTCCACCAGTTGCTGGCCGATTTTGAGGGCCTTCAGCTCATCCACGCGGTAGCTGGGAGCGACAACGCTGAGCGAAGCCACAGCACGTCCCCCCATCACCACCGGTGCCGCAATGGCCGTAACGTCGTCCTCCACACCGCTGCGCACTACGGCAAAGCCACGCTCGGGCTGTTCGCCCTTGAGTACCTGGCCGGAAGCCGTTCCTTCGAGCGGGATACTCCGCCCGACCCAGCTGGAATGCCTGATCGAGTGGGTTCCCTCGACGATCGCGATGTAGATTCCCGTGTCCCCAACCCCGGGAATGCTCAGATAGCAGGATTCGCGCGTTGTTGCCACGAGCCGTTTCATGGCCGGCGTGCACAACGAGACGAGTGATTCCTTGCCGAGCGCAAGTGCACCCAGCTGGATGATGCTGGCTCCGGGACGGAAGTTGCCGCCGTCGTCCCTTGAAACAAAACCGCTGCCTTCAAGGGTCCGGAGGAGCCGAAGGGCCGTGCTGGGCGAGAGGTCAACAACCCGTGCCGCGTCGCTCAGCGCAATGGCTCCCTCGGAGCACACAGCTCCCAAGAGGGCGAGCGCTCGCTCTACCGTCCGGGTCGAAGAATCTGCTGCCATTGCGTGGCCTGCTTTCAAGTGGTCTGGATCACCATGTCTTGCCACTAAGTAAAAAGCACTTTTCACACCATGGCAACAGTTTTCTGCAAATTTCCCGGGATTCCGGGAAATATGTCGCTCGGGATCACCACCGTGTGACGTCGATGTTTCCGGCCCGTTAAATACGGCCAACCAAGCCACAGACCCTTGCCATGTGGTGGCATCTGCTTTTTACTTGGTGGCAGTCGCAAACATCGGAGGAACTCGTGAAAACCGTCAATCAGCTCCTTGACTCGATCAAGGATGTAGGCAGGGATGATGTGCGCGGAGGGTATTCCAGGGCCGTGTATTCAACATCCGAGCTGGACCTCCGGGAATGGTTCAAGGAGCAGGCAGCCCAACGCGGACTGGGCGTTGAGACGGACCGCAACGGCATTATCTGGGCCTGGTGGGGTGAGCCGCAGGACGGCGCCCTGGTCACAGGCAGCCACCTCGATTCCGTCCCTGGCGGAGGTGCCTTTGACGGACCCCTTGGCGTCGCTTCCGCGCTGGCCGCCGTCGACGTCCTCAAAAACCGTGGGCTTCAGCCGGGCCGCTCGTTGGCAGTAACCGTGTTCCCCGAAGAAGAAGGATCCCGTTTCGGCGTCGCTTGCTTGGGATCCCGGCTCCTGACAGGGGCTATCGATGCCAACAAGGCACTGAATCTGCGCGACGCCGAGGGCGAAACGTTTGCCGACGTCGCACGATCCAACGGCCTTGATCCCCGGCATATCGGCGCGGATCCAGAAGCGATGGCCCGCATCGGCGACTTTGTTGAGCTGCACGTCGAGCAAGGCAAGGGCCTGGGGCAGGACGGACCGGCCATCGCCGTCGGAAGTTCCATCCTGGGCCACGGACGCTGGAAGATCAGCGTCAGCGGCCAAGGCAACCACGCAGGCACCACGCTCATGGCCGACCGTGCAGACCCCATGGTTACCGCAGCCCAGATCGTGCTGGCCGTGCGTGAGACTGCAGCCCAACAGCCCGATGCCCGGGCGACAGTCGGCCGCTTGACCCCGGTTCCCGGCGGTACCAACGTGATCGCCTCCCGGGTGGACCTCTGGCTTGACGCCCGCCACCCGGACGACGCCGTGACCGCACGCCTCATCGAAGCCATCTACAGCGCAGCGCAGCAGGTCGCTGCAGCCGAGGGTTGCACCGTGACCCTTACCGAGGAGTCCTATAGCGGGACCGTCCACTTTGACCCAGGGCTCAGCCGCCGTATTGGCGGCCTCCTGCCGGAGGCACCTGTGCTGGCAACAGGGGCCGGACACGACGCCGGAGTGCTGGCAGGATACGTACCCTCCGCCATGCTGTTTGTCCGCAACCCCAGTGGAATCTCGCACTCGCCCGAAGAATACGTTGCCGACGAAGACGCCTCCGCGGGAGCCGTCGCCCTCGCAGACGTTTTGGAGGGTCTCCTGTGACCACGTTCTGGTGTGAAACCGCGATCATCGCTGCCGAAAACGGGGCGCCCAAGGCCGCGTCGGGAGTGCGCCTGGAAACGCAGGACGGCCGGATCACCGGCGTTACGCCCGACATCGCGCCACAACCCGGAGACACGAAGCTGGACGGCATCGCCTTTCCGGCGGCTGCCAACGCCCATTCGCACGCTTTCCACAGAGTCTTGCGCGGCCGAACCCATGAGGGACGCGGAGATTTTTGGGTGTGGCGCGAGCAGATGTACACGAGCGCGTCCGAGCTGACTCCGGAAAGGTACGAGAAGCTTGCAACGGCCGTTTTTGCGGAGATGGTGGTCACCGGCTTCAGCAGCGTGGCAGAGTTCCACTACGTCCACCACCAACCCGGCGGCGCCCCCTATCCCGAAGAGCATGCCATGGAGCTGGCGCTGGCCCGTGCGGCAATGTCCGCCGGCATCCGGCTCACCCTCCTGGACACCCTGTACCTGGCCGGCGGAATAGGGTCACCGCTCAATGCCGGGCAAGCACGGTTCGGGGACGCGGACGCGCATGCCTGGCTTCGCCGACTGGCCTCACTGCGAACCGCCATTGCCGGGCGCTTTCCGGCCGACCGCGTGAGTGTCGGAGCTGCCCTCCACTCGGTTCGGGCCGTCCCTGAAGAGGACCTGAAGGTTGTCGCTGCGCAGTTGCCCACGGACATCCCCCTTCACATCCATCTGAGCGAGCAACCCGCCGAGAACACGGCCTGCCTCGAGGCGTACGGCACCACACCGACCGGCCTGCTTGCCCGCCACGGACTCCTGGGCAGCAGGCTCTCAGCCGTCCACTCCACCCACCTGACCCAGGATGACATCACCGCGCTCGGAGACGCCGCCACCACCGTGGTGATGTGCCCCAGCACCGAAGCCGACCTCGCCGACGGGATCGGCCCGGCCAGGGAACTTTCGGACGCAGGAGCGACCATCGCCCTCGGTACCGATCAGCACGCCGTGATCGACCCCTGGGTCGAAATGCGCACACTTGAGCACGGGGAACGGTTGGGCAGCGGCCAGCGCGGCCGGTTCACGCCGCAGGAATTGCTGCAGGCCGCCACGGAAGGCGCAGCGCAGTCCATGGCCACGCCGGTGGCCGGGTCCGTGCTTGAAGTGGGCAGTGTCTGCGACCTGATGGTCATTGATCCTGCCTCCACCCGCACCGCCGGGTCGCGGCCGCTGCAACTGGCCTTCAGCGCCACAGCCAGCGACGTAACCAAGGTCATCATCGGCGGAGAGCTGCTCGCCACGGGAGGTGTTCACACACGTCTAGGCGAACCGGGAAGGCTGCTGACGGAGGCGTTGAAGGAGCTCTCGTAGCGCTGGATCCGCCGCAGAAAGGCGACCGACGGCGGCCCGAAAGTTGGCATCTGACTCAAGGGCCGCCGTCGTGCTTTGTGTTCAATAAGTGGCTCCAAGTGGCGCTATGGCGCTGCCGAGACGGGCGAAATCGACTCCCAGGGAACGCTCAGCCCACAGCCAGCGCCTTTTGGGTTAAGAAAGTGAATGCATGTCACGTCCATCACTTGACTGGAACTTGGCGGATATGACGTGCCACACTGTGTAGCGCGAGTGCACCGGCGTCCCCGTCGGAACAGCCGACGACGTCACGCATCGCAGCCCCAAACACCTTTCCCAAGGGAGACCCATGTCCAGTCCCAGCACCGAAGCAGGCGCGCCCCACGTTTCCCGGAAGGTGATCGGCCTTGCTGTCGCCGGCGCAGTGGGTGGCTTCCTGTTCGGCTTTGATTCATCCGTGGTCAACGGCGCCGTGGATGCCATGGCGAGCGAATTCGTCATGAGCGAGGCACTCACCGGATTCGCCGTTGCTGTTGCCCTGCTTGGCTGTGCTGCGGGTGCTTACCTGGCCGGCAAAGTTGCCGACCGGTATGGGCGCATTCCCGCAATGAAGATCGGCGCACTGCTCTTTCTGGTAAGCGCCATTGGAACCGGCCTGGCCTTCAGCGTGTGGGACCTCATCTTCTGGCGCCTGGTGGGCGGCCTCGGCATCGGCCTGGCATCCGTGATTGCCCCCGCCTACATCTCGGAAATCTCCCCGCGGCATGTCCGCGGCCGCTTGGCATCACTGCAGCAGCTGGCCATCACCACTGGCATCTTTGCCGCGCTGCTCTCCGACGCGGTCCTGGCCAACTCGGCCGGCGGTGCCGGTGAGACCCTGTGGCTGGGCATTGAAGCATGGCGGTGGATGTTCATCGCCTGCGCAGTTCCCGCCGCCGTCTATGGTTGGATCGCTTTCCGCCTGCCCGAATCGCCGCACTTCCTGGTGCTCAACGGCAAAGAAGACCAGGCCCGCAGCATTTTCACCAGGCTCATCCCGGGCGACGACATCGACCGCCACATCCGAGAAATCCGTGAATCCATCCAGGAGGAAAAGCTCTCCACCAAGAAGGGCTCCCTGCGCGGAAACCGCTTCGGCCTGCTGCCTGTGGTGTGGATTGGCATCATCCTGTCGGTGCTGCAGCAGTTTGTGGGCATCAACGTCATCTTCTATTACTCGACCACCCTGTGGAAGGCTGTCGGTTTCCAGGAAAAGGACTCGCTGACCATCTCCGTTGCCACGTCCGTCACCAACATTCTGGTGACGCTTGTAGCCATCGCACTGGTGGACCGCATTGGCCGCCGCCCCATCCTGCTCGCCGGCTCCATCGGCATGGCAGTATCGCTGGGGGTTATGGCCTTGGCCTTCTCCTCAGCTGAAGGATCAGGGGCGGACATCACTCTTCCCGGCGCGTGGGGACCGATCGCCTTGGTTGCGGCCAACGTGTTCGTGATCAGCTTTGGCGCCTCGTGGGGTCCGCTGGTGTGGGTGCTGTTGGGCGAGATCTTCCCCTCACGCATCCGCGCCCGCGCGCTCGGCCTGGCCGCTGCTGCGCAGTGGATCGCGAACTTTGCCATCACGCTCAGTTTCCCCATCATGGCGGCAGGTTCGCTGCCCCTGACGTATGCCATGTACGCGGCGTTCGCAGCGGCGTCGTTCTTCTTTGTGATGTTCAAGGTTCCCGAAACGAACGGCATGTCCCTGGAGCAGGCCGAAACCCTGTTCGTTCCCAAGGGCGCACCGGTGGCGCCGTTGCCGGTCACTTCGGACGAAGGCAAATAGCAAACAAAGAAGCCCGGCGGATCATCTCCGCCGGGCTTCTTTGTTCTCCTTGCTAAACCAAGTGCGGTTCGTGCGACGACAGGAAACTGCGGCCGCCGAACGCGATGAGGATGGCGATCACCATGGCCACCGCGCCGGCAAAGAACGGCACCTGCGGCCCGAAGTGCTCACCGAGCTGGGCGGCGGCAAAGGGTGCAAGCGCTCCGCCCATCCAACGGACAAAGTTATAACCGGCGGAAGCAACCGGACGCGGCGAGTCTGAGACGCCCATGGCCAGTTCCGTGTACACCGTGTTGTTGATGCCCAGCAGGGCGCCTGCCACGATCACCAGCACGACGACGGCAGGCACCGAGTGCCCCGCGGCCAGTCCCAAACCGATCAAGTCGAGCATGAGGACGGCCAGGGTGCCCGTCAGGACCTTCACCGCGCCAAAGCGCTTCTGCAGTACGGGTGCAACGAAAACCGAGAACACAGCTACGGCAACACCCCAGCCAAAGAAGACTCCACCGATGCCGTAGGCGTCCATGCCGAGGATAAAGGGTGTGAAAGCCAGGATGGTGAAGAAGCCATAGTTATAGAACAGCGCGCTGGCGGCCGTGGTGCGGAGGCCTTTGTGCCCGAGAGCCAGAAGTGGATCCCGGAGACGGGACTTCCTGGCGGGCGCGGGTGTCTTGGGGAGCAACGCCAGCAAGGCAATGAACGCGATGGCCATCAGTACCGCCGTGCCGAAGAAGGGTGCACGCCACTGCCACCCGCCAAGGAGGGCGCCGAGCAGCGGCCCGAGCGATATGCCAAGGCCGAGGGCAGCCTCATAGAGGATGATCGCGGTGCCCGTTCCACCGCTTGCGACACCGACAATCACGGCCAAGGCAGTTGCAACGAACAGGGCGTTTCCGAGGCCCCAGCCTGCGCGGAAGCCCACGAGCTGTTCGACGCTCCCGGAGAGACCGGACAGGGACGCAAAGACCACAATGATCGCCAAGCCGATGAGGAGCGTCTTCTTCCCACCGATCCTGGAAGAAACAAAACCGCTGATCAACATCGCTATGGCCGTCACCAGGAAGTAGCTGGTGAACAGCAACGACACTTCGCTGGTGGACGCCTGGAGGTTCTTCGCAATTGCGGGGAGGATCGGGTCAACCAGCCCGATGCCCATGAAGGCAAATACCGCGGCGAGGGCTGTTGCCCATACGGCTTTCGGTTGCTTGCGGAACGAAGCCTTCTCCGCTTCGAGGGTGTTTTCGACGGATGTTTCGGCGCTTGCTGAAGCGTCAGCCAACTGGCGTGACATTCAATTGCTCCTTGTCGGTGCGTGACTGGGTATTAATTCTGGAACGAGCTGTTGATTTTGCTGATGACGGGAAGCGCCGCAGCCAGTGCGTCCACTTCCTCCTGGGTGAGGCCCTGCAGCAATTCCGCCACCATCGCGTTGCGACGCTGGTTGGCATATTCGACGGCGGCGTTCCCGGCTTTGGTGATGGCCACCTGGACGGCACGGGAGTCGTCGGGGTCGGGCTGGCGGGTCACAAGGCCGGCGCGCTCGAGTTTGATGATCTGCTCGGTAGCGCTGGGGACCTTGATGCCCAGATTTTTGGCGATGTCGCCAACCCGCAGGCCGGCGTCGGAAATCATGGAAAGCAGGCTCAACTGCGCGGCGGTGAGGTCGCCTTCCGGATCGAGACGGCGGAACATATAGACGCCCAGCCGGAGGGCCTCACGGAATTCCTGCGCGAGGTCAATGAGTCTGGGACTGAAGCCATCATTCATATTTAGGTATCCTAATATTTAGGCACCCTAATAGTCAAGCCCTGGTGCACCCAACTAGGGGACAGCAAATGTCGCAATAGGGGTCCGTAGCGACGTTTACTGTCCCCTAGTTGGGTGAGGGGGTTAGAGGGTGAGCTTCATGCCCTCGTGGCTCGCGACAAAACCGAGCCGCTCATAGAATCGGTGCGCCGCGACCCTGGATTTGTCGGTGGTCAGCTGGACCAGCGAGCAGCCGCGCACCCGGGCCTGCCCTATGGCCCACTCGATCATGAGCGCCCCAACACCCTGCCCGCGCAGAGCACCAGACACGCGTACCGCCTCGATCTGCGCGCGCCACGACCCCCGGCGGGACAAGCCGGGGAGGTAGCTGAGCTGGAAAGTCGCCACCACCTCTCCCGCGAGTTCCCCCACCACCAAAAGGTGCACCGGATCGGCGTCGATCGCGTCAAAAGCCCGCTCGTACGGCGCCAGGTCGTCGGCATTTTCGCGAGTGGCACCCAACTGGTCATCCACGAGCAACGCGAGGATGCGCGGCAGGTCGCCCTTCCGGGCGCGACGAAGGGTGAAGGTCCCGGAGTCGACGGCGGCAGTCAGCAAGGTGGGCGAGTCGGCGGGGTCTGTAGTCACCACCCCAGCATGCCAAATTCTTTAGAACTCAGTATTGCTAAGTACCGGTACCTAGTTCTACTATGTAGTGGTAGCTAGCAATACTGAGTAGTGAAGGAGGTGTCCAATGGGCAAGCAAATGACAGAGATGCTCAAAGGCACTTTGGAGGGCATCGTGCTGGCCCTGCTGACCGGAAAGGCAGCGTATGGATACGAAATCACGACGCTGCTCCGGGAACAGGGCTTTACCGAGATCGCCGAAGGCACCGTGTACGCGTTGCTCGTGAGGATCGAACAAAAGGGGCTGGTGGACGTCGAGAAACGGCCGTCCGAAAAGGGCCCGCCCCGGAAGGTGTACACCCTCAACGCCCAAGGCAAAAAAGAACTGAACGAATTCTGGAACACCTGGAGCTTCCTGTCCGAACGGCTGGAACAGCTCCGCAAGGAAGGAAACTGACATGGCAGCAAAATGGATCGAACTGGTCACCGGATCACTCGAGCAGAAGAAGCAATACAAGCAAGCAAAGGCGCGGCTGGATGCCCTGCCCGAGCCGTACCTCACCGTAGCCACCGCCTTTAACCGCTACCTCATGTACTACGGCGGCGTGACAGAAGGCGACACCATGGTGCAGATGTTCACGGACCTGGCCGATCTCTGGGAACGCGCCGCTGTGGACGGCACACCGGTGAGCGCGATCGTCGGAGATAACCCCATCGAATTCGCTGAAACCTTCGCCCAGGCCTACGGCGGCAAGCGCTGGATCGACAAGGAACGCGAGCGCCTCAACAAGGCGATAGACAAAGCGAAGGAAGCAGAATCATGACTGCTGCGGCAATCCAGGTAAAGGGCATCGAAAAGTCCTACAAGGATCTTCATGTACTCAAGGGCGTTGATTTCGAGGTAGCGACAGGCAGCATCTTCGCCCTCCTCGGATCCAACGGAGCGGGGAAAACCACCATGGTGAAGATCCTGTCCACGCTGCTGAAAGCCGACGGCGGTCAGGCCGCCGTCGACGGTTTCGACGTCGGGTCCGAATCGCTTCAGGTGAGGCAGTCCATCAGCCTGACCGGGCAGTTCGCCGCGGTGGATGAGGTCCTCAGCGGAAAGGAAAACCTCATGCTGGTGGCCAAACTGCGCCATCTGAAGAACCCGGCCGGGACCGCGGACGAACTCCTTGCGCAATTCAGCCTCAGCGACGCCGGGGCCCGCAAAGTGGCGACGTACTCCGGCGGCATGAGGCGGCGCCTGGACATCGCCATGAGCCTGATCGGCAACCCGAAGGTGATTTTCCTGGATGAGCCCACCACGGGGCTCGACCCGGAGGCCCGCATTGAGGTGTGGCAGATCGTCAAGAACCTCGCCACCAAGGGCACCACCGTGCTGCTCACCACCCAGTATCTGGACGAGGCCGAGCAGTTGGCGGACCGCATAGCCATCCTTCATGAAGGACGCATCATCGCCAACGGCACCCTCGGCGAACTCAAGCAACTCCTGCCGCCGGCCAAGGTGGAATACGTGGAAAAGCAGCCGAGCCTGGAGGACATCTTCCTGGCACTGGTGGGAACAAACGGCAGCACCGAGTCAGTAAAGGACGCGTCATGAACACCCATTTCTTCGCGGACACCTCGGTCCTGCTGGGCCGCTCCATGCGGCACATCTTCAGGAGCGTGGACACCATCATCACCACAGCGATCACGCCGATTGCCCTGATGCTCCTGTTCGTCTACGTCTTCGGTGGCGCCATCAGGACCGACACCGATAACTACGTCAACTACCTGCTCCCGGGCATCATGCTGATCGCAATTGCATCGGGCATCGCCTACACCGCAGTACGGCTTTTTACGGACATGCAGAGCGGCATCTTTGAGCGGTTCCAGTCCATGCCGATCGCACGCTCCTCGGTGCTGTGGGCGCATGTGCTGACGTCACTGGTTGCCAACGGATTGTCGCTGGTGATCATCGTGGGGGTTGCGCTGCTCATGGGGTTCCGGACCTCCGCGAATGTGCTGGACTGGCTGGCCGTCGCTGGAATCCTGACGTTGTTTACCCTGGCGCTGACGTGGATCGCCATCATCGCCGGCCTTTCGGCGAAGTCGGTGGATGGCGCGGGAGGATTCTCCTACCCGCTGATCTTCCTGCCGTTCATCAGCTCAGCCTTCGTCCCGACGGACACCATGCCGGGACCGGTCCGCTGGTTCGCGGAAAACCAGCCCGTCACCTCGATCGTGAACACCATCCAGAATCTGTTCGCCCAGCAGCCGGCGGGAAGCGACATCTGGGTTGCGCTGGCCTGGTGCCTGGGAATCCTCGTCGTCGCTTATGCCTTTGCGACGGCGGCCTATAAGCGGCAGATCGCGTAGCCGCACATCACCGGCCAGTGAAAGCGGCCGAAGCTCCCTTTCCACAAGGGAGCTTTCGCCATGCAGGGCCGCCTATCCCCCGCCTGAGGTTTCCTTCGCAGTTCGCTTCGCCTTGGTAACGGCCAGCCCGATGACGCTGGCTGCCGCGGCCAGGAAGAAGAACAGCACCAGCAGCGGACTGGACATCCCGGGGAAAAGCGGGGACCCACCGGTCAGGAAGATCGAAGCCAGCAGGCCCACCATGGACACACAGAATGCCAGCGCGAGTACTTTCTGACTGCGGTCCTGGCGAGTCATCGGCGGTCTATTTGAAGTAGCCATCCGGGCATTCTATCGAGCTGATGGAAACCAAGCTGACCGATTGCAGACCGATTCGCCATTTGTCAGACATAAGCTATAGCTTTATCGAACCAGATCTGTAACGGCCGTCACCTTTTTGACGGTTCTTCCGAAGGGTTCTTGAACACTCATGTCTGACCAGACAACAACAGGGCAGCGCACTGCCTCCAGCAGGGACAGCGAGCCCCACCTTTCACGCTCGCTCAGCAACCGCCACATCCAGCTCCTGGCCATCGGCGGCGCCATCGGAACCGGCCTCTTCATGGGCTCCGGCAAGACCATCTCCGTCGCCGGCCCCTCCGTGATCTTCGTGTACATGATCATCGGCTTCATGCTCTTCTTCGTCATGCGCGCCATGGGGCAGCTCCTGCTGTCCAACCTGAATTACAAATCATTCAGCGACTTTGCAGGCGACCTTCTGGGCCCATGGGCCGGCTTCTTCACCGGCTGGACCTATTGGTTCTGCTGGGTGGTCACCGGCGTGGCCGACGTCATCGCGATTGCGGGTTACGCCAACGAGCTCTGGCCGGGCATCCAATTGTGGATCCCGGGCCTGGCCACTATCCTCATCCTGCTCCTGCTGAACCTGCCCACCGTGAAGGCCTTCGGCGAGACGGAATTCTGGTTCGCGCTCATCAAGATCGTGGCCATCGTGGCGCTGATCGTCGTAGGCCTGGTCATGATCTTCACCGGCTTCCAGTCCAACGCGGGTACGGCCGGCTTCACCAACCTGTGGAACCACGGCGGCTTCTTCCCCAAGGAATTCATGGGCTTCGTGGCCGGCTTCCAGATCGCCGTCTTCGCCTTCGTAGGCATCGAACTCGTGGGCACGGCAGCAGCTGAAACCAAGAACCCCGAGCACAACCTCCCCCGCGCCATCAACGCCATTCCCCTGCGCGTCATGCTCTTCTACGTGGGTGCCCTGATCATTCTCATGTCCGTCACGCCGTGGACTGAGTTCAAAGCCGGACACAGCCCCTTCATCGCCATGTTCTCCTTGGCAGGGCTTGGAATCGCAGCTACGGTGGTCAACCTCGTTGTGCTCACCTCGGCCATGTCCTCGGCCAACTCTGGCATCTACTCCACGTCGCGCATGGTGTTCGGCCTCGCAAACGACGGCGACGCACCCAAGGTCTTCGGCCGCCTCTCCAGCCGCAAAGTACCCCAGAACGCACTGTTCCTTTCCTGCGTCCTGTTGCTCGCCGGCGTCGTCCTCCTCTACGCGGGCAAGGACGTCGGTGCTGCATTCGACATGGTGACCACAGTGTCCGCAGTCTGCTTCATGTTCGTCTGGTCGATCATCCTTGCCAGCTACCTCGTCTACCGGAAGCGCCGCCCGGAGCAGCATGCAGCTTCCACCTTCAAGATGCCCGGCGGTGTCCCGATGGTGTGGGTGGTGTTCGCGTTCTTCGCGTTCCTGGTGTGGGCCCTGACCACGCAGCCGGACACCCTCACGGCCCTGCTGGTGACGCCCATCTGGTTCGCGATCCTGGGCATTGCTTACGCAGTGGTCCGTCGCTCACCGCTCCACCAGGCCCGCGTGGCCGAATGGAAGGCGATGGCGGAAGCCGAAACCGCGGCAGCGCGCTAACCCTTAAAGGCGAAAGCCCGACGCCGGGTACCCACCTTGGGTGCCCGGCGTCGGGCTTTAACAGCGAATGGTGAGAGAGGGTCTCCCCCAAACGCGCGGGATGTGAGCGAGGGTCAGAGCTCGGCTTGGCGGTCCTCCACCAGTTTCTGCACGGCGGGGAACAGCGGGTGCGATGCCGTCAGTTCCGTGACGCGTTCGACGACGGCGGCCGCGTCCAGTTCGGACAGCAGCTTGGCGAGCTCCACGGCTTCGTCGTCGGCACCGTCGTCGAAACGCAGGGCAGCGGACATGGCCTCGAGCAATGCCACCGGGGTGACGCCCCGCTCAGCGAGTTCGGCAGCCGGGCCCACAAAACGCTCGTGGCGGCCGAGTTTCCGCAACGGAGCACGTCCCACGCGCACCACCGTGTCCGGCAGGTGCGGGTTGGTGAAGCGCGAGAGGATCTTCTGCACGTAGGCTTCCTGGGCAGCTTCCTCGAACCCGTGCTTGGACACCAGGAGTTCCTTGGTCTCCTCCAGCACCGCCCGGACCTTGGCGGCCACGGCGGCATCGGCCATGGCGTCGGAAATCTTCTCCAGCCCAGCCTGGTACCCAAAGTACGCAGCCGATGCGTGACCTGTGTTCACCGTGAACAGCTTGCGCTCGATGTACGGGCCGAGCTCGTCCACGAACGTGGCACCCGGGATCACCGGTGCGTTGCCCTTGAAAGGCGTGCGGTCGATAACCCACTCGTAGAACGTCTCCACGGTGACATCCAGGCCCTGGCCCGCTGCCTGGTTGGGGACAATGCGGTCCACCGCCGTGTTAGCGAAAACCGCGACGGCGTCCAGGTCACCGGCGGAGTCGTCCCAGGCCGCCCGGATCTCCGTGTGCAGGAGATCCGTAGCGTTGATGGCGTTCTCGCATGCCATCACCTGAAGGGGCGGGAGGTCCGCGGGCCGGGCGGCCAGCCCGCGGGCGATCACTGGTGCCACGAACTTCAGGATGTGCGGCCCCACCGCCGTGGTGACCACATCCGCCGTCGCGATCTCCTCAACGACCGCGTCCTCCTGCGTCGCCGAGTTCAGCGCCCGGAAGCCCGTAACGGTCTTGACCGCGGGATTCTCGCCTACCTCATGGACGTCGTACGAGTCCGCGGACGCGAGCTGGCTGATCAGTGCGTCGGCGACATCCGCGAACACCACCTCATAGCCTGCCTCGTGCAGCAGCAACCCCACGAAGCCGCGTCCAATGTTGCCTGCCCCAAAATGGACTGCCTTCACTATGCGTTGACCTTTCCGAACAGCTCCAGGACCTCATCCACCGTGGTTGCCTGCTCCAACTGGGCAACCTGTGCCTTGTTGGTGAAGATCTTGGCAATGGAAGACAGGATGTGGAGGTGTTCGTTGTTGATGCCGGCCACGCCGACCACGAACTTCACTTGCTTGCCGCCCCAGTCGATGCCCTCCGGGTACCGGACGATGGACACGGCCGAGTGGTTGATGTGCTCCTTCGCGGCGTTCGTGCCGTGCGGGATCGCCAGGAAGCTGCCCATGTACGTGGACACGGATTCTTCGCGCTCGTGCATGGCGTGGACGTAGCTCATGTCCACAGCACCGCGGTCCAGCAGCAGCTGTCCGGCCTCGTCAATCGCGGTGTCGCGGTCGCGGGAAGTTCCGTTCAGGACTACGCTTTCGCGCAGCAGCACGGCTTTACCTTCGACGGCGGCAGCCGGCTCAGCGGTGTGCGCGCCCTGCGCAGGAGCTGCTGGAGTCTCTGCCGGAGTGGTTTCTGCCGCTGCACCCTCGCTGTTGCTGGCCCTCACGAGTTCAACGATCTCGTCGTAGCGCGGGCTGTTCATGAAGTT
Source organism: Paenarthrobacter sp. NPDC057981 (assembly GCF_042886835.1). Lineage (NCBI taxonomy): Bacteria > Bacillati > Actinomycetota > Actinomycetes > Micrococcales > Micrococcaceae > Paenarthrobacter > Paenarthrobacter sp. NPDC057981. The sequence continues at coordinate 45,050 of NZ_JBHVQI010000027.1, forward strand.
GTCCACCGAGTAGTGCACGGCGCTGGCGGTACGCGGCTGGGCCCTCTCGGTGAGGTCTTCGTGCGTCACAACGACGTCGTAGCTGTCGCTCAGGTTGGCAATGGCCGAGTTGGTGACCTTCACATCCGGGAACCCTGCGGCCTTGATCTTGTTGCGAAGGACCGAAGCACCCATGGCGCTGGAGCCCATTCCGGCGTCGCAAGCGAACACGATGTTCTGGACCGGACGGGTCAGGACCGTTCCCTCGCCGCGGCCGGCGGCAGCGTCACCGGTGAGAGCCGAGGAGACGGAGCTCTTCTTGCCCTTCATGGCTTCCATGCGGGAGGTAGCTGCCGAGAGGTCATCCTCGCCCTTGTTCTTGGAGGTGCGCAGGATCAGGGAAGCGATCAGGAAGGACACGGTGGTGGCCAGCACGACGGCCAGGATCACCCCAACGTAGCTGTCGCGCGAGGTCTGCGCGATGACGGCGATGATGGAACCCGGAGCTGCCGGGGCAACGAGGCCGGCGTTGGTCAGGGCAAGGGTCGCAATGCCCGTCATGCCACCACCGATGGCAGCGAGGATCAGGATCGGCTTCATCAGGACGTACGGGAAGTAGATCTCGTGGATGCCGCCGAGGAAGTGGATGATGGCAGCACCCGGTGCAGATGCCTTTGCTGCGCCACGGCCGAAGAACATGTACGCGAGCAGGATGCCCAGGCCCGGGCCGGGGTTGGCTTCGAGCAGGAAGAGGATGGACTTGCCCTGCTCAAGGGACTGCTGGACGCCCAGCGGAGTCAGCACACCGTGGTTGATGGCGTTGTTGAGGAAGAGCACCTTGGCGGGCTCAATGAAGATGCTTGTCAGCGGGAGCAATCCGTTGTCCACCAGGAACTGGACTACGTTGCCTGCGCCCTTGCTGAAGCCGGCGACCAGCGGGGAGATTCCGTAGAAGCCCAGGAGGGCCAACGCGGCACCCCAGATACCCGCGGAGAAGTTGTTGACAAGCATCTCGAAGCCCGGCCGGATCTTGCCGTCCCACAGTCGGTCGAGCTGCTTGATGGTCCAGCCGCCAAGGGGACCCATGATCATGGCACCGATGAACATCGGGATGCCGGCGCCAACAATGACGCCCATGGTTCCAATGGCACCCACGACGCCACCTCGGACGTCATAGACCATCTTGCCGCCGGTGTACGCGATCAGCAGCGGCAGGAGGTAGGTAATCATGGGCCCAACAAGGCCCACGTTGGCAACACCTTCGGCGTTGGTACCGAAGCCGCCAAGCTGGGGCACTGGGAGGTAGCCCTTTTCGATGAACAGGGCCGTGATCAGACCCCAGGCGATGAAGGCCCCGATGTTGGGCATGATCATGCCGGAGAGGAATGTACCGAACTTTTGGACACCAACGCGCAGGCTGGTGCGGGGCTTCGCAACGGTCTCTGTTGCCATGTGAATTCCTAACGTGTGTCCCGCGGCGGCGCGGGGTCAGTCGATATAGATCGAGAGAGAGCAGCTAGGAGCTGCTGGAAATGCGGTGAAGCCACTCAAGGAAGAGCTTCAGTTCAGAGCTGGACAGTTGGTCTGAATGCGAGGCCTGCAGTGCCGCATTCAGGGCGATTGCCGCAACAACTACCGAGGACTTACCGGAGTCCTCCGCTGCGGCGCCACGGGCTGTGTCCGTGGAGACGGCGAAAATCATGGAATCCCGGGTCATCGTTGAGAGCTCGAGGTTCCGGTCTTCCACCGGTTCTGCGATCAGCATGAGCGTGACGCCCACGTTGGCCGCCAGGATGCTGCGTGCTGCTTCGCGGGGCGGCACGTTGATCTGACCGGCTATGGCGGCTTTGTTCAGCATCTCTTCCAGGAGCGCTTCGGCATCGGCCACGATTGCCGGGCGGCTTTCCGGCCTGATGTTGCCGAACATCACCAAGTACAGGTGGGGTTGGGTCAGCCCGAACTGGACGTGGTTGTCCCACATCCGCCGGACGTCTTCCAAGGGCTCCCCGGACGGTGCAAAATCCCGCTCCCCTGCCACGTACTCTTCGAAACCGGCTGAGACGACGGCGTCAAACAGTCCTTCTTTGTCACCAAAGTGGTGGTAGAGCGTTGGCGCCGTGACCCCGGCAAGCTTGGTGATCTGGCGCGTCGAGACCGCTGCCCCCTCCGAATTCGCCAGCAATTCGGCCGCTGCGCGAAGCAACCGAATTTTCGGCGGAAGCTGGTCATCGAAACTCATAACCGCTACCCTAGCACCTATAGCATTGCTATATGAAGTAGCTCACAAGGAAATTTTGTAAGCTAAATTTGCAGGCTCCCGGTGCCGTCGCCGGCGGGTCTTGACCGACAAGCAGGAACAGAGGATTCAGTGCAGAATTTCCAAGGAGTTGGGGTTAGCCCTGGCCGCATCATCGGTTCCGTCCGCCAGATGCCCAAGCCGGTGAGTGAGCCGCCGTCGGGCGAACGCCTCGCCGCGGACGTCAGCCCGGAAGCCGCCGTCGCAGGCCTGAAAGCTGCGGCGCAGTCTGTCCACGACGAGCTGAAAGGCCGCGCGGACAGCGCCTCCGGCGACGGCAAAGCAGTCCTTGAGGCCACCGCGCTGATGGCCAAGGACACCATGCTCCTGAAGTCGGCGGGCAAACTCATCAACGCCGGAACCTCTGCCGAGCGCGCCATCTGGGAAGCCGGCGCGTCCGTCTCCGAAATGCTGCACAACCTGGGCGGCTACATGGCCGAGCGCGCCACGGACGTGCTTGACGTGCGCGCGCGCATCGTCGCTGAGCTCCGAGGCGTCCCTGCTCCCGGCATCCCGTCCTCCGACACACCCTTCATCCTGGTGGCCGAAGACCTCGCGCCGGCAGATACTGCCACGCTGGACCCGTCCAAGGTCCTCGCACTGGTCACCTCGGGCGGCGGCCCCCAGTCCCACACCGCCATCATCGCCCGCTCGCTCGGCCTGCCCGCCGTCGTCGCAGCCCATGGCGTGGACGACATCGCGGACGGAACCGAAGTCTATGTGGACGGCGCGGCCGGTTTCGTGGCGGTTGAACCAAGCGAAGAACACCGCTCGGCGGCCACTGCCTGGGCCGAAACCTCCGCAACGCTCGCCGAATTCGACGGAAACGGCACGACGGCGGACGGCCACTTGGTGCCGCTCCTCGCCAACGTCGGAGGTGCCAAGGACGCCGTGGCTGCGGCGGGTCTCGGAGCGCAGGGTGTTGGCCTGTTCCGCACCGAGTTCTGCTTCCTTGAGCGGGATACCGAGCCCTCAGTGGACGAGCAAGCCGCAGCCTACAAAGCGGTGTTTGATGCCTTCCCCGGCAAGAAGGTGGTCCTTCGCACGCTGGATGCAGGCGCCGACAAGCCCCTCCCCTTCCTCACGGATGCCACCGAACCCAACCCCGCCCTGGGCGTTCGCGGCTACCGCACCGACTTCACTACCCCCGGCGTCCTTGAGCGCCAGCTTAAGGCCATCGCCCGGGCCGCGTCGGAGTCGGAAGCCGATGTGTGGGTCATGGCGCCCATGATCTCCACCGCAGCCGAAGCCGGACGTTTCGCTTCGCTGTGCGCCGCCGCCGGAATCCAGACGCCGGGTGTCATGGTGGAAGTTCCCTCCGCTGCACTGACCAGCGCCACCGTCCTGCGTGAGGTGGGTTTCGCCTCCTTGGGTACCAACGACCTCACCCAGTACGCCATGGCCGCCGACCGCCAGCTCGGCCCCCTCGCAGAACTGAACACGCCCTGGCAGCCCGCGGTGCTGCGGCTCGTCCAGCTCACTGTTGAAGGAGCGGCACAGGAAGGCGCTGGCCGCGAAGGCGCCAACAAGCCCGTGGGCGTCTGTGGTGAGGCAGCCGCGGACCCGGCCCTCGCCGTCGTCCTGACCGGTCTTGGTGTCACCACACTGTCCATGACCGCGCGCTCCTTGGCTGCCGTCGGGACAGTGCTGAAGACCGTCACGCTGGAGCAGGCACAGGAACTTGCCCGCCTGGCGTTGTCCGCCCCGAGCGCCAACGAAGCGCGCGAGTGGGTCCGGGCCAAGCTCCCTGTTCTCGAAGAACTCGGCCTCTAACCCGATCTACCACCAGGAGGAACAATGCCAGAACGCACAGCAACCGTAGCCAGCAGCTCGGGCCTGCACGCCCGGCCCGCCGCCCTGTTCGCCGAGGCCGCGGGCGAACAGCCGGTGGACGTCACCATCGCCATGCAGGGCCAGCCCGAAGATGAAGCGATGGACGCCGCCAGCATCCTGTCGCTCATGACCCTTGGCGCCGCCAAGGGCGACGTCGTGGTGTTGCGGGCCGAGGGTGAAGGCGCCGAGGCAGCACTGGATGCCCTGGTGAAGCTGCTGGAAACGGACCTGGACGCGGTCTGACAGCCCGAAGTATCCGTAACAGACGGTAGGAAACTTCTGTCCGGCAGTGTGGTGTCGACATGGCGTGCCGCCACGCAAGGTCATGGCAGTACTTCCTTCGTCATGGGGGAAGGTTCTGCGTCAGGCGCTGGTTTGCCCTGGAAAACCCGGAGCATTGGAGACCAGAATGACCACACTCGCGTCCACCCCCACCGACCCCCTGGACCTCGTCGCAGCCCGCTACGGCGAGGAACCATCCGTCCGGCTTGGAACCCTCAACCCGACGATCGAGCTCCTCTTCCGGCACCGTTCCGTCAGGCAGTTCGAGCCGACCCCCGTGGACGAAGCGACCCTCACGGCCCTTGTTGCGGCGGGCCAATCCGCTGCGACATCGTCCAACCTGCAGACGTGGAGCGTCATCGAGGTCCGCGACCCTGGGCACAAGGACGCCGTGGCCCGGCTCGCCGGGGACCAGGACTTCATCCGTGAGGCCCCGGTGTTCCTGGTGTTCATCGCGGACTGGGCCCGGAACCGGCTCATCGCAGAACATCGCGGCGAGCCGACCGAAGGCGTTGACTTCATCGACAGCACCCTGGTTGGCGTGGTCGATGCTGCCCTTGCCGCCCAAAATACGGTGGTTGCTGCGGAATCGCTGGGCCTCGGCACCGTGTACGTCGGCGCCGTGCGGAACCACTTGGAGGAGTTGTCCGAGCTGCTCGGACTTCCGGCCGGTGCCTTCCCGGTAGTGGGACTGGCGATCGGTTACCCGCACCCTGAGGCTGGCGGCAGCATCAAGCCGCGGCTTCCGCAAAGCGTCGTGCGGCATCGTGAGCGCTACGCCCTCCCCGACAACGAGGCACTGGCGAAGTACGATGCCACACTCCACGCCTACTACCGGGCCCAAGGCGAACCCCGTGGTTGGATCGACGCAGTAGTACAGCGGGTGCGCAGCCGACTGAGCCTGCATGGCCGCGACCGGATCCGTGGCGTACTTGAGCGCCGCGGGCTGCCGTCGCGCTAGGAGCACATGTGCCGCGCTAGGCTTCTGCCATGGCATTGATAGCTCCCAGGGTCACAGCGGGCCTCCCCGCCGACGACGCCCGGAACTTGGCGCGGTCCCTCAACGACAGCGAAGACATCACGGTGTTCGTGGACGGCACGGTCCATCGGCTGCCCGACGCTGCGCGGGACGCCGTCGTCGACCTCTTGGCGAGACTGGGGCGGGGCGAAACTGTGACGGTCAGCAGCGTGGAGGAAATGCTCACCACCTCGCAGGCGGCGGAGCTCGCCGGGATCTCGCACACCTACTTGCGGAACATGACCGACCGCGGCGAGATTCCTGTGGAGTACAGGGGAACGCATCGCCGGATCCGGCAGGCAGCCATCATGTCCTGGCTGGAAACGCAGAAGCGCAAGCAGGCTGAAACCCCTGCCGCGGAGGCCGCAAAAAGCGAGTGAAAGTGTCCGAGTGATAAGGATCAAGCAACGATCCCAGCCAACAGGCGGGCACCCGTAAAGGCCGGGGTTACGCTTGATCGGTGGGCAATTTCAAGGGGTGGCATATCGTGGCTGGTTTGGCCGCGTTGTCCCTTGCCATACCCCTGGGCTCAGCAATGGGATTGAACTTTGTGGCGACGTTCATGTTTGCGTGCACAATGTTCGTCGCGGTGACCATGTGGACCGAATCGAAAATCGCACGACGCCGGGAGGCCGCCGATGCGGCGGCCGCACCCGACGCTTCACATCCGGCAGCGGACCCTACCGAATCGGACGACGCCACCCGGGAGTAATCGCCCCCGCGCCGGATGCGGTTCAATAGCGGTATGCCTTCAAGAATCCCGCACATGGTTTGGTCCGCATGACCGCACTGCTGTCTGCCGACGTCGAGGTCCTGGGCCTGACCGGACGCATCCTGTGGACGAAGGGCACGCCGTCGCCAGGCACTGCGCCGGAAGCGACACCGGCCTACGTCCTCATCCACGGCATTGGCGTCTCGCACCGGTACCTGGCACGGTTGCACGCCGTGCTCGCTGCGAGCGCACCCACCTACTCCCTGGACCTGCCCGGTTTCGCCGGGACGCCGCGGCCGGACCGGCAACTCCAAGTGGAGGACTACGGCGCGTTCATTGCCGAAGCCTTGGCAACGCGCGGGATCGACTCATACATCCTGGTGGGCCATTCCATGGGGGTGCAGTTCGCCATCGAGGCGGCCCTGCACCGTCCGGAGAGTGCACGCCAGGTGGTGTTGATGGGTCCTGTTGTGGACTCCCGACACAAGAACGTCATGCGCCAGTCGATTGCCCTGACCCTGGACGGGATACTCCGAGAGAGCCCCTCATCCAACTGGATCGTGTTCACGGACTACCTTCGCTGCGGGGCGCGCTGGTACTTCACCGAGCTGCCCGTGATGATGAAGTACCCCACGGAGAAACGCCTGTCCCGGATACAGGCCCCGGTGCTGGTGCTCCGCGGTAGCCGCGACCATGTGGCCGGACCAGAGTGGTCGCTCCGGCTTTCGCGGGCAGTGGCGCAGGGACGCCTGGTGGAGATTCCCGGGGTAGGGCACGTAGCCCAGCACATGCGGCCCAAGGCCGTGGCGGATGCCATCCGCAGCTTCGTCACCGCCACAACGCAGCACCGCTGAGGACTGACGCACGACGACGGTACTCACCCGGCTGCCCCTTGTTGGGCGCCGCCGGATCAGGCTAGGCTGGCGGGGCAAGCGGATTAGTAAGTTTGCTTACGAAAGGATGCATCATGACCAGCTATGACCCGGAAGACGATCCCCGGACGTTCGGCGTGAGTGGCGCTACCGGCCCCATCGACACCACGGCCGAGGCGGACAGCATCCACGAAGATCCCGATATGCGCCAGGACGAGGACGACGATCCCGCCGCCTCAGCCAACCCTGATCCCTTGGACGGAAACGTCACAGGACTCGAGCCCGGCGGAGGGGTACCCCCGGGCGAAACGCCTCCTGCCGAAGGAAGCATGAGCAGCGACCAGGGGCACGAGGAGTAGTACCCGGCTACGGGAGGCTCAGTATCTCCCCGAGGTCGTACTCCGCAGGCTCCTCCAGCTGCGAATACGTGCAGCTTTCCGGGGTCCGGTCCGGCCGCCACCGACGGAATTGCGTCGTGTGGCGGAACCGGTCGCCCTCCATGTAGTCGTACGCCACCTCGATGACCAGCTCAGGGCGGAGGGGAACAAAGGAGAAGTCCTTGCCTGCGCTCCACCGGCTCTGGGCGCCGGGCATCCTGGACCCACCGGCTTCCTGGTTGGCCCACTCACCCCAGGGGTGGTCGGCAAACTCCACTTGATACGGCTCGAGTTCAGCCACCAAGGCCTCCCGCTTTGCCATGGGGAACGACGCCACGACGCCGACGTGATGCAGCCGCCCCGAGTCGTCGTAGAGCCCCAGGAGCATCGATCCCACAACTTTCGCGGTCTTGTGCCACCGGAAGCCGGCCACGACACAGTCGGCTGTCCGCTCATGCTTGGTCTTGAACATCACCCGCTTGTTCGGCTGGTAGGTGCCGTCGAGCGGTTTGGACAGCACGCCGTCGAGTCCTGCTCCTTCAAGCTGCACGAACCATTCCCTGGCCCGCTCCAGGTCCGTCACCGCCGGCGTGACGTACACCGGCGGCTCAGCGTTGGCGAGGGCTTTCTCCAAGGCCGCGCGCCGCTCGGCGAAGGGCTTCCCCGTGAGATCCTTATCGCCGAGGGCAAGAAGGTCGAACGCCACCAAGGACGCCGGCGTCTTCTCCGCAAGCATCCGCACCCGGCTGTCCGCGGGATGGATTCGCTGCTGCAACACCTCGAACTCCAGCCTGTTGCCCTGGATCAGGATGATCTCGCCGTCCACCACGCACTTGTCCGGAAGGTTCTTCTTCAGCGCCTCCACCAGCTCCGGGAAGTAGCGGGTCATGGGCTTTTCGTTGCGGCTGCCCAGGATGATCTCGTCCCCGTCCTTGAAGACGATGGTCCGGAACCCATCCCACTTGGGCTCATAATGCCCAACATCGGGGATGTTCGGGACAGACTTGGCGAGCATGGGCGAAACGGGCGGCATCACAGGCAGGTCCATAGCTCATGTCTACCGGCCAGTAGGCGCCCAAGGCTAGTGTCTGCGGACTTTGGATCGCCCCGGCGCCAGCCCCGAAGCCTAAACGGTAGCGCCCTCCCAGCGCGGCGGACGTACCGCCCGTTACATTAATGTGACTTTACTTTCCGGCTACTGTACGGTCGTAGGGCGACCCGAATCTCCGCTGGGCCGCTTCTGGATTGACGCCGGGCTCTGCCGCAATCCAGGATCCGCCAGACCCGCGGCAGAGACGGGGGACCCACAGTTTCCCGGGCTTGTTTTCTCCACAAGCCCTTGGGGTGAAGCCGCAAACGCGCGGCCGGACGGCCTCGTCCGAACCCGACAGCTAACCTCGCAGGCGTTGAGAGGCACAACCATGTCCCCAACCATGGATAACTCGCGCCGCGCGCAACTCGAACGCGAGCGCACCAAGCCAACCGGACGCCGTCGGGCCCAACCCAGCGGACAGGTCACCGGTACAGAAAGTACGACGCCGGAACCCGCCACTGCGGCGATTCCCACCACTGCGTCACCCACGACAGAGGCACCCGCGGCAGTCGCTCCCACCACGCGCGCCGCCGCGCGTGCCGCTGAGCGGGAACGCGCAGCCCGCGCAGTGATTGAGCCAGCCGAAACCCCGGCAGCGAAATCCGTGCTCCCGGAACCGGCGACCGCGGCCATCCCGGTGGTCGAGGCCGCCCAGGCCGCAGCCCCGGCGTCAACTACGCCCGGCCCTCCAACGTCCGCGATCCCCATCGTCCAGCGGGCAGACCCTGCCCAGCCCGCGGACATTGCCCGGTCCGTGGATACGGTCCAGTCCGTGCGCCCCCAGCAGGCTGCACCGGTCAAGCAGGATGTTCCAGAACCGGCCACCGCGGCCATTCCCGTGGTCGCCGCTGCTGCAGCCAAGACCCCTGCCCCCCTTACTGCTGCAAGCCTTGGTGCGACGTCGGCATTCGGCCGCGAACCCCAGGCTGTCCTGCGGAAAGCCGCGTCAGTGAAGCACATGAGCCAGCGCATGGCAGTTGTTGCCGGCGCGCTGGGACTCGCGCTGACCGCAGGGTCCGTGGGCCAGGCCCTGCATCTGCCCTTCTTCGGCCAGGAAGCACCCACAAACCAAGCCGGCGGCAGCAACGCCGACCGCCAATCGGGCTCGGCCTTACCGGCGCCACGGACGTCCTACACCACAGCTTCCGCACCGTCGTCATCGGGTTCAGCCTCGTCCGAAGCCGGCCAGCCGGCAACGGTCCCGGAGGCACCCGCGGCGGTTTCGCCGTCGTCGGTCCCTTCACCGCACGTTTCCTTGGCCGCGCCGGTCTGGGTACCATCGGCGGCTGCCCCGGCTGCTGCACCGCCCGTGGCCTCGACGCCCGCGCCCGGAACGACTCCGGCCCAGCCCGCGCCGGCCCCCAGCGACGTGCCGTCGGACACGGTCACCACGCCTCCGGCCACGCCAACGCCAACCACCACGCCCACTCCCACCACAACTCCTACGCCGACGCCCACGCCGACGGAGACCTCCAAGCCGCGGCCCACTGGCAACCCGAACACGCCGAAGCCGCAAGCATCCACCTTGGAATCACTCCTTGGTGCCGCCAGGGATGTGCTGCAGTGAGCATCCGCTTGCCCCGCACCACAGTCCACACCGGATGGCACGGCCGGTACTGCAGCAGCAGCCGAACGTCCACGTTCCGACGCCGAAGGGGCCGCTGGAGTTGCCAGCGCTTAAGGCGTTCCTAGCCAACACTGAGGCAGGCACCCACGCCGGGTGCCTGCCTCATGTGGTTATTGGCCCCTGATTCAAAGGACCCTCAGATCCTTGGCCTGCCTGCCCAGCGCCGCGCTTTGAGGGCAGCATGCAGCTCGAGCCTAATGGCACCATTGAGCGGATCAGCACCGATGAGCTGGCGGATCCGGCCCAGCCTGTTGTAGATGCTGCTGCGGTGAAGGTGAAGTTTGGCCGCGACATCCTGGACGGCGCCGTCGTTGTCGTAGAGGAGTTCGAGGACCGGCAGGAGCTCTCCGTTCTTGTCCTGATCCTCAAGGGTCCGGAAATGCACCGAGCCGGTATCGTCCCAGCCACCGGGGGCCAGCAAGCGGTCGAACAACTGGTACACCCCGACCGCCCGGCTGTCCACCAACTCCCCCAGCTGCAGGTCCACCGCAGCGGCCTGGGCGGCAACCTTGGATTGCCGGTACGCCCCCGCGAGCTGCCTGATGACTTGGAACGGTTCGCTGATCCCCAGGATGACACGCTCCACCGTCCGGCCGGCACGTTTGGCGAGCTCCAGCTGGTAGTGGACCAAGACCTGGGCATGATCGGCCCGTCCGCCCGATTCCCGGAACAGGACCACGGAATGGGTTTCGGTACCCGCGCTGAACAGGGCAGCGTTGACACCGATGGTCGACTGCAGCGCGGCAGAGCGGTGCGTCAGGGTTGCGGCAATGGGGTCGACGTCGGACCGGGCACCGTCCGCGTCCAGGATGGTCACCAATTGCCATGGACCGCGGCCCTGGATCTCCTTCCAGCCCGCTACGGCGGCGACAGCGTTCGACTCTCCGCCGCACGCCGAAAGGAACTCCTGCTCACGCCTGCGCCGGAACTCGGACTCGGCCGTATTGGAGTCAAGGAGCAAGCCCGCCAACAGGTCCAGCTCGTCACGCACGCCGGGCAACTGGGCGAGGATCGCCGTCGCGCTTTGCTCTTCAAGGTCCTGCTGGACCCATAAGTACCCCACACGGAAACCGCGGACCAGGAGCGGCACGCAGACGCGGCCCAGCATCCCCAGCTCGTCGTTGGCCGGGACCACCACGGGACGCACCGCGGTGGCGATGCCGTGTGAGAGCTGCCAGGCGCTGACATCCCCTGGAACGCGCTTGCTTAGGAGGAAATTCACGCGGACGCGGTCGGCGTGGGATTGGTTGGAGCTGTAGGCGAGGAGGACGCCGTCGAGGTCCTCAAGGGACAGTCCGCGCCCGAGCTTCAGCGCCACGCGTTCAACGATCTGTTCCACGTCCTGCTGCATGCGGACAGCGTACCAACATCAGGCGACACTTGACGCTCCAGTATTCGACAAATGTCGATGCCAGAGACCCAAGAACCTTGATTTCCCGGGGTTTTACCGTCGGAGCCTAATACGGATCCATGTCGCCTGCCTCACAGCCGGATTTATTCTGGAATCACAGCCCGCAGTACATATTCGGCCGAACAGGCCGCTAACGATGGAGCCAGCAAATGATCATCGGCGTCCCCAAAGAAATCAAGAACAACGAATTCCGCGTAGCCATCACGGCCGCCGGCGTCCACGAGTTCCGCACCCACGGACACACCGTTCTGGTTGAGCGCGGCGCAGGCCTGGGCTCGGGCATCACCGACGAGGAATACTCGATCGCCGGTGCAGAAATCGTCAACGAGGCCGATGACGTTTGGGGCCGCGCGGACATGGTCATGAAGGTCAAGGAGCCCATCGCGGCCGAGTACCACCGCTTCCGCAAGGGCCTCATCCTCTTCACCTACCTCCACCTCGCCGCCGAGCCCGAGCTCACCGCCGAGCTCATCAACTCAGGTGTCACGGCCATCGCCTACGAGACCGTGCAGGAAGGCCGCGCACTTCCGCTGCTGGCCCCGATGTCCGAGGTCGCAGGCCGCCTGTCCGTGGTTGTGGGCGCTTCCTCGCTGATGGCACCGGCCGGTGGCAAGGGCGTCCTCCTGGGCGGCGTACCGGGCGTGCGCCCGGCCAAGGTTGTTGTACTGGGTGCCGGCGTTGCGGGAACCAACGCCGCCGCCATGGCGCTGGGCCTCGGTGCGGATGTCACCATCATGGACATCAACATCAACCGGCTGCGCGAACTCGATGCCCTCTACCAGGGCCGCCTGAAGACCGTTGCCTCCAACGCCTACGAGATCGAGAAGTCAGTCATCGACGCAGATCTCGTGATCGGCTCCGTTCTGATCCCGGGCGCCAAGGCTCCCAAGCTGGTCACCAACGACCTCGTGTCCCGCATGAAGCCGGGATCGGTCCTGGTGGACATCGCCGTGGACCAGGGCGGTTGCTTCGAAGACACGCACCCCACCACCCACCAGGAACCGACGTACAAGGTCCACAACTCGATCTTCTACTGCGTTGCCAACATGCCCGGCGCTGTTCCGAACACCTCCACGTACGCACTGACCAACGTCACCCTGCGCTACGGCGTGGCACTGGCCAACCTGGGCGTCAAGGCCGCTTTCGACCGCGACCCCGCCCTGGCTGCCGGCCTCAACATCGCTGCAGGCCACGTGGCACACCACTCCGTTTCCGAGGCGCACAACCTGCCCCTGGTCACCGACTGGCACAGCCTGGTTTCCGCCTAGAAAATAAACCACGACGGCGGGGTGCGGCTTCCATACGA
>NZ_JBHVQI010000028.1:0-52590 GCF_042886835.1 Paenarthrobacter sp. NPDC057981
GTAATCGGGGGCTTCTTTACTCAGCGCGAGTTCCCCTGTGTCATTGTCCCCAAGAGCCGAATCGCTCTCGGCGTCACTGGCTGGCGATATCAACTTGAACGTGGCCAGGGACTTTTCGACCCGTTGGGTCGTACTCACGCACGGTGAAGGTCTCCATTAACTCTCCGTTGCCGGCAAATCGTCGCGCAACGAGGGATTCTGGGCCGATTGCATGCTCGACCCAGTTCATCAAGGCCGCCATGCCCGTTGCGAGGTCCGGTCCGACACCGTGGTAGGCAGCAGCACCGTGTCCGTCTCCAGGGAACAAGAAAAGCCGTGCGAACTGCCTGGTCTCCTCGCGGCCGCCGTTGCTTGCTGTGACTCGGTTGTAGTAGTGCTGGATCCCCTCGGGGAAGACGAGTTCGTCGTCGAGGCCCTGGGTGAAGAGGATCTTTCCGCCTTCAGTCGAAAACGGTTGGAGGTCGGGGTTGTCCATCGAGATATGTCCGAACTTCTCCTTTCCGATCTCAAATAGTCGTGCGAAATCGGCGCGGTCCAGAACGGTCCAGTCCCATTCAGGGTCCTGCAGGATCCATGTCTGAAACCAGGAAAGGGCGACAGGACTGATGATGGGGCGCAAACGGCCCTCCTCGTCGTACGCGGTTAGGCACGCGCCCATTCCGGCCCCGTTGTGGCCCCAGCTCTCGGCGCCGGGACGCAATCCATACCAGAGCCTCTCACCGCTCGGGCTGTGCGGCCCCTCCCAGATAAGCTGCATCACTTTCGCGTCTCGCGATGTGATCACGCCTGATTCGGTCATGGTGCCGACGACCCGCGAAGCCTCGAACTCGTGTGCTTCCTCGTGCGTGATGTATGTGCGGGAGCCGCCTTCTTGTTCATTGAAATCTGCGATCGCTGCACGCCGGAATGCCTCAAGCTTCGAGGGCGCGAGAGAGCCGAGCTCGTTCATAACGACCGCTGCCCAGCCCATGGAGGGGATGAAGCGTGTCCAGTTGATCGCGGGAGCATCAGACCAGATTCCGTCATAGTCCTGCGGGTGATACATCGCCTCCGCCAGTGCCTGGCGCCCGCCTCCCGAACAGCCCTGAAAATAGGAGAATCGAGGCTCCTGCCCGTAGAGGGCAGCGGTTACGGCCTTCCCGATGAGTGTCATCTGGTGGGTGCTGCGGTGCGCCCAATTCTCTATAAGCTCGGCGTCTAGTTCGCGCGTGGTGGGGTCTAGCTGCCAATCGCAGAACCGCGGATCCGCCCCGTAGCCTCCGTCGGTACTTGCAGTGGCGAATCCGTTACGCATCGCTGTGGCGATGGTTGATGATCGAAAGGACGGAAAGCCTAGTACTCCCACGGTGAGACGATTGCCGCCTCCACCGGTACCCATGAATCGACCGTTCCAGGCGAGTGGAACCCACACCCGCACCTCGGCGACCTGTCCCCCGTCCCCGTGCTGGTGAAGTACCACGTCACAAAAGTGAGGGAGATCCTCCACACGATGCGGCGGCATGCCAAAGACTGGGTCAGCTGGGACATCCAGATAGCTGTCTCGCCGGATTGCTACCGACTCGACCGTCACACCAGAGAGATGCGACAGAGCGGACGTCAGGAAATCCACGCTGCATCGGCTCTCATCCTGGAGGTGGTAAGCCAACTCCTCGTCGGGAACCCACCGATTTGCCACTATCCGTTCAAATGCCATCTCGCTCCTTTGCGTAGTTGCCGACCGGCACCGACTTCTGCGTTCGCCTGTGTCAGCGGTGCTGGCACGAGCCACGGTACCAAGGTCGAATGGCTGCCCATACCCTCCTGAGAGGGGGCGGGTGACTGCCTGTGCTCATCCCGTCGAGCAGGGTAAACGCACTCTTCGTTCCGAGCAGCTGCGTGGTTTCAGTTCACGAAGTCGGCGGTGGAATGTCGTGCACGTTGCCGTGGAGACGTTTGTATAGTGCCAGCGTACCTAGCCCAAAGTCGCCAGCTTGAGGTCCTCGAGTTCTTCCATCGCGTCCGCCCACGCCACTGTGGTAGCTGTCGCCACCGGTGATGATGAGAAGTTGTCGATATAGAGATGGAGGGGGACGACTTGAATATCGCGTCAGCTTCCCGGGGAGAGCTTCCGCACTAGTATTCTCGGGGACGCGGATAATTCACCACCCAGTCAAGGGGTCGCTTTTCGGCGAATGCGGCAGCACCTTCGGCGGCCTCCTTGCTCAAAACACTTGCCGCCCCGCTGCGCGGATACGTTCCCAAGCGTGCTGGCCCCAGCTGTCGTCGTGCACTGTTGGTGCGCGAGCCGTTTCGTGGTGCACACGCCGAGTGGAGCATTTTGGGCGATCTGCGTACCGATCAGGATGGCATCTTACAGCGAAGCCCCGGGTTCGCTGACTTCATTGATCAGTCCCCCAGGCCTTTGCCTCCTGAGCGGAGAAAAGCTGTGCCGGTGAGCAGCTTTTCCCCGCGCAGAATGCGCAGCCCGCGCCGGTGAGGATGATCACCCGTGTTCCAAGATGTTGCTCAGCGTGGGCAACCGCTTCGGCTATGCCGTTGCCAAATCATCGTCGATGGCGTTGAGCGCATCCGGACAGTTCAGTGTGATGACTTGGACGTAGCCCCCTGTTTGGTCAGGACGAGAGATTTGTCGTCAGCAATCACCGTGGTGCCATTCTGATCGCACCATCGAGACGAATGACCTCACCGTTGAGCATCGGATTCTCAACGATGTGCTGGACAAGCGCTGCGAATTCCGCGGGCCTCCCCAACCGACTAGGGTGCGGCACCTGAGCGCCGAGTGAGGACCGGACGTCCTCACTCATAGCCGTCGTCATCGGAGTTTCGAAGAAGCCTGGAGCGATTGCCACGACTCGGATGCGAGACTCTGCGAGTTCTCTTGCCGCAGGCAGGGTGAGCCCGGCAACCGCGGCCTTCGAGGAGGCGTAGGCGGTTTGGCCGATCTGTCCGTCGAAGGCTGCCACCGAAGCGGTGTTCACTATGACGCCCCGTTCCTCGCTGTCGATAGGCTTGCAATGTATCGCCTCGGCAGCCAGCCGCATCACGTTGACAGTGCCGAGGAGGTTGATTCCAACGACCCGTTCGAAGTCCTGCAGTGGGATCGGGCCGCTTCGGCCAATGAGCTTCTTGCCGATCACGACTCCGGCACAGTTCACGACTATACGGAGGTCTCCGAACGACTGGGCGACGTCGATGGCGGCGCGAATATCGCCCTCGCTGGTGACGTCGGCTGGTGCGAATCGTGCTCCTCCACCAAGAATGGCGGCAGCTTGGAGCCCGTCAGACTGTGAAAGATCGACGAGCACCACTTTCGCGCCCGCTGCCACAAACTGTGTTGCGGTCGCCAGTCCAAGCCCGGAGGCCCCGCCAGTGACCAGAGCGACCTTTCCTTCTATGTTCATAATTTCATAGCCTTTCGATGATGAGTGCGTTTGCCATCCCTTGGCCTTCACAGATCGTCTCGAGTCCGTATCGGCCGCCGGATTCTTCGAGTTGGCTGAGCAGGGTGGCCAGAAGTCGGGTTCCAGATGAACCAAGGGGCGATTGCCCCTCCTCGCTGGTTGAGCAGTGAGGGTAAGCGTTTGTCTCTCGCGTCCACGCGATTGGGACCGGGCGAACACCTGGTATGAGGACATGTCCTTTATCTCTAGGCCGGCGCGTGCCAACACGCATTGTGTGGCCGGTGTTTTGATCGAGGTCCCATCGCTGTGCGACGATCTCTGCTGAGATGCGTTGGCCGACGAGGCCGGCGGGGAACCGTTCAGCAATCGTCTGCCCAAAGGGATCGCGACCGAGAACGGCTTGGTTAATCGGAACCTTGCTCATCATCTCAACGCCGCCGGCGATTACGACGTCGTAAAGACCCGCCGCCACACCCGCTGCGGCGAAGCTCACAGCCTGGAGGCTGGAGCCGCGCTGCCTGTCGATTGTCGCACCGGGGGTCGTGACCGGAGTCCGGCCGCGAGGGCCGCATTGCGCGCTACATCAGGACATCCTCGACCAGCACAGGGTCGAAACCGTTGCGGGACACGAGCGCAGCTATTGTCTCTACCAGCAGCTCGACCGGGTGGAAGGTAGAGAGAGCTCCTCCAGTCTTACCCTTTCCTGAAACCGTTCGGACGATGTCGACGACGACGGGAACGCTCATCGGCCGCCGCCTCCAACCGTTGAAATTGACGAGGTCCCGAGATCGAACTCGGGCGAGCGTAAGATGAAACGCTGGACTTTGCCGCTCGGGGTCTTGGGAAGGTTTTCAATGAAGTGCACCCGGCGGGGGTATGCGTGCGCACCATACTGCTCTCGGACGAGTTGTTGCAACGCCGTAGCCAGCTGGTTCGTGCCCTGTCTGCCGGCCCGGAGAACGACAAACGCCTCAACGATTTCACCACGGATCGTGTCGGGACGGCCTACAACAACCGCCTCGACAACGTCAGGGTGCTGGGTGAGAATGCTCTCGATGTCGAACGGTCCGATCCTATAGCCGGCCGCGAGGATGACGTCGTCGTCTCGGGATGCGAAATAGAAACGCCCGTCCTCCTGGCGACCGATGTCGCCGGTGAAGTACCAGGCACCGTCTCCGGTAAAGCGTTCCCTGTTCTTCTCTGGGGCGTTGAGATAGCCGGTGAACCACATCAGCGGGCTGCGGTCGACCGATAGCGCGATTCGAGGTCCGACGGTTCCGGCGACATAGCCGGGCAGTCCCTGCCCCATCGAGCCGGGCCGCACTTCGGTCTGCAAGAGCGGATGCCACGAGTTGCAGATCACCATGCCCTGTTCGGTCTGCCCGAAGTGGTCACGGACCTCGCATCCCAGCGCTTCTGGTGCCCAGGAGCTGATGTCAGGGGTAAGTGGCTCACCGGCTGAGGAGGCCCTGCGAAGCGGTAAATCAAGACGCACACCGTTGGCTTTCAGGCTCCGGTAGACGGTTGGCGCGGCAGCGAAGTTGGTCACGCCGATGCGCCTTATTACTCGCTCGGTGAGTTCAGCGGAGAATCCCGCTCTCAGCAGGACATTCGGTCGACCGATCGCAAGCGGTCCAACGACACCGAAGAAAAGCCCATATGCCCAGCCAGGATCCGCGGCGTTCCACAGCACGTCGTCGTCACGGACATCGAGGCCATAGCGCATGTAGGAGATGAAGGCGCCGATGGCCCGCGCCGGAACGACGACGGCTTTCGGTATGCCGGTCGTACCCGATGTGTAGAGCTGAATGATCGGGCCGTCACCGCCGACCGAGACAGCGGGCTCGAAAACTGAGGGGCCGATAACTAGGGAGTCGAATTCCTCCCCGGCTTCCAGGACGTCGATGTCGAGTCCTTCCGTCTTCGCGCGCTGGGCCGGTTCGGTGATAATCAACTTCGCCCTCGCATCCCGGACCCGCATCTCCACAGCGGGGCCAGCGAAGGCAGTGAACAGCGGGACGTAGACCGCCCCGAGTCGCCAGATCGCCAGCATTGCCACAGGCAGTTCCAACCGTTTGCTAAGCAGCACCGCGACGCGATCCCCTGCGCCGATTCCACGGGCGCTGAGGGACGCTGCGAGGCGCCTCGAAGCGTATGCAAGCTCTCCGAAAGTAAGCGGGACCGCTTCCGTGTTGCCATCGACGAGGGTGAACGCAACACACTCAGCCGGATGTTCGTCGCAGAGCACAGCCGCCACGTTCAACGACGAATTGGTGAAGTCCTCTTGGAGTTTCTCGATGTCGGCGACGATTGATGGCACTCGCGTCCACGGCGCATCCGCCACGAGGGCGGCATCCGCATTAGAGACGGCGAGCGTATACGTGCTCGCGACTCGTTCTGTTTCCATTGCGATCTCTCCTTTGAGTTGGCGTCTCGGTCTGCCGTTTGAAAGCAGCCGATCGGGAGACAGGCTGCCACCATCAAGGGCTTGACTCTCCAGAATCCTGCCCTGACCAGGCCGGGGAGGATACCCGCCAATGAGGGGTCTGGAACTAGAGATGTTCCACGATGATTTCCGATGCAATTCGAAGGAGTGAGAGCGTGCGACGCTAGGCCTTCACCTAGCTTCCACAACGCTCGGCGTTTTCAACCCATCAGCCCAGCGCCACCCTCGTTGCCGGCACACAGAACTGATGAGTAAAGGGCTGTTTTCCTAGACGTCCATTGACATGCCTAGATACTGTATCCACACCGCCTAGGTCCAGTCGGAGGTCCGAAGACGCGCCTCCGACGTCACGTACAAGGAAGTACATTCATGACGCCCACTCAGTCTGGCGATTTTCGATTAGCAGCGCACGCACTCCATCAACCGATGAAACGTGCCCTCGAGCAGATCCGATCCGAGGCCGGGGTGTCGTTGGCTTTCGGTGGCCCTGTCAATGAGCGGGGGGCGGTCATCCTCTCATCCTTCGCCGGTCCAACTGTCGGCGCGTTGCCGGGTACCGAACTTGCCGCAGGAGAGGGACTCGGAGGCAAAGCCGCCGCGCTTCAACGAGGAATCACCCTCAACGACTACTTTGACGCGCAGGTCATCACCCACAGATACGACGCGATCATCCGGGCTGAAGGTCTAAAGTCACTCGTTGCCGTACCGGTGATCGTGCAGCGGCAGGTGGTCGCGATTATTTACGGGGCTTTTCGAAACAGTGAGGTAATCGGTGGCCGGATTGAGCGCGCCGTGGAGCTTGAGGCTCGTGCGTTGGAGCAGGCGATCGTGGTCCGAGAGTTCGCCGCGCCCGCAGTGACTGACGGGGCGCTGGAATCGACGCGTCTCCGTGAGCAACTTCGTGATGCCTGTCGCACGATCCGAACTGTTGCGGGTCGGACTTCAGAACCGGAGACTCGCGAGACACTGACACGCGTCGCGGAGCGGATGCTCACTGCCGAAGAGTCGGCACACGGATTTGTTGTGGCGCCCCTTTATTCGCTTACAACTAGAGAAAAGGACGTTCTGGGTCTCGCTGGCGCGGGTCTATCGAACCGCGCCATCGCTGACACGCTTGGCCTAACCGTGTACACGGTGAAAGGCTATATGAAATCAGCGATGGCCAAGGTTGGCGGTCGCACGCGGCTGGAGGCCGT
Organism: Paenarthrobacter sp. NPDC057981; assembly: GCF_042886835.1. Classification (NCBI taxonomy): domain Bacteria; kingdom Bacillati; phylum Actinomycetota; class Actinomycetes; order Micrococcales; family Micrococcaceae; genus Paenarthrobacter; species Paenarthrobacter sp. NPDC057981. The sequence goes on from NZ_JBHVQI010000028.1 coordinate 7,044, forward strand.
GGTTACCGCACGCTCCAAGGGACTGATTCCCTAGGCATCAGCTCAGTTCGCGCTGCGGATGAACTAGTCTTCCTCTTGTCCATCAGGGTCGCGGATCCGAGTTGGCACTGCGATCAGTGCGTTGTGAGCCCTCCACGATGGTGATAAATAAGCGCAAGTCACCGGAAGTCTCTTGGCTCAGACGCCCGAGGACCCAAATCTGGGCGACTTCAGCTTGCGCAACTGGCGACCAGTTGGAGCGGTGCTGTGTGCAAGACGACGGACGCAGATCAGGAGTGGACAGATCTGCGATTCCGGAGGCACCTCGCCGTTCATTGCTTGCTTTGGGTCTTGAGGCCGGCTGTAAGGCTTGGTCCTTAGGTACATTCATCCGTCCCCGCAGCTCTGCGAAGTATCTCCACTATGGCTGGAATGCGTTCCGGGTTGGCGCGGGTTGTGCCGATGAACACAATCATCGCCCAGGCAATGTCAACTATCGGTTCGAGTGCCGCACCCGGTTGCACGTCTCCTTTAGCAATGCCCCGTCGCAGGTAGGACAGTAGGACTTGTCTGGCCGGCTCAGAATAGGCCACCAGGATTTCTTCGCCGAGCACAGCGTCCGTCGCAATAATTGCGGTGGTTGCACGCATCAACTCGCCGTAAGGCCCACTGATGCGTTCGGCCAGGATCCGCAGCCAACGCTCAATACCGTCCCACGTGCCATTCGCTTGCTCGTCTAGCTCGATCTGCGGTGAGGCTAGGAATCCGCTAAGCAGTGCGTCGGTAATCACCGCAGCTTTGTTCGGCCACCATCGATAGATGGTGGGCTTCCCAACACCTGCCTCGGCGGCCAGTCCCTCAAGTGTGATCCGGTCAAATCCCGTGTCGTAGAGCTGGCGGGCCGCTGTCTTCAGCACCGCCTCCCGCAGTTTGGGGTCGCGGGGACGACCGCGTCCCTTCGGCGATGTGGGGGCCCAGTCCGATGATTTCACTTTGCCAGACTAACAAGGCATCCACGATTCGAACTTTTATATATTCCGTTACGGAACGTAAACATATAAAATAATGCGATATTACCCACCGCACGAAGGAGTGCCATGTCTCAGGAATCAATCCTCATCGTCCCGCCACCCGCGCCAGCATTCCTTAGCGAAGTCGCAGCAACCAACGCAGCCCAATCGAGCGCGCCCCTACCCGTCTCATCACTTAACGGCATTAATGAGTGGGAACAGCACATAGACGAATTCAACGCAGTCATTCGAACCAGCATCATCGACAACCTCCACAGAGGGAACCACGACGTAACGACGGCTCGGCGCGAGATCAACGGTGTGCAGGCATTCGTAGTCACCCCCGACGGGGTGGATGAAAAAGGTCCTGTACTTTTCGAGGTACACGGCGGCGGCCTAGTCTACTGCGGCGGCGATATCACGCGAGCAATGTCGGAGGTGAAGGCCTCACATACAGGTTGGATTCATTGGGCCACTGACTATCGCATGCCGCCACGCTACCCATTCCCTGTTGCTCTTGACGACCTGGTCTCCACGTACCGTGCCTTGCTGGAAGAGCGAGAGCCCGAGCGAATCGTGGTAGGAGGCGAGTCGGCGGGTGGCAACCTGGCGGCGGCCTTAATGCTTCGTCTCAAACAAGAGGGACTTCCCCTGCCGGCGGGGCTACTGTTGTTGACTCCCGAAGTCGACCTTACGGAGTCGGGCGACACGTTTGCCACGCTCGCCCACGCAAGCCCGGGACTACAGAGTCTCATGAAGATCAACCTGCTGTACGCAGCTGGGCGCGATTTGTCCGACCCCCTGATCTCGCCGCTGTTCGGTAACCTTGAAGGCCTTCCCCCTACGTTGCTGATCGCGGGTACTCGCGATCTCTTCCTCTCCAACACCGTCCGAATGCATAGAGCGTTGCGGGAGGCGGAAGTAGCCGCCGATCTGCACATCTTCGATGCGCGACCGCACGCCGGGTATGGCAATGCACCGGAAGAAGAAGCGGTTCACCAGCTCATTCGGGACTTCCTGAATGAGCGGGTACCTGTGACCTTATAACCGCCGCCGCGTGCGTCGAGAGTTAGGCGCGACTTCGCGGTCGAAAACTGACAAGTGTTGATGGTGTCCTTAACGGCAACCGCGTCCACTGAAGGCACCGCGTGCACTTGCGGCCTTCGTTAAAGGCTACATCCTAGTTTGGTGCTCGGAACGAGTGCAAACCTCGGGTCCGCACCCGAGGTCTTGCGCATAGTTCAAATAGGACTCCATTCGACGTGGACGATCCGCGTCCTGGCTCTATTGAATGCCTGCTGATATTGCACGTCATGCTACCCTCGCATTCATAGTATGAAATCTACTTGCACAATGTTGTGGACGGTGATTTGACGATGGCTTTGACGCCGAATGGTTTAGATGCTCCAAGGCAGGGAATGATGGACTCATCGGCGGAGTTGGTAGCAGGTTCGGTGAACCCGATCTCGGCAGTTGCCTGGGAGCGACGCACCGCCACGCCTCCGCTGATCACCGCCCTGCCGGGCAATCCGGTGTTGCCGCTGGGTGAATTTGACTACGAAAAGCGCGACTATCAAGTCGACGAGTTTATCGTCTCAGGCGCGGCGACGTCGTTCACCTTGTGTAAGCCGGCCAGGGCGGACGGCCAGCTTGTGGCAGCCGCCAATGACAGCGCCAAGTACGTCACGCGATATGTGGTGGTACGCCCTAGTGCTTCTGAGTCCTTCAACGGCACGGTGTTCGTTGAATGGCTCAATGTAACCTCCGGGGCGGACGCCCCTGTTACTTGGATGGGCGCCCATCGAGAGATCCTGCGGAGTGGGTCTGCTTGGGTCGGGGTTTCAGCGCAGAAGGCTGGGATCGTCGGTGACGAGTCGGTACCAGGCATGGCCTTGCCGCTGACAAAAGTCGATTCTGGGCGTTACGGCAAGCTGTTGCATCCTGGTGACAGCTTCGCATTCGATATGTTTTCGCAGGCCGCCGAGGCGCTGAAGTCCGACGACCTGAGTAATCAGCTGCTCGGCGATCTGGTTGCACAGCGAGTGATTGGAGTTGGACAATCTCAGTCGGCTGTGTATCTCACGACGTACGTCAATGCCGTAGATCCACGGGCATGTGCTTACGACGGGTTTCTCGTCCACTCGCGCATGGGGCCGGGAGCGTCACTATCGGCGAATCAGCAAAGCGATGCACTGAAGTTCATGCCGAAGTACATGCCCTTTCGGGCGGACCTTAGAGTCCCGGTGCTATGCCTCGTGACGGAGACGGACCTTGTTGGTTCAACGCTCTCAGGCTACGCAGGGGCCCGACGGTCGGACACACCCACCTTGCGCGTATGGGAGGTGCCCGGAACGGCCCATGTCGATGGGTATCTTCTAAATGGAGCCCTTGTTGATAACGGCAAGGTGCCATATGAACAGTTCGCTCGGCTCTTCCGGCCTTCGACGACTGTGCCATCCATCGGTGTGGATTTAGCTAAACCCTACAACTCTGGCGAAGCACACCATTATGTGCTCCAGGCGGGCGTGCGAGCCATTGACTTGTGGTTGCGTACAGGCCAGGCTCCAGTGTCGACGCTTCCGATTAAATTGACCCACGATGGTGGGGAATTCACCTTCGACGCCGATGACATTGGCATCGCCAAAGGCGGGGTTCGCACCCCGTGGACGGACGTACCGACAACGCGGCTATCCGGCGTGGGCAACTCGGGCGGATTTATTGGCTCACTCGTTGGTGTAAGCGAGCTCTTGACGTCAGTCGAACTTGAGGCGCTATATCCAGGCGGTAAGGCGGACTACCTTATGCGGTTCACCGCGAGCACGCACACGGCGATCACTATGGGGCATCTCTTGGTCGAGGATCGCGCCGAAATTTTGGCTATTGCGGACATAAATTATCAAGGAGTCCCGTAACGAGATGCTTGAAATATCAGACGAAGCATTATCAGTCACCATCAACGTTGAGCGTGGGGGTGAGATCGTAGGACTTCGCCGGCAGGGCGAGGAAGTCAATGCCCTTGCGTATGAAAACTGGAGCAGCCCGCTTCCGGCAGGAGGCATGACGAACTACTACGACCCCACGCTGGACTGGCTGTCCGGGTACCGGGGCGGATGGCAGGAAACCCTTCCTAACGCAGGCGTAGCATCCGAGCTGGACGGAATGCCTCTGCCCATGCACGGAGAAGGCTCGGTTATTCCTTGGCGGATACTCGACGTGGATGGTAGCTATTGCGTGCTCGAAACGAACCTCCGACCAACACTTCGGGCAACCCGCAGGATGACGTTGAATGGAGGAGTGCTGCAGCTGGAGAGTGCAGTGACAAACACGGGCATTCTGCCGGTGCCCATGGTTTGGGGGCACCATCCGGCCTTTGCGGCCAATTCCGAAACTTTGCTGCATTTGCCGGAGACAAGTTATGTGGTCGAAGAGTCGATGAGCGACAGGATCGATTCGCAGAAGGGCACCTGGCCAGCGGCAACCGCCGATGGCTTGGAAGTAAACCTGTCCCAGTTTGGTTCGGACGCGGGCCAGAGGCTTGTGTACTGCAGTGGACACGCTGAAGGCTGGGCAGTTATCCAGCAGGGTGCCGGGTTGCCGCACGTTGCAATGTCTTGGGACGCTAACGCCTACCCTGCTATATGGGTTTGGCAGAATCGTGGGGAGCCTGGTTTTCCCTGGTTTGGCCGCCTTCAATGTCTGGGCGTCGAACCTCAGCGAGCGTGGCCCTTTGACGGGCTTGCCGGAGCGCGGTCGCGCGGACAGGAATTGGTTGTACAGCCTGGTGCAACGGAAAAGGCGTGGCTGACACTGGCACTCCCCCTCACGGTCCCGGCACGCGTTCGTGGCGTTAGTCGTGCTGGGCAGGTCTCAGGGGACGAAGCTGGAGGGTCCACGGAACCACCTTAGGCTCAGGGGAAATGAGTCGACCCCAACGCCCAGACGGCCCTTCGCGGCACACCAGTAGCGCGGTCCGATGGTCGTAGTCGCTGGTAGCACAACTATCATCATATGGAAAACCTTTCATAAAATGAAAAAAATCCGAAGAAACTGTTGCTTCGTTCCACCCACTCTGGGATGCTCCATAGTATGTCGTATGCCGTACCTGGTGGCTTCAAGGAAGAGGCCCTGACCCCGCCGGGGGCATTCTGCGAGTGGGCCGCAAGGCTGGGAACTGCTGTATCTCGGGTGTCTCCAAGACGGGGCCAGTCTCGGAGGACGGTACTGCTGGCTCGCCACGAGTCGACGTCACCAGCCCTGCTCACGACTCCCAGACCACTGTCGTGTGGTCTGCCAAACCAGCGCACTGGTCGGCACTCCCCCAAGCGCTCGTTGTTCGCGGTACCTGACGCAGTCAACTGCGTGCAGCATCCAAGCTTGAAAACACTCAGATTGAGAGGATCTAATAAATGTTCAAAATCCCTGTTGGCCAAGTTCGCGGCTTCTACTATGCCGGCTCTTGGGGAACGAGCGGCCTCGATCTCTGGCAACATCACGACCGTGATGCTATGGCCGTGGAGATCGCGCGCGGAAAAGAATACTTCCCGGGGTGGAACGTCGCACGTTGGTTCCTGTCCCATGAGGCCTACAAGAGGGATCCAGAGAAGTTCCTGGCCAACTTCGAAGCTGGCGTGGCGACTTTCGACCGGCATGGAATCCAGGTCCAGCCAACTCTCTTCAACCGTTGGAGGGACCCGATCTGTGATTTCGGCGGGGTGTCCCTCGAACACATCATTCCTGGAGTGGGCAACTGTCAGCCTGACTTCTTCACGTCCACGGAATGGGCGGATCCGGACCCGTACAGTGTCCAGCAGCTCTTTGGCGACTTCATCAACGCAGTCGTCGGCACCTACGCAACAGACGACCGAATTCACTCCTGGGACATCTGCAACGAGCCACTCATGATCGTTGCAGACCCTGAAAGCCCCCTCCGCCAAGCCGAATTGCGATGGCTTTCCTGGTGTGCAGACATGTGCCGGGCCGCCGGCGCCACCCAACCACTCACTATCGGGTGCAACCCCAACCTGAGCAACATGGAAGCAACAGAACCTTTCGTCGATTTCCTCACGTTCCACCCCTACTACATCCCGACACCCCGGCCCGGGCGGCCAGTAGTTCGTGTCGGCACAAGAGAAGGCTTCGAAGGTTTCCTCGACGAAGCAGTTGAACTCGCCCAGCGAACCGGAAAGGATCTGCTGGCAAACGAAACTGTCTGGGGAGCCACCGAGGATGCTGAACATGTTGAAATCATGCGTTACACACTCGGTGAGCTCACCAAACGAGGTCTCGGCTTCCTCTGCGTGGGTCTTCACCATAGTCTGACCGCCGATCTGCACTCCTCCGAATACGGACCGGTCGGGTGGCCGGGACGGCTCGAATTCATCAACGCGGATGGCTCTCTGCGAAAGGGCCACGAGGCGTTCAACGAGTTCTAATGAGCCATTCACCTGTATCAGTTCCAGCCCCGGGCAAACTGCCTGAGCACGTGAGCGCTAATCGTTTGACGCGCTTGCCTGCACTCTTGAAGGTCCCATGTTCCAGCCGGTACAGGACGTCGGCGTGGGCAACCCACTTTCGCCGGATTGCGGCCACAAACCTGAAGCGCTGGTCGCAAGTCCGGCGATACGGTGCAAGTATCGCCTGCGTTACTCGCACCATTCCGCAAGATCATATGAGGAGTTCAGCAATGACCAATGCCTGGCTTGCAGGGAGTCATGAAAGTGCCGGCGCACCAGCGTACAAGCGGGCAGGAAACACAACCTCACCCGGGCCGAAAGAAGGCGACGTCCATGCGTGATGTCAAGAGTTGGCATGTACGCCAGGTGACCGCTCCTGTCGCCGACCACGGCGAAGGACCTGTTTGGGACGAAGAACGTGGACGGCTGCTTTGGGTCGACATGCTCGCAGGTGACCTATTGGATACAAATCCTTTGACCGGCGAAACTGTGCGTCACCAGGGCCCTGAAGACGTAGCCGCGATCCTTTGCCGAGATGAGAAAGAGTGGCTGCTCACGGGAAGACATCACATCTGGCGAGGCGATCTGGACAACTGGGACAAGTGTGCCAGCCTGCCCCTTTCCCGTGACGAACGAGCCAATGAGGGAGGGTGTTCAGAAAAGGGAGAACTCTACATTGGAACCATGCGTGAAGACGAGGCTACTGGAACAGGAGCCATTTACCGCTATGACGGTCAAACGGTGACAGCCTCCCTGGCCGGCACGACCATCAGCAATGGTGTGGCTTTCACTGCCGGCGGCTGTTGGTTCATAGATTCGCCGACGCGGAGCATTCGCTGGTACAAGATCTCTGAGGACGGTCGATGGGAAGCGTCCGAAAAGGCTTTTTCTACAGAAGAGTTCCCTGGCATCCCCGACGGCATGTGCCGCGACTCCGAGGGCGGATTTTGGGTTGCCATGTACGGGGGCGGATCAGTTATCCGCTTCACCGCCTCCGGTGAACCTGATGCAGTCATCAAAATTCCCGCAGAGTGCCCGACATCGTGCTGTTTCGGTGGAGACGGTGGCGCCGAGCTGTTTGTGACCACCTCCCGCTATAAGCGCGATCAAAGCCTAGACCCGCAGGCAGGATCTCTCTTCGCTGTGACAACTGGTTTCCAAGGAGCGAAACGTCATGCTTTCGCTCCCGTGGAATTCGCCCAGGAGATACCATCTGCGGATCATTCGCTGTAACCCACATCTCGTTTAGCAACTCGGGACCGACGGAGTGGAAGGAAAAGGCAGGTCTTCTCGATTCCAGTATCGGTAGAGTCGCCGAAGCCCTTCAACACAAGGAATCAAGATTGGCCTGTACCCCGGCCACGACTTGGGGCTACCAAACAAAGATTAGGAGAAGTTTTGACGGATTTCATTGAGCCCGTTGCATACGACGCTGTTCAACGGTTTGATCTTCGCGATCGCGTCGCGCTGGTCACCGGCGGAGCTCACGGACTTGGGCTGGCTATTGTTACGGCCTTTCTGGGCGCTGGCGCTAAAGTCGGGGTCTTAGACTTGGACGGCGAGGCTCTCGAAGCTCGAATGCCTGAAATGGCAGCCCGCGGAAAAGTGGTGGCCCGCGCAGTCGACACACGTGATGACGACGCTGTGCGTGCCGCGATTGACGACATCGCTCGGGAACTAGGTGGCATCGACATCCTTGTCAACGATGCAGCAACCTTCCCCAGCGCACCTCTGGCAGAAACCGACTCAAAAACGCTGACCGCTGCCTTGGACGTCAACGTCGTGGGTTACTTGCGGACAGTGACGGCCGCGTTGCCATACCTTCGAGCCAGCGGTCGCGGCCGCATCATCAATTTCGGCTCGGTTACCTTCTTCCTCGGCCACCCAGACGGACTCGGAGCCTACATTGCAACCAAGGGAGCAGTCACAGGACTCACAAGGGCCCTCGCCCGAGAGGTTGGAGTGGACGGCATTACAGCCAACATCCTGGCACCTGGCGCCTTCCCGACCAGAGCGGAATACGGCCTTTATGAAGACCAAGCAGCCTTCGACCGGCAGGTCATTGAAGTACAGTCAGTGAAAAGGCGCGGCGATGTCAGCGACATTGCATCCGCAGCCCTATTCCTTGCCAGCGACGCGGCCTCTTTCATCACTGGGCAAACTCTCCTCGTTGATGGAGGATGGACGTTCAACTAACCGATCCACACGGGACCGGTTCGGACGCGCAGCTGCGAACGGCCCAACCCCGCCTAGCGGCGCGGTTGGGCCATTCGCTTTCGCTGGCCTCGAAAATTCCTAAAACCAGATACGCTGCCCATTTTCTCCCGCGGCATGACCACGTCAATTGACCGCCGGGCGTCGTCAGTTTTGATGGAACGATCCGTAACCTTAGAAAACCCGGGACTATCTGCCGGACAGGTTAGTGCTCATAAGCCAGGATCTCGGGCTGCACGTGCTGGATCGTAAGAACGCTACGGGGCAGGAGTGCCGTCGGTCCCCACAGCGACACAGCAGTGTTAGAGACACCACTAAGGCTGCCGGTGCCAGGCAGGCGCAGCCAGGTTTCCGTCACAGCGTCCGGGTTCAGTGAGATGGAGCTGATCCCATGCGCCAGGAGCCCTGCGGCGAAGTCCGGGGGTTGCTGGGGTCTTGGCCGCAGATGCCGACGTAGCGGCCCTTGCGCGGCATGCGGTGATGGCCATTTCCAGCAGCTTGGTCACGGCAGGGTTGCGCTCATCGAAGCCCTCGGCAACCAGTGCCGAGTCACGGTCCAGGCCCAGGGTGAGCTGGGTGAGGTCGTTGGAACCGTTCGAGAACCCGTCAAAGTACTCCAGGAACTCATCAGCGAGGAGCGCGTTCGCGGGGAGTTCGCACATCATGACGATCTCCAGACCGCTCTTACCCCGGCGCAGACCGTTATTAGAGATTGCCGCTGCGATCTCTGGTCAGCGTACTTCCAGTCAACTGCCCGTTTCCTTAGCCGTGATCGCTTGCGGCGGCGTGATTCCACAACTTGCAGGCATTCATTAGACACAGTCCGGTCGTGTATTTCAGTGGGCCACTCTCCCACCGAATAGGGGCAAGCGGCGCAGTCTAATCAGAAGCAGGCAGATGGGAGACTTTGGCGGCGAGTGACGACAGGAAAGCGCTGGCGATCATTGGCGACGCCGAAGCAGCCCTGGCGCTGAGGACCAAACGGGTCAGCGTGCGTATCTGTATCCCTTCGCCACCAGTGGGCAGGTTTTTGACTACAGGAGTTCGCAGGAGCGGCCCCACATCAAGCTGGATTGGCACGTCACACGCTCCGGCTACATACCCACCGATCCCCAACGAACCTGAGTCGGTGATGTTGACAACAGACGCAGTGGTGTCGGACGTTGAAAGCGGATCGGCGACTATACTCCCAATTTGGAATTGCTGGCCTTTACCGCGGACCAAGCGTAGGCCTGTCTCACCAGGTGCCGTCCAACCAAGGAGTGCGGGCCACTCCTCTAGAGTCGATAACGTAAGTGAAGATATGGAATCCCTGATTGATTCCTGTGCAGACTCAACGGATCCCTTAGCGAAGCTCGTCACGTCAGCATCGACCCAAATGGTGAAGTCGTGACGATCCCTCTCTTGAGTGCCGGCGTCCTCGGGCAGGGGTCGCCTTTGGACATTCAGCCCAGGAAGTGGGGCCAATTCATGTTGGGGGTGTCGGGCAACACGCGCTGGCCGCGGTCGGCCTCGGAGTTTGAGTTCAGCTAGAGGTGAAAGGACGTGGAGACTTCCACCTTGATCCGCTCGGTCCAGAGGTGACGGAGTTCCGCCGCCCGGGCTGCTTGGGTGGGACTCCAAGGACTTCACTTGGACGGACATGTACGGCCGAAGGGGAAGGCTGTTGATAAGTTCCAGAAGGGCAGGTTCGCTCGGCGCCTTCCATACTCCCACGTTCGCCCAACGCCCTGACACCCTCCATAACGACACGATGCAGCCCAGATTGATGAGTTCACGGGCCCGTTCGGCCTCTGCCGACCGCAAAGCCTGGACAACAGCCGTCTCGAGATCACCCGTATCGATCTCAATTTCGACTAGGAACTCGGACGATTCGCTCATCGCCCGACCACGCGCCTGACCCCATCCACAATGTGGTCGGCCGAGGGAAGTACACTGGCTTGGAGCGCTGGAGCCGAAGGCATCCTGATGTCCGGAGTGCCCACTCGAACTACCGGATTAGCCAACTGATCAAAATGGCGCTCTGTGATTCGGGCGGACACTTCGGCGCCGAATCCGCCATTGGTAAACGCTTCGTGGGCGATGACGATCCGACCGCCACTTGCAGCAACCACTTTTGCAATAGCGGCCTCGTCCAAGGGACGCAGCCACCGCAGGTCAAGGACAGCCACATCAAGGCCCTCTGCTGCAAGCCGATCAGCAGCTGCAATGGACTCGGAGACCATCGAACCCCACGTTATGATTGCCGCGTCTTTGCCGGTGCGGCGCTCTGTTGCGCCGCCGACGATTTCTGAGACTCCCTCCAACCGCACCGGACCTGAGTCCTGGTACATCGAACGGTGTTCGATCAGTACAACTGGATCCGGATCTTCGATGGCCGCAAGCGTCATCGCATATGCGTCTTGCGGCGTTGCGGGCATGCCAACCTTAATACCAGGGATGTGGGCGAGGATAGCCTCAATACTCTGCGAATGCTGGGCGCAGGAGCCCGGCGTGACACCTTGTTGCATTCTGATCACAAGGGGGGCATGCAGTTTGGAACGGTTGATGTACCGCACGTTGGAGGCTTGGTTGATGATCTGGTCCAAAGCGACAAATACGAAGTCAGCCCACATGATTTCAACGACAGGGCGCATTCCGCCTATTGCTGCTCCGACTGCCGACCCGAGGATGGCTGCCTCCGCAATTGGAGTATCGAAAACCCTGGCTTCGCCGAATTCCTTCTGCAGACCGCGTGTGACGCCGAAAATACCGCCTGCATAACCGACATCTTCACCGTAGACCAGAACCTCCTCACGCCGACGAAGAGAGTCCTTCAGCGCCTCGTTGATCGCCCTGAAGAAGGGAATCTCCTTGATTTCACCTTCCTCGTGTACGGTTGGCTGTGAAAGCTCCTGAGCATAAAGGTGCTCGAAAACGCCCTCGGTGGTGGGTGCCGGCAACTGCCGCACCCGATCCGCAAGAGCGCCGATTTCCTCACTGACTTCGGACTCGACCCGACGAACAAAGTTCTCACTCAGGTCTTCAAGTTCACGGAAGCGCAGCAACGGGTCGGCGACGCTGGCCGCTTCGATATCTTCAGCTGGGCGGTAATGCTGAATGTCCTTGTTGTAGTGACCGGACAGACGCGTCGTTTTGAACTCAAGAAGGACGGGTCCATCACCGGAACGGCACACGGCGGCTGCCTCGCCAATTGCGGCGGCGACTGCCACGGGATCGCCGCCGTCAACAACGTGGCTCTCAATGCCCAATCCCTGGCCCCGTCGGGCGAGGTGCTCTCCCCGAGTAGTGGCCGAGATAGGAGTCATCTCGGACCAGCCGTTGTTTTCGCATACGAAGATGACCGGTAGACGTCGAGCGGCTGCGAACACCATGGCCTCTGTTGTTGCACCTTGATTCATTGCACCGTCTCCGAGAGACACAAGGACGATATTGCCGCTTTCGCTGGCTAGCTCGGACATCGCGACGCCTGCGGCGTGGGGAAGGCCGGCGCCAATGATGGAATTCTCACCGAGGAAGTTCACCTCCGGAGCGCTGAGCATCGGAGATCCGGCCCGCCCGCCGTTAGTCCCATCAGCGCGTTGGGCGATCTCAGCCATGAGCGCGAGAGGATCCGCGCCGCAGGCGAGTGCCCAACCGTGCCCGCGGTAGGTTCCCAAAACCTTGTCGCCTGGTTGAAGGGCCGAAAGCGCACCGACCGGGATCGCTTCCTGGCCAAGGCACAAGTGCACAGACCCTGCGACGTGTCCTTCGCGTCCAAGTTCGAGCACTTGCTCCTCGAACTTCCGAATAAATACCATGCGGCGGTACATTTCGGCAGGGCTCTGTGCCTCCCGTACTCCGTCAAGTGCGAGTGCGGCCGTGCTTGTTGAATTGGTCATGGTTACTCCAGTTTTCGGTGACATCAGGCGGCCGCTTCTCGGGTCGGCTTCCACCGCGAGAAGAGCACCTCGCTCTCAAAGCTAAATTATATGAAAAACTATTCATATAGTACAAGCACGGAGCTTGTAGATGGGATGGCGTTGGTTTCAGACACTGCCAAGTTCGTGGCGTACGGGTTGCTACTTCCGGGTGGTTCAGATTCGTCAGTGCATACCGATATTTCCGATGCCAAAGTAGACAGGTTCACCACGACGTCGGCCACCATGCCCGGTAGAGGACTGTGTTCTGCTGGCGCTCCGCCAACTGGAACGGCAATTGCGCTCTGTCGGAGAAGGTTCCTGGTCCAAAAGAGTGCTGGCCTTCCTGGCCAACCACTGAGCAGCGCTCCCATAAGAAGTGGACCAAGCCACCAGGTTTCGTGACCTGTTTAATATCCGACGGAGTAGCGGGAACAGCAACAGGACTCCGTGGTGTGAGGACTCCTAGGAGTAGGAATTTGTAGAGGCCGCTCCAGGTGCCCCCTGTACGTTGGAGCGGGCCCTACAAGAATGCCTAGCGGCCAGCCAAAGACCCGCCGATTCCGCCGACGCTGAAGTACTTGTTCAGGAAGATGAAGAGCAGAATAGGAGGCGCCATCATGACAACAGCGACCGCCATCACTGGCCCCCACTCTGTCGAGTTTTGCTGGAAGAAGGTCTGCAGTCCCACGGGCAGCGTGTAGTTGGAGGCGCCCCGGAGGAAGATGACGGCGATAAGGTAGTCGTTCCAAGCAACGATGAAAGCAAAGATCGAAGTTGAAAGTATTCCTGGCAAGGAATTGCGAAGGACGATGCGCGTAAAGCTCCCGAATACGCTGGCACCATCGACCCACGCCGCTTCTTCGAGGGCAATTGGTATGGAATCGAAGTACGCGGCCAGCATCCAGATCGCCACCGACATCGTTGCACCGACATAGATGATTCCTACGCCCAGAAGGTTGTCCACGAGGTTGAGGCCGGCAAAGAGGATGAACAGCGGGATCACAGCAGTGATGACGGGCAGAGACTGGATCACAAACAGTGTCAAGGAAAAAGCCGATACCAGCCGGTTGCGCCCACGCGAGAGCACGTAGGCTGCGGGCGCCGCGACGGTTACGGAGAAGATGACCGTACCTACGGTGACCACGAGGCTGTTTGTCAGCCAGGTGGAGACGCCCGTTTCACTGAATACGCGCGTGAAGTTTTCGAAGCTGAAACCCGAGCCTGAGCTGTCCGTCGTGGCGAGGACGAAGACCGCACCAATCGGGATAAGTACTACCGCGGAGGCGATGAGCAAGGCGGCGAAGCGCCACCATTGATTGCGGTTCTCGGCTTCCTGTGGACGTTGCTTTGCGTTTACGCGCCCGGGAGCTCCTGTGATTTTCAAGCTCATTGGAAGTCCACCTTCTTGATCTGCCGAAATAGTGCTGTTGCCACAATGACGAGCACCACCGTCATGAGGAAGGCGATGGCTATGCCGGGGCCTGTCTGGAAATTCTGAAATACGGTTTGGTACGCCAGAACGATGAGAGTGGTAGTTGAGTTCAAGGGTCCGCCCTGGGTGAGGAGGAACACTGTGGGGAAGTCGTTCACACAGAAAATCGTCATCAGGATCCAGCTCACGTACGTGGGACGGGCAATGAGCGGAAGGGTGATGCTGCGGAATGTTTGCCATTTGGTAGCCCCGTCCATCTTCGCCGCTTCATACACATTGACGTCTACTGAAGCCAGCGCCGAGGAGGTCATCATCATCATGAACGGAAAACTAACCCAGACCTTGAACACGCAAACCAGGACTTGAGCAGTAGCCGGGTCAGCCAAGAAGTAGGTGTTGGGAAAGCCCAAGGCGCTGGCGATAGTGGGAAGGATGCTCTGCGGCGTGGCCACAAGGAAGTTCCACGATGTGGTGGAGACGACGATCGGGACAACCCATGGAAGCAACAGCAGCGTCTTGAATGCCGCACCTCCGGGGACCTTCCCGTTCAGGAGCAAAGCGAAGCCAAGCCCGACGAGCCAACTTCCGAACACACCCACGACCGTAAAGACGAGGGTGAAGGAGGCGGCCTGCCAGAACACCGGGTCCGAGAGCACGTTTACATAGTTCGCCAGCCCGACGAAAATGCCTGGACTGATCAGGTCGCCGTCGCGGATCGACTGCATGCCGGCGTAGCCCAGCGGGTAAAGATTAATGAGCAACAGCAGCACTACGGCCGGCAGGGCGAACCATAGGAAGTAGGTTTTCCTCGACTGGTCTCGCCTAACGCTGTCCGTCGGCCTGGGGTCCGAAGACCGGCGGGCCCTCGGGGGCCTGGCATCGACAACACCAAGGCCTTGTTGCGGTCTCGAGCTCTGGCCATCAAGGTCATTGGTGCTGCCCTCGATGGTCTCAAGGCTCAGGTCTCCGTGTCTGCGTTTCCCTGACACGATTGCCTCCTCACGCAGGTCGTTACTTGCACTCACGATGCTTTAGGAAGCGTGGACTTCAGCTCACTCTGAAGGGCCGTGAGGGCATCTTTCGCATTCGTCTGATTGCTGAGAATCTTCTGTGCGAAATTATTCATTGCCTTGGTTCCGTCGGAGGCGACGACGTTAAGGAAGACGCCCTTGGCAGGAGCACCCTGCGTCTTCGCGATGGGCAGCCACTTCTCGAGCGCCCGTGTCGCGTACTTATTGGCTTGATACTCCTTGGTCGCGGCAATGGACTTCAGAACGGGGAGGAGGCCGATGCCAGTATCCTGGGTCCACAATTTGGACATGTTCTGGAGATAGTAGGTGAGGAACGCTTCGCTGTTTTCCTGGCTGGGCGTGTTCTTGTACATCATGAGGTTTGCGATGAACATGATGGTTCCCTTATCCCCCCGGGCGCCGGTGAGGGGCTCGCCGATTTCAAGCGCCCGTCCCACGTCCGTGTTCACGTCGTTGACCACGCCGCCCGGCAGGCAAACGAACCAGCCCATGCCGAACCGGCCCGCGGCCCATTGCGATTTCACGTTCTCAGTGGTGTAGCTGATGCTGGCCGGATCGGCGTAGCCCTTGCTGACAAGCTCAAGTACAAAATCGACAGCTTCGATATTTTCCTGTGTTACGCAGTTCGGCTGCTGCTCGTCATCGAAAAGTCCGCCGCTGTTGTTGATCAGCAGGCTATGGATGGTTTGTGCCGCCAACGAACTGCCGGCACCACCTCCGGTGCCGAAGCCGTAAACGTCGATTTTCTTGAGTGCCTGGCACGCATTCAGGTATGACTGCCAGTCCGTCGGAGTCTCAGCGCCGGCCTTCTCCATGAGCTGCTTGTTCTGCCAAAGCAAACGCATATCGATCATGTAAGGAACCGCGGCATATCCCTCCTTGACTTTCAGGGCCTCCACCAGGCCAGGCTGAAAATCGTCATAGAGGCCGTTGCTCTTCATGCTTTCAACAAGGCGGTCAGCATAGGCAATCTTTCCCTGAGCGGCGTACTGAAATGCCTGCGTGCCGCTGCCGGATGACACGGCCGGGCCCGTGTTCGAAGAGATTGCTGTGGCGAAGGTTTGAGTGAACGTAGCCCATTGCACGTTCTGGTAGGCGGCCTTTCCCATGCCGTTTGCGGGCTGATAGCTCTCAGCGAGCTTCTGATCAGCAGCCATGAAGGCGGGACCGCCCCAGGGCATGTTCCAGAACTTTAGGGGACCGCTGTTATTGGCGGTCGTTGACTGCTGGGGAGAACACCCGGCAACGGCTGCGGCTGCAGCTGCTCCGGCTCCGAGCGCTAGGAATGACCGGCGGCTGAGTGATGAGCCGATGGGGAGCGGGGTCATTGGAAATCCTTCCGAAAAGACATCGTTGTCGTGCGTAGTCAGTGTGGCTGAAATCACGACAACAGTCAACATATGAAGGAAATTCAGGACTATGAAAGTCGGGTATCTTTCGGCAGTGGTAGACGAGCGCCTGAGGGAGGGGGGCGCGATCGTCCACACGTCGGCCCCGCAGAAGGCTGGGAACTGCTGAACGCTCAATGTCCGATCGCGAGGCTGTCTTGTGCGGGCTCCTACCCCTGCAGGGTATCGGCCGGGCTTCGGATGCCCTGGCTATCATGCCGGTGGTGAACGGGCGGAATGTCCAGAAGTTGGGCATCGTTGCTTGTAAATGAAGTAAAGCCCGGGAACTTGTCCCGGGCTTTGCGTTGGTTCCTTGAATCAAGGCTCCGGCACCCTATTCAAGAATTCACTCGCAGGAGTTGGGAGGACTGCCGTCGACGTCAACTCTCTTCAGTTAAGCCGTGGAGATTTGTCCGGCCGAAAGGGCGCGCTGAAGACCAATCGCCTTAGGTGGCAGCGCGGTGGCCCGACCGGCGGAACTGGTCGCTTGTCCCGTCGAGCCCTGTACGTTTACGCGTTGCCGGAAGAACCTGTTGCCAGCGACAGCGCGCGGATGATGCTGTCTTCATTGTCAACGTATCGATGGGTCGGGGCTGAAATGGTGAGACAGGCCGCCACCGTATCGCCACGCCAAATCGGCGCGCTGACGCATGTTACGCCGACTTGGAACTCTTCTCGATCAAATGCGAGTTTGGACTCCCTGACCTCGGAGAGCTCCGACAGGAGGTCGTTTTTCCTGGTTATGGTGTTTGGCGTCAGTCGGCGAAGGCGCATCCCTTCGAGAACTGCGGCCCGCAGGTCCTCTGGAGCGAAAGCAAGAAAAAGTTTGGCGCTTGCTCTGGCGTGCATATCTTCGGCGAATCCGACATCCAGTCCAACTACGCGGACTGCGTGGGAACCCTCCGCCCTATCGATCACCTGAACTCCGCCGTTGCGCCATACGCCTAAGTAGGCGGTTTCTCCTGTTTCCCGTGCGACCGTCTGCAAAGCGTGCCGATAGGCTGCCGGTACGGAGTCCAGTTGCTGAAAGGCGTCTGCCAATATGCCGATCCGAGGGCCAAGGCGAAAGACCCGCAGGTCGTCCTTCGTTAGCATGCCGTCGGCCCAAAGTGTGGTCAGAAGGTGGTATGCCGTAGCCAGCGGTAGTTGGGCGCGGGTGGCCAGACGTTTGGCCGTGTCACCGTCCGGACTTTCAGCGACGGCCAAGAGGAGCGCGACCGCACGGCTGACCGATTGAATACGGGTCTGGCTCCGGGGTTCCTCGGCATTCAAATCCAGATCCTTCATGGCGATATCCTAGCATTCAGTATTTGAAATACGCTGTAGTTTTTTCATCAACCCAGCTTGAACGATTGATCGGGCCGGGTTCGGTTCAGCGGGCCAAGGGAGCCGCCTGCAGCTGCTCCGCCGGCGTCCCGCCAGGTGCCGGAACCCGGGTTCAGGCACTTCAGAACCGAGAGGAAGCCCGCACCCATCCAGAGCAAAACCCTGAGGCAGAGACGTCAACGGACGCGATGGCTCATCCTCCATCTCTGCCTCAGGTCACAGGGCGGGGCTAGTGCACTCGTGCGGATTGCTTCGAGAAAAAGTCAGCCGCGCTGTAGAAGGCCTCTTTACGCTCCCAGGGCGGCATCGCCTCTGAACGGGGGTCTTCAGCCGGCGGGAACTTGACAAGGCCGAACGCCACCATGTCCAGGTCCTTCGCCCCCTCGCCTGCCGGGTACGCCGGGTGATTGAACTGGTAAACGAAGGCGTGGTCGAATCCGGCCTGATCGAGGAGTTCAAGCTGTTCGGCGACGTAATCAGCTTGTTCCTTCTCTTTACGGACCGGTACGACGTCGTCCACGAAGTTGCCGCTGCCGTCCGGGTTTCGGCCAAGCAGAACGGCGAAACCAGCATCCCCCTTCGCTGCAGCGCCTTCATATGCGCAGCTGCCGAACTCCAGGGCTCCGATGGGCTTGCCTTCCTCCTTGAAACGCTTGAGCGTGGCTACGTACTGATCAGCCGGCTCGCCCCGCCGGTATGCGTCCAGGCCGATGAAATCGAACGGCGTCCAGTCCACCCCTTCCCAGGTACCTGCCGAATAGGTGACGGGTCCAGAAAATTCCGCACGGACGGCCGCCACGAACTTCCGGAGGGCTTCGTTCAGGACAACGGATTTTTCCTTAAGAGTGTCCGGCATCACATGTGCGGACATCGCTTCCAAGGGCATGCTGGCAAACTGCGAGCCGAGCCATGCACCGCGCTCAAAGTAGGTCTCACCGGGATAAACACCGTGAGTGAATATCGAGATCTCGCAGCTGGTGACGAAGACGAGGTCGACGCCTTCTTGGCGAAGCTGCTCGGCTATCTTCGCTGCCTCCGCCATGTACGTGGTGGTTTCCTCCACATTGGCTTCCATCTTCCAAGGGTTGAACCAAACCGCCAGACCATTGGCATGCGCGATACGTGTGGCCGCTGTCAGCCGCTCCAGGTCTTCGCCCTCGATGCGAACCGCATTGGCGCGCATCTCTTCGGAAATGACCTTCATGTCATACTCCACGAGCTGAGGGTCAAAGGGATCGATAGTGTTCCGGCCTGGAATGTAGGGCAGTCCGGTATCGTAAACGACGCCAAAGTAGCGCATGTGTCTCCTTATTGTTTGTGGGCATTTTTATTGGATGTTCGCCCTGGGGTCCAGGAACATAACGGTTGGTCGAGCCCGCGAGGGAACCCTTAGTACTAGAGATGGGCGAGCATGCCACCATCGGCGACGTAGCACGAGCCGGTGACGGCGCTGGCGTCGCTGCTGAGCAGAAACTCAATGACCTTGGCGATTTCCTCGGGTTCGATGATGCGTCCGAGAGGATGCCCCTTCCCCAGTGTCTCCACCGTCTCTTCGATGTCATCAAGCGGTGCAATCTCTCCGGCCAGACCTCGTGCCATAGGGGTGCGCACGGTTCCTGGGGCAACGCTGTTGACGCGGATGTTGTCCGCGGCAAGCTCGACCGCCAGTGACCTCGTCAACGACACGACCGCGCCCTTAGAAGCAGAATAAAGTGCAGCTCCCGGAGAACTGGCGAAAGCCATAACGGACGCAGCCATCACAATCGCCCCTCCCCCGCTTTCACGAAGGTGAGGAATGACTGACCTTGCGAAGAGGAATGGCCCACGCACATTGGTCTCCATGACGGCCCGCCAATGCTCATCGGGGGAGTCGACAGTAGGGGTTACCCTGAGCACCCCGGCGATTGCGGCCAGCCCATCCAACCTATGGAATTCGAGCACCGTCTTTTCAACGGCGTCACGTACATCGGAAGGCTCCCGGGCGTCGCCACACAGTGCGATCGCGTGTCCGCTGGCAGCTCGTATCTTTTCCACCGTGGCGTTTACGGCGTCTTTGTCGATGTCAAAGGCAGCGACTGAAGCGCCTTCTGCGGCTAACGCCTCCGCAACGGCGGCACCGATGCCCATCGCCGCTCCAGTTACTATCACGGCTTTGCCGTCAAACCTAGGCATTACTGGCGCCCCTTCCGTTTGTGAAATATTGCTTTGCTCGCTTTTGTCCGGAGCGTGTACCGGCCCTGCTGACGTTCCGATTCAACCGGGAGATCCGGGTTAAGGGAGGACGCGGTCCTCCTCCGAGTTAGGTATGAAATGCTCGAGCACTGCTGACGCCGTGGGGACATGGCGCCAAGGGGCGCGGCCCTCGCGTTGGCGTGGGTGGCCGCCGCAATATGGGCTTCTACGCCCATGACTGCCCGCAAGCGCGGGTTGCTCCGCTGCTTGTCTAACGAGACCACCGCAACGACGGCATTTCCCGGTTGGAGGTTGATGTTGCGAGGAAGGCCCCATTGCATCCCAAGATTTCAAAGTATGAAATACTATCGACTATCTGAATACTCTCTATTGCTAAAGAGTTTGTCAAGGTCCAGAGGCCTGGACCGGCGGACTCCCTTGATCCTCCGGCGCAGTCCATTCGGTAGTCAACCTGAGCTGGGCGGGACGCCAGAAAGCGTCACTCCGGCAGGGGATAAAACGGCTCCCGGTGCTGCAAGTGGGCGTGGACAGCTACTGCGACGAGATGTGTACATTGAAGGCTCATGGAAGGGGCTCCGCGTCCGCTACCTTCGCTCTCGCGCCTCGCGGATCGTTCGACTGCTATCGAAGGGGTTAGACAATGAACCGAAGCGTAAGGGATCGTGTTTTCTCGGCAGCGGAAATCATCAGTTTCGAATGCATCCCAACTGTCCCGATGGTTCGGGCGGCAACTGGGATCGGCGAACTTGAAGCAAGCCTCTACCTTGCCGAGTGGACTGCAGAACATAGGCTCCGGTCGGGGCAGTCGCCCTATGGGGCGGGCCCAGCTGACTCCCCGTCGCTTCTCGGGGAGTCAGGGGAAGCCGATGCCGCGAAGTACATCGGGGAAATCCCAGGCGACCGAGACGCCGAGGCGTTGCAAAGAATTGAGCGGCTGGAAAGCGAAATCAAACTTCTTGAAGATCGGGTCCGCGATTTAGAAACTCGCGAGAAGACACTCTGAGACCGTCATTCCGGCCTGGCCGCCGCATGGTTCACTGCATTTCCCGGCCGACCACAGTTAGCAGGAGGTGGCAAGCAAGATGTCGAATGTGAACAGAACGTCGACTACTCACTAACTGTCGTCGTGTTACCCCGGAATGCGGCCAGGCGATCCCAATCCAGCCCCACGCCTGCTCCCGGCATCTGGTCGACAAGTACGTGCCCATTGGAAACCCTGAGCGGGCGCTCAAAAAACTGGTCGATGGGATCAGACTGGCTTTCTGTGGGGATATGCTCCACGCATGCCACCGCCGTGTAGGCCGACCCCAGCTGAGCGGACAGCTGTGTGAAGACATGCGGAATGACCGCGGTTCCCCTAATGCCGGCAGCCTCAATGCCACTAATCGCCGCTCTGACTCCCCCACAGGTTGTGGGATCCACGCGAAGCACTGTCGCATGCTCAAGGAGGTCGAGAAACTGAGACGGTTCCGAGACATCCTCCCCAATGGCTATGCCAGGCGCTCCCACTGAAGCCAGCGCTGCCATTCGCCTCCACTCTGAGGGAAGAAAGGGATCCTCCAAGATCCAAACCCCAAGGTCGGCCAAAGACCGCATCGCGCGCACGCTTGCTTCAACGGAGGGCAGCGAGTAATGCGCATCCACGGCAAGTCGGGTCCTGGGGTTTAGCGATTCGCGGGCTTGGGCCAGAAAGCCCATTGCCTCCGGTGTATCGAGCGAACCAACCATGATCTTAATCTGGTCATAACCGGATTCTTCGAGCTTCAAAAGCTCTCCGATCACAGCCTCGTCCCCGCGAACATCACGGAAGTAGCCGGCAACGGGCAAGACGGGAACCTCATTCCTGACGGCCCCCAGCATCTGGGAGAGGGACAGCCCTACTTGCTTTCCCAGCAGATCCCACAGAGCGACCTCCAAAAGGCTGGTGGCGCGCACAAGGGTGGATCTGGCGCTGGGTGTTGCCTCGGTCATTTTCTGAACGGTCCTGCCGCGATCGCGCGGATCGGTACCAACAACCCCTCTTGAGGCCTTTTCAAGGAGAGGAAGCAGAGGAAGGCCTCGTGTGTACCCGTAGGCAAACCCGTGACGTCCTTGCCCGTCAGATACGCGGACAACCACGTATTCGCGTTCAGAGTAGTAGGCATGCCCGAGCTTCACAGGATGCGGGAGCTCAAGCGGGCAGTAGGCGATCTCGACGGCAGCCACAAGGTTGTCGGCAGCCGCTCCGCCGGAAATCCGCGTTGCTTCACGGCGAGTGGAGGGCGATAGTGGTGAAGTCATGCGTAGACTCTAGCGGGATCGCAGCCGATACGGTACTTTCATCAAGTGACATTAATTTCTAATGGTCAAAGTACATTTGAAGTGGGGCGGCCGTCCCCAACTCTTGCAACTTTTCGCCACGTTGGCCTCACAGTGGCAGATATCGATCGCTCTCTGGAATTCTGGCAGGACGCCATGGGCTTGTCCCTGGTTGCGCGGCAGGAGGTTCGCGGCGGATACCTGGAAAGAATCACAGGTGAACCGGGAGCGCACACATTGCAAGCTCACCTACGCTTTCCGGGAACTGAAAACTTCATCGAGCTCCTGCAGTACCTTGCACCCGCAGGGCGGCAACTTCAGCTGCGGCCCCGGGATTCCGGCGGAGGGCATGTTGCCGTAACCTGTCACGACCTCACCGGGCTGCTCGAACGACTTGTGAAGGCCGGAGGTGTGCCCTTCGGTGAGCCGGTCGCTCTTGATCATGGAATAAATCGCGGCGGGGTTGCCCTCTACCTGAGGGACCCGGACCAGCATATTGTCGAGTTGGTGCAACCGCCCGCTAGCAGCGTTGGAGAGAAAAGCAATTGAATACGTTTGACCACACTGGGGTGGGTTTCATCATTGGTGGCGGTAGCGGTATAGGCGAAGCAACAGCCGATACGCTCGCCTCGCGAGGCTGGCGGGTCGCTGTTGGCGACCGTGACCTGCCGGCGGCGCAGCGGGTGGCCAGCAGGCTTGCAGAGACCGGCGCCCAGTCCATCGCCCTTCCCGTCGACATCACTGACACTGGAAGTGTCGACGACGCGACTGCTGCCGCTGCGAAAGAGTGGGGCCAGCTGGATGCCGTCATACCATGCGCCGGCATCATAGCTCCGTCACCATCCGAGGACATCGAGGATGACGCCCTTTTTGGAATGATTGACATTCACCTGTTGGGCACCATTCGCGCAGTCCGGGCCGCGTTCCCCTACCTCAAGCAGTCCTCCAATCCCTCTATTATCGCCCTGTCGTCGGTGGCCGCGCACATGGGTCTCCCCCACAGGCTCTCCTACGCGGCGGCAAAGGGCGGAGTCGAAGCCGTGGTAAAGACTCTCGCGGTCGAGTGGGCTGCTTACGGCATACGTGCCAACGCCGTAGCCCCAGGCTGGGTCCGCACTCCTATGATTAAACGCGCAGTCGCCGAGGGTCGGCTTGATATCACCACATTGGAACATCTCAGCCCCTTGGAGAGGCTCGCAGAGCCTATTGAAATCGCGGAAGCAATTGCCTTTCTTGCTTCGTCTGGCTCAGGTTATGTCACAGGGACAACCCTCATGGTCGACGGGGCGCTCACCATCAAGGGTCCTTGGCCACAGGGTGTCGTTCCTCCAACGGCTTCGCAGAGCGACTGAGGACCCGACGCAGGGATTTTGCAGACGCTGAGGAACAAAGGATCCATGCAGCCCCTCGTACTGACGCTGGCCCCCAAAGCAGATCCGAACACAGGTACAGGCGTGTCCCAGAGCTGTATTCGCGCCCAAGCTTCTGACTATTGTCCTCGACAAACAGCAGCCACGACGCTGGACAGCCGCCAATCGGCAAACGACACCTTCCCTGCTCAGCTCAGACGGCTGAGCTGGCCAGGAAAACTGGGTTGCCGAGTCCCCCGCCAGCTGAGATGGCCCGTTCGGGTCGTCTTAGGTCTAAGCACGGACGCTGATCGCAGTCACAATCATCAGTTTCTATAACTGACGTGAGGAGGGGAGGTCACCGCCGGTGGCCTCCCCTCCTCACGTCAAGTCCTGTTCCGGCCGTCAGCGCGAGAACGCATAGTCTCTGCAATCCTCTGTCCGATCCTTGGAAGGTTTCGTGTATGCACCACTGCGTTGCTTCCCCCGGATCGCGATGGCACTAAAACGCCTCACGCGCCGGGAACGTTGACTTTGACGGCAAGGAGCTCACTTTGACGTTCGATCTCCAGATTGACGTCACTGCCCATTTTTGGGCCGGCGCACATGTAGAGCGTCTTTTTGTCTTCTCCTCCAAGCGCCACGGCAAATACCGAGAGGTTGGCACTGTTGATCTTGATGTCATCAACTACCTGTCCTCCTGGGGCGACCCTTAGGGCGGCGTTGCCCCGAGGATCCGCGACCCACAGGCACCCTTCGGCGTCCAGGCATATGCCATCTGGGGCCACGAAGACTTTGCTTCCCACCGCGGCGGGCTGAACTATTTCAGGGGTCTCTTGAAAGGCGGCCCAGTCCCGGCGGTTAATCAAGTGCCCAGGCGCGGTGATGTCGAATGCGGAGATCCTGGAGGCAAAAGTTTCTGCAACCAGGAGCGTTCGTCCATCCGGAGTAATAGCCATTCCGTTGGGAAACACGAGGTCGTCGGCAGCAGTCGTAACAGTTCCGTCTTCGGAGATGTGCACCAGCTGAGTCGGAACCAGGTCTTCTGCCGGCCCAAATCCGAAGCTCCCCAGATACACGCCGCCGTGGCCGTCGGAGATCATGTCATTGACGTCGCCGCGAACAGTTCCCGACAAATCAGCGAAGACTTCCAAATCTCCGTCCTGAAGGCGAAGGACACGCTGGTCCCCCATCGAAGAAACCAAAAGGTTCCCATTGGCATCCCATGCCAATCCGGAGGGCCGTGAAGAGACCTCACATATGCGTTCTGCCTGCCCGTCTTCCGTGAACTTCAGTACCTCGCGCCCGAATATATCGGAGACGTAAAGGAAGCCGTCGCGCCATCTGGGTGCTTCAAGAAACGCATATCCAGAGGCGATGGTTCTGGCTTCGGTTGTCATACTTTGTGTCCTTCGGTTGTGAAGTGATGGTGTGGCCGGCGTGTTCAGCGGGGGAATGGTCAGGTCTGGCTGGCAGGCTTGCAGCCTTGATGGACTGGCAACTCCACATCTTCGGCTAAGGAAGCATACGCAAATGAAGGTGGGCTGACGGAGAAGACATCGCCGCCGTCAGCCCACCGCTGTTCCAATTGTTATTGAGCGGGGCTCCAGGGCAACAGAGAATCGCCCCAGACCGCAGGTGCCTTGTAGTTCACGCCTTTAGAGTAGGCGTAGTTGGAGACGTTGTAGGAGAGCGGAGCGGCCCAGGCATTGTCGACCAAGTACTTATTCACTTTTTCGAAGGCGTTGGGTGCCGTAGAAGAGTTTGCTTCCTTCAGGAGCGTCTTCAGTTCCTCGGGCATGGTTTGGAATGGATTGAACACTGCCCCCAATGCGTTGCTCACGTCCTGGGCGTCAGCTGTTTGCCATGCGCCCGGGAAGTAGAACATGGGGTAGGACTTCGCGATCATCTTGGAAACGACGTCCTGAATCGCGACTGTCTCCCATTTCACTGTGATACCGATGTCCGCCAGCGATTGGGTGATGATCGGTTCAAACTGAGCCGATGCGATGGTACTTGGCATCTTAACTTCGAAGCCGTTTTGATAGCCAGCCTCGGCCAACAGCTTGCGCGCGGCCTCAACGCTATACGGGTATTTTCCAGCCAGTTCCTTGCTGTAGGCGCCCCCTCGAGGATTTGCCAGCTGATTGGTGGCCTTGATGGCCCCCGGTGCAATGTTCTTTTCGATGGACTCTCGATCAAAAGCCATGTTGATGGCTTGGCGCACCCGGACGTCCTTAAGAGCCGGGAGCAATTCGCCGCCTCGATCTGCGATCCAAATCGCACCATAGATAGACGGATTGTCGACACCTGTAACGAACTGGGATTCGGGAAGCTGGCCCTTCTGGTCGGGAAGAATATTGGCGTAGTCGAGCTGTCCAGACTGCAGGCCATTAAATAGGGCTGAAGGGTCACTGATGACTGAGACTTCTACCCGTTTGAACGGGTAGAAGGAGGAGTTCCAGTATCCGTCCTTTTTCTCAAGAACGTACTTGGAACCAATCTGCGACTCAGAGGAGCTCATCTTGTAGGGTCCTGACCCCACAGGCTCAGTCGCTTCTGTAGATGTCCCCAGAGTTGATGGCGCGGCAACTACACCGTACACACCTGAGAGATTGGGCACGAGGGCTCCGTCGGGTTCGGCCAGAGTGATAAGCACCGTTCGGGCGTCCTTGGCCTCGATAGTGGACACCTTGGTGAACTGCGACGATGTAGCGGCCCCGTTCTTGGAAGCGTTCAACGACGCAGCTACGGCTTTTGCGTCCAGGACTTCACCGTTGGAGAAGGTAACCCCTTCACGCAGGGTGAGGGTTAGCTGGGTGAGGGAATCGTTGTATTTCCAGGACTCTGCAAGTCCGGCCACGATCTTTCCATCCGTATCCACACCCAGCACGGTGTCGAAGATGGCTTTCTGAATAAAGACGTCGCCGCCGCCGTACAACCCAACGGCGAAGGTGGTGGGTGCAGCGTACGTTGCCAGATGCAGTGCCTCCTTAGTACTGCCCTGGCTAGGCTCGTTGCCTGAGCAGGAACTCAGTGCCAAGGCAGCGGTGAGGGCTGCCACCAAGGCCTTGATTGGACGGCTACGTAAGTGCATTGGGACTCCTTTGTCTGGTGGATAAACGGAATAGCGGCGACCATTTTGGCTGTCTATGGGCCCTAGGTCTGGTTTGTTGCGACGGAAACTGGGTTCGGCCAAGAAACATGTGACCGTTTTGGTGCCGGCCGGGGCCTTCCTTAGTGCTTGCAGGGTGGAGGCTCTCAAGCCTCGCAGCGCTGTTCAGCCAACCCTGGCCGTGGGTTCCGGAGCAGATCTTTGCTTTGAGAATGCCTTCCAGGCGTCCCTGCGCTTTGCCTGCAGGTCCGGGTCCGCGGTTGGCGCGGCGAGCAGGAGCCGTTTGGTGTATGGGTGCTCGGGCTGCTCGGTGACAACGGAGGTGGCCCCGGTTTCCACGATTTCACCGCGGTACATCACGGCCACTCGGTGACTGATGTGTCTGACCACCGCGAGATCATGCGTGATGAACAGATAAGCCGTCTTGGTTGCCCGTTGGATCTCGATGAAGAGGTCAAGCACCAGTGCTTGGGTTGTCAAGTCCAACGCAGAGACGGGCTCATCGCAAACAATAAGGCGAGGCTTCAGCGCCAAGGCCCGCGCTATGGCAATTCTTTGACG
Organism: Paenarthrobacter sp. NPDC057981; assembly: GCF_042886835.1. Lineage (NCBI taxonomy): Bacteria > Bacillati > Actinomycetota > Actinomycetes > Micrococcales > Micrococcaceae > Paenarthrobacter > Paenarthrobacter sp. NPDC057981. The sequence goes on from NZ_JBHVQI010000028.1 coordinate 34,295, forward strand.
CTGTCCGCCGCTGAACTCGCGCGGATATCTCTCGGCAGCGTTCGCGGGAAGCCCGACGCGGTCCAGGAGTTGCCGGGCTTGATTGCGGGCGCTGCGGGCTTCAACCCCTTGTGCAATAAGGGGTTCCGCGAGGATGTCCGAAATCTGCAAAGAAGGGTTCAGCGAGGTATACGGATCTTGAAAGACTACCTGGATGTCACGGGAGAGGTGTCGCCGTTGGCGGCCGCGCAGGTGGGTGATGTCACGCCCGTCAAACGAAATGCTCCCCTGCGTGGGTTGAGCCAGCCCCAGGACTGCACGACCGATTGTTGACTTTCCCGACCCGGACTCCCCTACCAGGCCTACCGTCTCCCCGGGCGCGATATTCAGTGAGATCCCTTTGAGAATTTCTGGGCTTTTGCTCCTAAACCCCGTGCCCGGATAGCTCAGCCGGAGATCTTTGATTTCCAGAAGATTGGTCATTGTTACTCTCCCTGCCCCAGCAGTATCGGTTGGTCGCTTCGCACGGTTTGTTCGTCGAGGATTGCGCTGATGAGTTGGCGGGTATAGGGATGGCTGGGGCTATGGAAGATGTCGCGTACGGCCCCTGCTTCTACGGTTTCTCCCTTGCGCATGACGACCACTCGGTCGCACAGATCTGCGACGACGCCAAAGTTATGAGTGACAATAAGTACCCCCATATTTAGTTCTCGACGCAACTCCCTCAACAGGTCAAGGATTTCCGCCTGGACAGTGACGTCGAGGGCCGTGGTGGGTTCATCGGCAATGAGCAGCTTCGGACGCGACGCGATGGCTCCGGCAATGAGTGCCCTTTGGGCCATACCGCCCGAGACTTGGTGCGGGTAGGACTTGAAAGTACGTTCAGGGTCGGGAATCCCGACTTTTCCGAGGAGTTCAAGGACTGTTGCTTTGGCTTCGCTCCGAGGCATGGCGCGGCGCAGTCCTTCTGTGAGTTGCGCCCCGATCGTGAATGAGGGATCGAGATTCGACATAGGTTCCTGCGGGACGTATGCGATGTCCTCCCGGCGCAATTTCCGTGCTTCTTTGGAGTCGTCTAAGAGCGAGATGCCGTTGTAGGTAAGTGCGGTGGCATTCACCGCGGCGTTCTTAGGCAGCAGGCCAAGAACCGAGAACGCTGTTTGGGATTTACCGGACCCGGATTCACCAACCAAGCCCACAATTTCCCCGGGCCTGACTTCAAGTGAGACGTCATGGACCACGGGGATCTCCACGCCTTTTTCAGTCACGTAGGAAACTGACAGGTCCTGCACGCGCAAGAGTAGGTCGGATGAACCAGTGCCTGTACTGCTGGGGACAGTGCGTACGGTGGCGTCACCCTTGGCTGTCCGTTCTTTCCGGGCTGACCGGCCTTTTCGGGTTCCGCGCTGGCCGAGCACATCCCTGTAGGCATTGCCGAAGAGCACGAGGGCTCCTGTCAGGAGACTCAACCCGATCGTTGGCCAAACAAGTTGGATGGGCTGGGAGTACATGGTTTGGAAGGCTTGGCTGATCATTGAACCGAAGCTCGGCGTGCGTGCGCCGATCCCTATGAACGCGAGTCCAGCTTGCATGTTTATGCACACGGTGGCGAGAAAAGCAGCTTGGATGATAATCGGCCCACGGATCACGTAGAAAACGTGGCGCGAGAGGATGCGCAGGTCGGAAAGCCCCGATACGCGAGCTGCGTCCACGTAGAGTTCGTTCCGCACACCTACCACCAGGTTGCGGACGAGGCGGAAAACGCCGGGTGACAAAAACACGCCCAATATGGCCATCGTGACCTTGTAGTCACCGCCGATCACCGGGGCAATCACGATAAGCATCACAAGGGTGGGCAAGGCCATCAGCAGGTCAAAGACCCAGGAGGTGATGATGTCGGTGGTTTTGCTAAGGTATCCGGAGACTAGGCCTATGCTGACCCCCAGAACCATCGCCACGGCAGTCCCAATGAGCGCCGATGTTAGTGAGACGTTGATTGAGGCAAGCAGTCTGGCCCAAACGTCGTGTCCTGCTCCATCGCCACCAAGAGGCCACCCGGGGGTGCCGGCCGGTGCGTTTATGTTGGAAAGTGAAATGAACTCCGGATCGTGGGTCGCCAACAGCGGTTCGAGAACGCCCAGAATGACAATAGTCGCCAGGACGCCTAGGGAACTTGCTCCCATAGGATGACGGAGCAATTGTCCCCAGATGCCGGCACGCGTGCCAGCAACCGATGAAACTCCGGGAGCCGACATGGTGTTTTCTGCCATCAGATTCTCACTTTCGGGTTCAGCAAGCCCTGGATAATGTCAATGACCATGTTGACGACGACGACAAGCACGATGCTGAACAGGGTGACACCAAGCATTGCCGGAGGATCACCCTGAATCGAAGCGTTAAGAGCAAAGCTGCCGTACCCAGGTAGTGCGAATACTTTTTCGATGAAGAATGAGGCGCCGAATAGGCCAATAAACAAGAGTGAGAATGTGGTCAGGGCAGGGGAAGCAGCGTTTCGGAGAGCGTGCTTGAAGAGAATGGAGGCCGAGGTTATACCCCGGCTTCTTAAAGTTCGAACGTAGTCGCGTTCCAGCTCGTCGATCATGGACCCCCGGATCTGGGCAGCGAGGGAAGCAATTCCACCGAATGCCAGTGTTATCGACGGCAGGATGATCGAGGCAAACCAGCCAATGGGCGAACGTGCAAAGGATACGAAACCAATGGCCGGTACCCACTTGAGCGTAACGGCGAAAAGGTACACCATGCCGATTGCAAATATGATCACAGGGAAAACGTACGAAACCGTTACGGTGCTTTGTATTGCCCGGTCCAGCCAACCCCCGCGGGCTGCCGCGGCGATTCCCAATGCAGTGCTGATGACGAGCGTCAGCAGGAGGGCGACCAGAACAACCGAAAAGGTAATGGGAAGGCGGCTTGCGAGGGCGTTTGTGATCGGCTCCCCGGTAAAGAAGGATTTGCCCAAATTTCCCTGGACAGCGCCGACCAGCCATGTCCAGTATTGCTCGACAAGCGGCCGGTTCAATCCCAGGCTCACTGTCAGGGCATCGACCTTTTCCTGTGTAGCGCCTTGTCCGAGGATATTGCGCGCGATTGATGAGCCCGTACTGTACATAAGGAAGAAAACGACAGCAGTTACCACGAAAATGAGCAGAACTCCATTGAAGAGTCTTTTGGCAAGAAATCTAACCACGCGGGGGCCATCCCTTCTCGGATGAGGCCCCTGTGGTGAGGCCTGTGGGGCGTTGGCTGCACGCCATAGCGACACACTCCTTTGTGCGGGCGGTGTAGTGGCTGGGATGTCGAGCGGGGGCCGATGGCCGGAGAGATCTGCTCGATTGTGAGTTCGATCATACCCATTTTTCAATATGATGCAAGCAGCTTGCGCAATGTGAAATCGAGTTCGGGGCCGAGTGCCCTCGTAGTGGCAGGTTCGCCGTACCCACAACGTCGTTGAGTGGGTTCAGCAGTGGCGTCAATTCCGGGTAAGCGCCAGCCTGCTGGCCAGGTCTAGATGAGGAAGCCCATCCCAGTGCGCCAGCCGGGGCCTATGCGCGGGCGTGGGGACGAAGTGGCGATGATCGGAACCCGGAGCCAGGGTTCGTGCGGATCGGCACAAACCCTGGCTCCGGCAGTGGGACAGGCTTCCCGAAAGCGACATCAAGTTTCGGCGGGAGTTGGTTGACCGGGCGGTCAAGGGCCTTCCATCGGAAATAGCTCGGACGCTGTCATGCGGTATGCGAAAGAACCTTCCAGCTCGCTGGGCTCGAGCCAGACTTCGTAGCCCTCGCAGGCTGAGTACATTGTGCGTGTGCCTTGGTGATCGGATGCCAGCCAGAGTAAGGAGCAGTCTGGCATGGCATCTTCTACAGTGCCCGAGCGGACCAGCCGGTCCCCGAGCCGAATCTCTACAGGTACATTGATGAGCCGGCTCCACTCATCGTGACGGTACTTAGTCAAGGCCGAAATCTCTCATGTGCGACGGCCTGGTCTGTGCAGCGCACAGTTAGGAGACCGTGGGAGTGCGAAGACTAGCCATTCCACCGTCCACGGTCAGGACGGTGCCGGTTGTGGAACCGGAGGCAGGCGACGCGAGGAAAGCAATGGACCGGGCGACTTCGTCAGATGTCACCAATCTTCCGAGGGGTTGGCGTCGACGAAGTGCTTCCGCGGCCTGGTTCGGATCTGCGGCTTCATCGAGCAGCCTATTGACCCAAGGCGTGTCGGCCGTGCCTGGAGCGACGGCGTTGACGCGGATTCCCGTCCCCACATGGTCGGCGGCCATACTGAGTGTGAGAGCGGCAATCGCTCCTTTGCTGGCCGAATAGAGGGCCCTGTTCGGGACGCCGACGAAGGCTATCGTCGAGCACGTGTTTACGACCGCGGCATGGGGGCTCCGGCTCAAGTAGGGAAGCGCCGCGCGGCTCATCCGCGCAGTTCCGACAACATTGACATCCAGGACGCGGTGCCATTCTTCATCGGTATTGGCAGCCACGTCGCCGCTTGCGCCAATGCCGGCATTGTTGATCAGGACATCAAGTCGACCGAAGGTGCTGATGACTTCCTCAACAGCGCTGGTGACGTCCTCGGTGGACGTAATGTCACAAACAATTCCGTGGATGCCTTCCGTCGGCTCACTGATGCTTCGATCGATGACGACAACGCTTGCTCCGCGGTCCGAGAGGAGTTGTGCTGTTGCAGCGCCGATACCACTTGCCCCACCCGTGACAATGGCTACTAAGCCTTGAAAGTCCTTCATGAGTGTCTCCTGCTGTGTCAGCGTTTCTTGCTTCATCGCGGAGCGAGAACGTTCTGGCGTTGGGTGCCCAGACCGTCGATGCCGAGTTCCATCACGTCTCCTGCCTGGAGCCAGACTGGCGGGTTAAAGCCCATTCCCACCCCGGGGGGCGTGCCGGTGTTAATTAGGTCACCGGGTTCCAACACAAGGAACTGGCTCAGATAGTGGACGATGTAGTACGGGTCAAAAATCATTGTCGACGTGGAACCGGTTTGTCGCCTATCACCGTTGATATCGAGCCACATTCCCAAGGATTTAACGTCGTCAATCTCATCCGGAGTGACCAACCATGGGCCCGCCGGGTTGAACGTCTCGCTTGACTTGCCTTTGGACCATTGCCCGCCGCGTTCCAACTGGAAGCCTCGTTCGCTGACGTCGTTCACCACAACAAAACCCGCGATGGCATCAGCTGCTTCTTCCACAGTGTTGAGGTAGCTCGTGCGCTTGCCAATGACGATGCCGAGCTCTACTTCCCAGTCGGGTTTGGTGGCGCCTCTGGGGATCCGAACGTCATCGTTGGGGCCGATAAGAGTGTTCGGCGCCTTCGTGAACAGAATCGGCTCAGCCGGCACGGCTTGGCCCGTCTCTGCGGCGTGGTCACTATAGTTCAGTCCGATGCACAGAATTTGATGCGGCCGTGCGAAAGGCGCCCCGATCCGCTCGCCATCAAAGGTCTGCAGTTTATTGGCGGCTGCCCTCTCCGCCACGATCGGCGCAATTCTCGCGATCCCGTTGGTGGTAAAGAATTCTTCGTTGAAGTCGTCAACGACGTCGGACAGGTCGACATAATGTTCATCGTCGATGCGGGCCGCAGGCTTTTCCGAGCCCGCAGCACCGAGGCGCATGAGATACATGAATACTCCAATGGATAGTCAAAATGGGGGTACAGGACAGATGAGGATCTTCGCTAAATCCTGTCGAAGTCTCCGCCGAGGATTTTTTGAATCGCGGGGATGCTGTCGACAAGCACTTTAAGGGGGGTGCGGTGAGCGATGGCGCTGATACTGATTCCTCCGGTCGGCCTTGAAGGCGAACCGAAGAAGGCGGGGAAAGCGATGCAGTTGACGTCAGACTCGTTTTCACGGTCATCGATGCTGTAGCCCTGCCGGCGGATCATGTTCAGTTCCGTATGGAGTTCTTGGGCCGTCACCACTGTCCGGTCGGTTCGCTTGGTGAGCGTGCGCTTCCCTATCCACTCTGTGACAGAATCTTCGGTCAGTAAGTCATAGGAGAGCATCAACTTGCCCACGCCAGTTGAGTGGGCCGGATTACGTCCCCCTACCGTGGACGTGAGTTTCATCGCGCCCACGGACGGATCAACTTTTCCCCGGTAAACGATGGATTCGCCCTCCAAGACCGCATAATGCGCGGTCTCACCGAACCGGGCCGTTAGTGCTTCAAGGATGGGCCGGACACGTACATGATCAGGGCGTGCCTCATGGTTGGCGAATGCCATCCGGAGGAATTCATCCCCAAGAACATATCTACCGCGGTCCAACTGACCCGCGAGACCTGCCCGTCGGAGTGATGCAAGCGCGCGGTGGACCGTCGCCTTCGGACTATTGACGGTCCGCGCCATCTCTTCCAGGCCAATCCCATCAGGATGGTTGGCCAGTTCGACCAGCACGGCCAGGACCCGATCAGAACCAACGACGCGTTCTTCGGGAGCCTTATCAGGGAGCGACCCCACAGGAGTCGAGTTAGTGGTAATCTTCATCGCAATCCAAATAATAGACTGCTGGTCCATCAAATGGAAAGCAGTGTTGGTTTCAGACTCGGAGAAGCAATTGGCCCATAACACCCCACGGACTCTTCAACCGCTCGACAGTGGCCTCTTCGCTGCCCTGGAAAAGGCGGTCCCAGGCAGAATCAAGTCCCGGGCCAGTGACCGGTTGGGTTCTGCCCACGATGCCTCTCACTACTTGCTGACCCCTCAGATGGTTGCGACACCCATGGACGCCGGCGACATCTCGCGCTTGCTTGCTGCAGTTGCGGAAAGCGGTTCGTCTCTGACATTTCGTTCCGGCGGAACAAGCCTGAGCGGGCAAGCCTCAAGTTCCGCAGTTCTGGTGGACACGCGGCGGAATTTTCGGGCTATCGAGGTGCTGAGCGGTGGAGACCGGGTCAGAGTTCAGCCAGGGGCAACTGTAAGGTCTGTAAATGCCCGTTTGGCGCCGTACAAGCGAAAACTCGGTCCGGATCCGGCCAGCGAGTCGGCGTGCACCATCGGTGGTGTGGTAGCCAACAACTCCAGCGGAATGGCGTGCGGAACTGAGTTCAACACCTACCGGACGCTTGAGTCCGCTGTATTGATCCTGCCCAGTGGCACGGTCCTTGATACAGCCGACAGCGATGCCGATGAGCAACTCAAGGCCAAGGAACCACTGCTATACGAAGGTCTGATTCGCCTGCGGGAGCGCATTCGGTCCAATCCAACCTCCCTCCGCACCATCAAAAAGTTGTTCTCCATTAAGAACACGATGGGATACGGGCTTAATTCTTTTGTGGACTTTGACTCTGCTACTGAGATCCTTCTTCACCTCGTTGTCGGCAGCGAAGGCACCTTGGCGTTCATCGGCTCAGCAACATTTCGCACCGTCCCGGTTTTCCCGCACACAGCAACGGGGATGCTGTATTTTCCGGATCTCACCCATGCCACGGGAGCGTTACCGGCACTGGTCGCAGCTGGCTTCGCCACTGTCGAGCTGCTGGACGCCACGTCACTTCGTGTCGCGCAACGCGATCCCAAGGCCACCACTTCACTGCTGAACCTCGAGATATCGAAGCACGCTGCCCTTTTGGTAGAACACCAGGCAGATACACCCGAAGAGGTGGCTGCGGCAGTCCAGGACAGCGCGTCCCTGCTGGAACAGCTTTCCCTATCCGTGCCTGCGGTGCTTAGCTCAGAACCGGGTGTCCGTGCTGCACTTTGGCATATTCGGAAGGGCTTGTACGCTACGGTCGCCGGCAATCGGCCATCGGGCACGACCGCCCTCCTGGAGGACATCGCGGTTCCTGTGCCCGCCCTCTTGGACACCTGCGAACAGCTGGTCGAACTTTTTGATCGCCACGGTTATGAAGACAGCGTTATTTTCGGGCATGCCAAAGATGGCAACATCCACTTCCTGCTCAATGAGCGCTTCAGCGAGAGCCGGCAGGTTGACCGGTACATGGCATTCACCAACGCTATGGTCGACTTGGTGCTGGCTAACGACGGAACGCTGAAGGCCGAGCATGGAACAGGCCGGATCATGGCACCCTTTGTCCGGAAACAGTATGGCGACGAGCTTTACGAAGTCATGTGCGAAGTCAAGCGCCTTTTTGACCCGAGGGGTTTGCTCAGCCCGGGGATCTTACTCAACGAGGATGAAACTTCCTACGTCTCGGACCTCAAGATCACTCCAACGGTGGAGGAGGAAGTTGACCGCTGCGTCGAATGTGGCTATTGCGAACCGGTCTGTCCCAGTAAGGATCTGACGCTGACGCCCCGGCAACGAATCGCTCTGCGCCGGGAGCGCGCCGCGGCTGAATTAGCGGGTGACACTGCGCTAGTCGAGCAGTTGGACCGTGAGTACCAGTACGATGGCGTCGATACTTGCGCTGTTGATGGGATGTGTCAGACTGCCTGCCCTGTTCTCATCGATACAGGTGACTTGGTACGTCGGCTACGTGCAGACCAGCGCAATAGTGTTGAGCAGGCGGGATGGAAACAGGCATCGAAGCACTGGGATTTTGTATCCAGGACCGGTGGTCTGGCTCTCAGCGGGGCAAAGAAGGTGCCAGCACCGCTGGTCACTGGCGCCACCTCGGTGGCTCGTGCCCTTGTCGGCAGCGAAACTATGCCGCTTTGGACGAAGGACCTCCCTGCGGGAGGAACGAGGCGCAACCCCAAAGCCAATTCTAGGGCAGAAATCGTGTACTTCGCCGCCTGCATCGGAACCATGTTTGGTGCGGCCGGTGACGGCGGAGGTGTCGGGTCGGCCTTCCTCAAGTTATGCGAGCGGGCCGGAGTTGAGGTCATGATCCCGGACGATATTGCGAGCATGTGCTGCGGCACGCCATGGAAGTCCAAAGGCCTCACGGACGGGTACCAGGATATGCGCGAACGGGTTCTTCCAGCGCTCTGGTCGGCGAGCCGCCAAGGTGAACTCCCCATAGTTGTCGACGCTGCCTCGTGCACCGAAGGCGTCGAAAAGCTTCTGGCAGATGATAAACGCTTCCCGGGCCTTACGATTATTGACGCGGTCAGCTTCACCGACAGTCGCATCCTTCCAGCGCTCAACGTACCGAACAAGATCGGTTCACTGGCCCTGCACCCCACGTGTTCCTCCACCCACCTAGGTACCAACGAAGCCCTCCTGCGCATTGGCACTTCACTTGCCACCGAAGTCGTTGTACCGGAAGGATGGGGCTGCTGCGGTTTCGCCGGAGACCGTGGCATGCTTCACCCGGAACTGACCGCCTCGGCGACGGCCAGCGAAGCGGCTGCCGTCGCTTCGAGGGACTTCGACGTCTACGCATCCACCAACCGCACTTGCGAACTGGGCCTCACCCGCGCAACCGGACATAGCTATCAGCACTTGCTCGAGGTTCTTGAATCTCTGACCCGCCCGACGACAACCTGACACGGCGACTGCCGGGCTAGTCGATCTGTCCGAGTCATGGGCAGCGCAGAAAGAAGCTATGGCCGGGACAGTTACCTCCGGGGAACGAGAGAGGTTCCCCTTGGGCGCTGTGCGTCAAGAACCGTACGGATAAACACCTGGTCAGCGCGGCTCAGAGGTCTCTCGGCGTGCCACCAAATGCCGACGTCCCGGTAGAGGTCCTGCCTATCGATTGACCGGATAACCAGCCCTGGACGCTTGATCATGCGGGCTGCCAGCAGATTCACGATACCGACGCCAAGACCGGCCCGGACCATGGCGGCCAGGGTCGTCGGCTGATGCAGCACTGCTCCCACCGCCACGTCGGGTGCCTGGGCCTTCAAGTACGTTGCCGTCTCGTAGCCCAGGAGTGAATCAGACAAAGGATTGCCGACGGTAAGTACCCGAAATGCGGCAAGGTCCTTCACCCGGACAACCTTGGTCGCGAGAAGCGGGTGACCGTCCGGGAGAACAACAACGAATCGCTCTCGCCACAAGGGCCGGACCTCAAGTACCTGCGGGTCCTTTGGCTCCGGTCGCAAGGGCCGGAGGGCCACGGCCACACGGCGTTCCACCAACGCGGACTCGAGGAGCTCCACGTCTCCGTCCAGTACCCGGAGTTCGACTTCTTCGTATCTGGAAGCGAATTCGGAAAGTATGTTCGGGAGAAACTCCGAACTGACACTAGCGACGCTGCCCACTTTCACCAAACCGGACAGGACGTCGTTGTTCGGGTTCCATGTGACCAACTCGTCAGCCGCCGCCACAGCGGCCCTCGCCTTCGGAAGCAGACTGTAACCTGCGTCAGTCAGCGTCAACGGCCTCACCCGACGCTCTATCAGGACGTGGCCAAGGGTCCGCTCGAGATTTGCAACATGCGCTGAAACCCTGGGCTGCGAAAGATGCAAGTGCTCTGCCGCCCGCGCAAAGCCTCCAACGTCAACAACTCCCAGCCACGTGCGAAGCCATGCCAGCTCAATCGACATTCAGGTCCTAGTTTCATCGACTTCGAATAATCTTGCCCAGCCAGAGACGTCCACGAATGCGTTCCGCTACTGATCCTAGAGAGGACTTGGCGACCACTTCCGTGAACACAGTTCGCAGTTTAGGGCGAAGAACGGACCAGCCGAGCCCCGCACAGGCCCTCCCATTGTATCCGTATTGCGAATAACTCGTATCCGAAAATCGGCGTTGTGCCACGCAAACTTCTGCGTCCTAATGGAAGTAGTTACCGCGATGGCCTTCCGCCGGGCCACGCATCTCAGACAAGAACAGAGGAACACAATTGCCTGCTATCGACGCTGCCACGGAGCGCGCGGCCTCAGTATTCGGTGCCTCAGAGGACGGCACGAAAATCATCAGTGTGGAGACCTACGCTCTCTCGGTCCCACTGGAGAAGCCGATCGCTGACTCCAACGCCGCCCTTACGCACTGGATTGTGCCTGTTGTGGAGGTAAAGACCTCTGACGGTTTCGTCGGCACGGGGATCTCTGGAGTGCACAATGCACCTGAGTTGTTGTGCGACATTGTCCAAAAGTACTATGCCCCGGCCTTGTTGGGTGCACCGGCCGATGACATCGTCGGGACCTGGAACCGTATGTACTGGCAGCCGACGCACTGGATGGGACGAGCCGGCACCGTTCATATGGCCCTGGCCATGGTGGACATCGCACTGTGGGATATCGCGGCGCAGCGGGCCGGTATGCCTTTGTGGAAGCTCCTGGGCGGGTCTGCCGCTCCCGTCGAGGCTTACAACACAAACGGCGGTTGGTTGAACTTCTCTGATTCGGAGCTCGTAGCGGACCTTCTTGATCTCGTTGATCAAGGATGGAAGCGAGTTAAGATCAAGGTCGGCAGTGCCGACTGGCGAGAGGACGTTCGCCGCGTACGCGCCGTCCGTGCCGCCATCGGAGACGAGGTCACCCTGATGTGCGATGCGAACCAGAAGTGGGATTTCTCCACTGCTGCTCGTATTCTGCCCTATCTTGAGGAAGCTCGAATGGACTGGGTGGAAGAGCCGCTGCACCCTGAGGACGTTGACGGTCACGCACGCCTGCAGTCGCTAACCACGCTGGACATTGCCGGCGGCGAAGCCATCTACTCATACCAGCAGTTTTCGACGTTCATGTCCCGCAACGCGTACCGAGTCGTGCAGCCGGACGTTACCCGGCTCGGAGGAATTACCGAATGGCGCAACGTGGCCACGCAGGCTGGTGCTATGGGCATTAGGATGGCGCCTCATGCAGGCGACATGATGCAGGTGCATCAGCACCTCGTTGGGACGGTCCTTTCCGAGGCGAAACCGTTGGTGGAGTTCATTCCTTGGACAAGGGAGGCCTTCCTGGACAGGTCCCGAATCGAGGCTGGCATGATGACCCGGCCTCAGGTACCGGGAGCGTCAACAGCCATAAAGCCCGAAGCCCGACGCAATTGGCAGATTCGGGCAGTTGGAGCGAGCCAGTCCCTGTAAGGCAGCGCCGTCGGCTTCAAGCGTCAGCGAACTTTGGGCGGCCCCACCATTGCGTTGGGGACGGCGGCCCTGGAAATTTACACGGATAAATTCGTCGTCCGCACAGAGGGGCCAGCCCGAGCCGCAGGGCTGGCCCCTGTAGGCGCGTATTCGGGCTTTGGACCAGTCGACTCATTCCACGATCTTGGGCAGGTACGCGGCCTTAAGAGGGGCGGCGCGGGTTCAACGATCGGCCGGCCAGCGTCCCGCGCCACGACCTGCTTGGCAACAGTTGGCGCGAACAGCCCGTAATCTCCGCCGCGGCGCGCGAGGATCCGTCAGATCGTAGGCACATGAATTTCCATTGGACGGTAGTTGTAGTTCTTCGGGTCTGTGCGAACGGCGTCCCGCTGCGTCATTTGATCATGTTCGCCAGGGAGTCTCGAGCAACTATCGGCGGTCCCAAACACAGTTTGGCTTGGACACGTTTAACAACACAGAAGAGAGCAATCGTGACACGTATAGGAATAGTGGCGGAGTTAGGACAGGAAACGAGGGTCGCAGCCACGCCCACCACAGTGGGGCAGCTGACGGCGCTAGGTTACGACGTCGTGGTCGAAAAGGGTGCCGGGGAGTCCTCCTCTTTCCCTGACCATGCCTATGTCGAAGCAGGTGCACTTATTGCGGGTGCTGATGAGGCCTGGGGCAGCGAAGTCGTCCTGCGGGTTAATCCGCCCAGTGAGGAGGAGATCGGCCGACTGGCCGAGGGCGCGACGCTGATCGGTTCCCTAAGCCCGGGCTTGCGACCGGAACTCGTCGAAGCCTTGGCCGCGCGGCCCATCACTGCACTTGCCCTGGACGCAGTGCCACGGATTTCCCGGGCGCAGTCGATGGACGTGCTGAGTTCCATGGCCAACATTGCGGGATATCGGGCAGTCATCGAGGCTGCGCATGAGTTCGGCAGGTTCTTCACCGGGCAGGTGACTGCCGCAGGCAAGGTGCCACCGGCGAAGATCCTTGTCGCCGGAGCGGGTGTTGCAGGCTTGGCAGCCATCGGTGCCGCCAGCAGTCTGGGTGCCATCGTGCGTGCGACCGACCCGCGACCGGAAGTCGCGGACCAAGTCAAGTCGATCGGCGGGGAGTACCTGAAAGTCGAAGTCGACGAGGCAATGAAGTCCTCCGACGGCTATGCCAAAGCCACCAGCGAGGCCTACAACCAGCGAGCAGCCGAGATTTACTCCGAGCAGACGCGTGACGTCGACATCATCATCACCACCGCCCTCATCCCCGGCCGGCCGGCCCCGAGGTTGATCACGGCAGAGGACGTCGAGAGCATGAAACCCGGCAGCGTGATCGTCGACATGGCCGCTGGCCAGGGCGGAAACGTGGAGGGTTCTATTGCCGGGGAACGCGTGGTAACGGACAACGGTGTCGTGATCCTCGGATACACAGACCTACCAGGGCGGCTGCCCGCCCAGGCGTCACAGTTGTACGGGACCAATCTGCTGAACCTGCTCAAGCTGCTGACCCCGGGGAAGGACGGCCAGCTGAAGATCGATTTCGATGACGTAGTCCAGCGGTCGGTGACCGTTGTGCGGGACGGGGCGAAGACCTGGCCGCCGCCCGCCGTCCAAGTCTCAGCAGCACCAGTAAAAGCCGAGAGCACGCAAATCGTTGACGACTCCGGCGTCCTGGCTGCCAGCAAGAAGACAATCAGCCCTGTCGCCAAGGCAGGTCTCGTTGCAGCCGGCATCGCGGCTCTCTTCGGCATCAGCGCGGTCGCGCCTGCTCCCCTGCCGCAGCACTTCACAGTACTGGTGCTATCGGTCGTGGTGGGTTTCTACGTCATCGGGAAAGTGCATCACGCCTTGCACACGCCGCTGATGTCCGTCACCAACGCCATTTCGGGAATTATCGTCGTCGGCGCCCTGCTCCAGGTCACGTCGGACAACATCATCATGCAGATCGGCGCCGCCGTCGCGATCCTGCTGGCCAGCATCAACATCTTCGGCGGCTTCGCCGTCACCCGTCGCATGCTCGCTATGTTCTCCCGCGGAGACAAAGCCCGTGCCTGAACATCAGTTGCAAAGCCCCCTGAGCATCAATGAGGAGTTCACCCGTGTTTGATACCGCCTCCGGTCCGTTGACTGCCGATTCCATTGCTGGAGCGGCCTACATCGTTGCCGGCCTGCTGTTCATCCTAAGCCTCGCAGGTCTTAGCCAGCATGAGAGGGCACGCGGGGGCGTGATCTACGGTATCTCCGGCATGATCGTCGCCTTGGCCGCCACCATCTGGCTTACGCTGCAAAAGACCTGGGGAGGAGACCAAATGCTTACCGGTCTGATCTTCCTTCTTGTTGCGGTACTGATCGGCGGCGCAATCGGCCTGTGGCGCGCCCGCGTCGTTGAAATGACCGGCATGCCCGAGCTCATCGCGCTGCTGCACAGCTTCGTCGGCTTGGCAGCCGTACTGGTCGGCTGGAACGGCCACCTGGAAGAACCACACCTGCACGAAGACCTCCTGGCCATCCACCACGCCGAAGTCTTCATCGGAGTCTTTATCGGAGCCGTCACCTTCACCGGATCGATTGTGGCCTTCCTCAAGCTGTCCGCCAGAATGAAGTCGGCACCGCTGACCCTGCCGGGAAAAAACGCCATCAACTTGGGCGCGCTGGTCGGCTTCGTCGTCCTCACCGTCTGGTACGTCAACGACACCCAGCTGTGGCTGCTCATCGTCGTCACCCTGTTGGCCCTCGGGCTTGGATGGCATCTGGTGGCCTCCATCGGCGGCGGCGACATGCCCGTCGTCGTATCCATGCTCAACAGCTATTCCGGTTGGGCCGCAGCCGCCGCAGGCTTCCTGCTCAACAACGACCTCCTCATCATCACCGGCGCACTCGTCGGTTCCTCGGGCGCCTACCTCTCTTACATCATGTGCAAGGCCATGAACAGGTCTTTCATCTCGGTTATCGCCGGCGGCTTCGGCATCACCGCATCGGCAAAGAAGGACGCGGATTACGGGGAGCACCGGGAAATCACGGCGCAGGAAACGGCTGAACTCCTCGTAAGTGCCTCCACGGTTGTCATCACTCCTGGGTACGGCATGGCAGTCGCGCAGGCCCAGTACCCGGTCGCCGAGCTTGCCCACAAGCTGCGGGAACGCGGGGTGAACGTCAGATTCGGAATCCACCCCGTCGCCGGTCGCCTGCCCGGGCACATGAACGTGCTCCTTGCCGAAGCCAAAGTCCCGTACGATATCGTCCTCGAGATGGACGAAATCAACGACGATCTTGGTGATACCTCCGTGGTCCTGGTCATCGGAGCAAACGACACGGTCAACCCCGCCGCCGCCGAAGACCCCGGCAGCCCCATCGCGGGCATGCCAGTCCTCAAAGTATGGGAGGCGGAGAATGTCGTGGTGTTCAAGCGCTCCATGGCATCCGGTTACGCCGGCGTGCAGAATCCGCTGTTCTACCGGGAAAACTCCCAGATGCTCTTCGGCGATGCCAAGCAACGCGTGGAAGATATTCTCCGAGCCTTCTAGCCCGAATATGACTCGCTCGCTAGTCCTGCAGGTAGGACTAGCGAGCGAGCTGTTGCAAATGGCGTCGCTCGATTGGCACTCAAGCGTAGAGCCCAACGGCGGGTGCTCCTACCGCACTAAGCACCCGCAGCCGGATGCGTTGTTTGAAACGATGAGCTTCGCGTCCCGCCTAGTCAGCGCGAACACGACGTCTCGCACAGCGCACGGAGTACTTTCACGTTCTTGAGGACATGTCGAGGAGCAGGTTGGGCAACACGCCGCAACTTTGGGCCGGCGGCACCATCAGCTTTGCCTCAGCAATCCCAGACGCGTGTACAACTCGTTTGAAACGGCTTATATGGCGGTCTGAATGGTCGTCGGCCGCTCCCCAACAAAACAAAACACCGATCTGCAACCTCACGGACAACGCGATGTTCTCAGGGGCAGTAAGGGGTTAGTGGAGCCTGGTGCTTTTTCGGTCTCAACACGATTCAAGTCCCCTTTACTAAGAATTGCCAAGTGAGTTCTCCTGGGGCAGTTGGCGCGCAGAACGCATACCACCGGGAGCAGGCCCTCCACTCATCCCATCAAAGCATCCCTTTTTGCGATGGCTGGCCGTCGGCTGTGTCGTGCTGCCGTGGCTCTGAAAGCACTGCCGCTTCACCTCGTTGGAGTATGGATAACCACGCGGCAGGCCTTAGTGAATGAAGGCTCGGTGATACGGTCGCGGAATCGGGGCGTCGCTGTACCGAACTGCGCGTGCAGCGTGAACGGGGAAGAGTGGGTTGCGCATCATTTCGCGGCCGATGAGCACTACATCGGCTTGACCAGTGACGAGGACTTGCTCTGCCTGAACTGGGTCAGTGATCAGCCCAACTGCTGCCGTAGGGATGCCGGCCTGCTCTCTTACGGCCGTCGCGAGCGGTACCTGATAGCCCGGCCCTGCCGGGATCGGCGCCAGTACGTTTCCTCCGCTGGACACATCGATCAAGTCGACTCCCTGCCCACGTAACCATTGGGCGAGCTGCACCGTCTCGTCTACTGTAATGCCGCCGTCTGCCCAGTCAGTTGCCGAGAGGCGCACGACCAGGGCGATTTCTTCACCAATTTCTTGGCGGACAGCATCGACAATGTCTCTAAGGAGACGGGAGCGGTTTTGGAGTGAGCCGCCGTATGCATCTGTCCGGTGATTACTTAGAGGTGAGAGGAACTCGTGCAAGAGATAGCCGTGCGCACCGTGGATCTCGATGAGTTCGAAGCCTGCCTCGACGGCTCGACCCGCTGCAGCGACAAATGCCGCTAGCGCTTCGTCGATCCCTTTCTGGTCAAGCTCCCTTGGCGTCGCCATTCCCTCGAAGGGGATGGCGGAGGGGGCGACAGTTTCCCAACCACCGGATTCCAGTGGCAGGCTACCGTCTGATTTCTCTGCGCCCCACTCGGGCCACGCACTTGCCTTCCGTCCGGCATGTGCGAGTTGGATACCGGCCACGGCACCTTGGGACTTGATGAAACGAACGATGGAGGCGAGGGCCTCCTTCTGCTCGTCATTCCATAGACCGAGGTCGCGCGGGGAGATCCGTCCTTCAGGCACGACACCCGTGGCTTCCACGATCACTGCGCCAGCCCCGCCAAGAGCCATGGCCCCCAAGTGCGCCGCGTGCCAGTCGGTGGCGACGCCGTCATGCTTCGCTACGGCGTACTGGCACATGGGCGGCACCCAGATCCGGTTGCGGAATTCAACGCCGCGGAGCTTCAGTGGTTCGAAGAGTTTCTGCGACAAAATTGGCTCCTCTGTCGAGCGATCGGTGGGTGGTGAACTGAAAAGGGGCTACGCCTGGCTGAGCGGCAGCGGGACGAGTTCCTGGATTTCCTCGAAGGTGCAGCCAAAGGTTTCGCGGACGGTGACACCTTCCGGTCCGGTGAGGAACACGGCTTTGTCGGTGTACACGCGGGTGACGCAGCCGACGCCGGTCAGCGGGTACGTGCAGTGTTCCACCAGCTTCGAGGCGCCGTCACGGGTCAGCAGGGTCATCATCACGAACACGTCCTTCGCGCCGGTGGCCAGGTCCATGGCACCTCCGACGGCGGGAATCGCGTCCGGTGCGCCGGTGTGCCAGTTCGCGAGGTCACCGGTCGCGGAGACCTGGAAGGCACCGAGGACGCAGATGTCCAGGTGCCCGCCGCGCATGATCGCGAACGAGTCGGCATGGTGGAAGTAGGACGCTCCGGGAAGCTCCGTGACGGGGATCTTACCGGCGTTGATCAGGTCACCATCAACAGCATCCCCCTCGGCGACAGGTCCCATGCCGAGCATCCCGTTTTCCGTGTGGAGGGTGATGTTCTGGTCCTCGGTGAGGTAGTTCGACACCAGCGTCGGCTGCCCGATCCCCAGGTTCACGAAAGAACCCGGGGCGATATCGCGGGCCACCAACTGGGCCAGCTCATCGCGGCCGAGCGGCTTCTCGGAAGTCTGGATGCTTGTCTGCGTGCCCATGCTCAGGCCACCTTTCCGTTCGAAGAATTAGCAGTTGCTTCAGAAACAGTGCCAACCCGGACCACCGAATTCACGTAAATCCCCGGCGTCACCACGTTCTCCGGGTCCAACGAACCCGTGGGCACGATCTCTGAGACCTGCACAATGGTGTGCTTCGCCGCGGCGGCCATAATGGGCCCGAAGTTCCGGGCGGTCTTGCGGTACACGAGGTTGCCCTTACCGTCAGCCTTCAACGCCTTGATGAGGGCGACGTCGGCGTGGATCGGCGTCTCAAACACCTGCCACTTCCCGTCGAGGAACCGGGTTTCCTTGCCCTCGGCCAGCGTCGTGCCATACCCGGTGGGAGTGAAGAAGCCACCGATACCGGCCCCGGCAGCACGGATGCGTTCGGCCAG